>NZ_AJZD02000001.1 GCF_000272105.2 Vibrio splendidus 12E03
GCTATCGTAGAATCGTTGTATATAACCCCAACCACACAAACGACTCCACTGGGACTAGCCACGACCTTTACCGCCACTGCAACCCTGTCTGATGGCCAGGCTCTTGATGTAACAAGTCAAGAGGCGCTTAACTGGCAAAGCAGTAATAGCAATATTGCTACCATAGATAGCGATGGAGTGGCCACTGGAGTCAAGGTTGGCAGTGTCACTATAACCGCGTCGGGTCAAGCCAACGGTCAAAGCTTCAGTGCGAATGCGGCGTTAGAAGTGACGGATAGCATCTTATTATCTATAGAGGTCTCACCAAACCCTGTTGAAGTAAACTTATCAGGTTCGAGAACATTAGTCGCTACAGGCGTATATTCTGATGGCACAATGATTCCAATTACTCCTTCTGTCAATTGGGTCGGGCAAGATACAAACATTGCAATGGTCCTAGGAGGTATAGTAACAGGTGTTAGCCTAGGAATAACCGAAACTACCGCATCCTTTGATTCGGTCATGAGTACACCGGTTGCAGTAAACGTGTTAGACCCCACTTTATTGGTATGTGGAAACGAGAGTGGTTCTTCTATAGATACATCTCCAACTGGTGGAGTTAATAATAGTGATCAATCGAATGCTACGGGGTATTGTCTGAAAGTTAGAGAAGTCGTTGGCTTTGACGGAACTGTAAAATGGTATACGAGCAGTCCATCAGAATTGGTGATGAATAGGTTGGAGTATACTCGTCAAAGTGTTGCTAGCAATAGTAATGACACATACGCAGAATTGCGAGTTGAGGATGGAACTGACGGGCCGACAGGAAGCTTTGCACTCTTTCTACAGAGTGGCGTTGGCGTTACTATTCCCGGAGAGAATGGTCAATTAGACCGCTGGTGCAAAAAGTTAGATGATTTAAATTTTGCAGGCCGAACGGGATGGCGTAGAGCCTCAAGAAATGAACTAAAAAGCCTCTTTGATTTTGATAACTCAGGATCCACTTCTTTCTATAATTTGTGGGGGTGGCCAGCTTCATTGCGTTATTGGACAGATACTCTAGACGAAATGTCTTCTAATTATATTTTAGTTAGTCTTAAAAATAATAGTGAAGTAACCCAAAGTGATAGGGGGAAGCATTATGCCTCGTGCGTAGCGGAGGTTCGATAACAAGTCCATTCGAATCTTTTGTGGACTGTTCGACCTAGGTTAACATCGTTTTCATCTTTCGATGAAAGGTCGAATTTATTCTGTGGATACAGAAACCACGGGTTTTCCCATGGATGAATGGCTAACTCCGCATGGAGCTGTCACTGTAGATACCCCGTGAATGCATCGGGGTATCTAATCTTCTAATAAGTTTTGAATGTAATCCTGAATAAATGGAAGAAAGCTTGATATTACTTTCAATGCGAGAATATTTTCAGATTTGATTCTAATTTGCGCATATTTGTAATTTTTCCCAAAAACTTTAACGCCTCCGAAAGGGATTTCGTTACCTTTTGATACAAGTTCAAAGTCTGTACTCGTTTCGAACAGGGCATAGGCTTCTTGATCATGACAATTTAATACTAGATTTTTGATGCGAGTATTTTGGCACAAGATATCCAACATAAACATAATACTAGCCATTCTAGGAGTAGGCAAAGAACCGAACGTAGAGATTACATACAGATCTACAGGTTGTTCCATGCTTTTTTCTAGATCTAGAAAGGGGCAGGCTGATAGTTGGTTTGGATTAAGTGATGAAGCTTGCTGCTCGATCGGCACAAAACCGTAAAGTAAATGCCCTACTAACATACCTGAAGAGTCACTAAATGTATTCAAAACCATTTTACTTTGTTGTATATCCCCAGCGTCGACACATATACCCATATAGTCTTGGTGAAATCCAACCAACTGCTCACACAAACTATGTTGTTTAGCTAATGAGCCGTGATAGTAATGGGAAAACGTTTTAGGAGTTTTTGAGTATGGGTGAAGGATACGGTTGGTCATTTTTTCAAAATGACGTTTATTCTTTTCTTTGGCTTCAACGTCTGGATCAATGAGTTTTAAAACGTCTTCATCCATTGTTCTGGCTATGAGTAATTGCTTAGATAATTTGGGCGATGTTATTCCTCTCTCCCAGCGACTAAAGGTAGTGAGGTCAAGCTTAGAAAGATTTGTATCAGAACGACTAAGTAAGTCGACCATTTCCTGTTGTGTCAATGTTTTTTCTGTTCTTACATAGTGTAAAAACTGGGCAAATGTAAGTCTCATTCCTTTCCCTCTGATTATTTTTCATTCTAGTATCGTTTAGTTAATCTCATAGTTCAATCGTTTTAGGGGGAGCTACCTCATAGCTATGTAAAGTGCCAACTTTTATATTCAACGATAGGGCTTTGATGCGTAATTCAGTTTAGAGGCAGAGCCGCTCCATTTCGTGTGTTTCTTAGTCAATGTGGCAAGTTTCAGGCATGCCTAGCCCAGTGAGGTTGTTCAACGCTTTTGTCATCGCGTACTGCTTTTGCCAGACTTTACGTTTGCCATCTGTCCCGTGTTTTTTGACTTTC
>NZ_AJZD02000002.1 GCF_000272105.2 Vibrio splendidus 12E03
TTGGTAACAAGTGTCGTCTACTCGACAATAGTTACTTAGGACAAACCAACATACTACATAGGAAATTTTTCCGGCTTAGTTATTCGTTATCTTCACTCAACGCAAATTTGATCTCGTCTGAAGAGAACCCCTTTCGACTTAGCATCGCGTAAGCCTTAGAGCGTTCTTTATGATCGTTTAGGTCATAAGACTTCTTCTGCAACTGTTCTAAACACGAAGAATAGAAATCTAGCTGCTCTTCATTAATCAATCGGTCGATGAGCGATGACAGCTCACTTGTGTCGATTTGTCGTTGTCTAAGTTCTTGCTGAATGACGGTCAGGCCCTTGCCTTTACGAGCATACTTGAGCACCTCTTTTGCCAAATCGGCTTTCTCGGCCTTAATTTGAATATTACTTTTCAGTTGATGCGCTTGTGGGTGCTGGTCAATCGCTACCTTAACTTGTTGATAGCTAAAGCCACGCTTTTGCAGTGTCGAAACCAGCTTTTCACGGCTCATGGTAAAGCTTGAATAGTAGTGGTTGATTCGGTCTATCAAGATGGTTTGTTCATCAGTAGACTTTTCGAACGACACTTTATGGATGGCATCAGAAATCACTGAATCGGTCAGACCCTTCTTCTTCAGTTTTTCGACAATGTATCGAGAACCAAATTCACCAGAGAAAGCTTGTTCCACGAATTGTTCTGCAAACACTTGGTCAGACTTGAGATACCCGAAGCCTTTCAATGTCTCTAAAGTTTCATCGATCCATTCTTGATTGTCGGTTTTCACTTTGAGCTTCGCAATCAACTCGCTTTCCGTCATGTCTCTCTGAGTTAAATGCCACATCGCAGAGTTCATAACGCTTTCAATTCGCGCCGCTTTTCTTACCGTTGTATTTCTAGTATTCGTTTTTTGCTGTGAATCATCCATTCGATTTCAACTTTCCAGATTAAGCCTACCCCATCATAACGTAATTCTAAGGTGGTTGAGTGACATAAAAGAATGAAGCTCAACATAAGCGGCAGCCAATAAAAATGGACGCTTGTTCAGCGTCCATTTGATATCACATTAAGAATGATGGCTCTAAGCCATGCTTAGCTTTTTCGTAATAGCTTTTCATACTAGATCTTTCGTTTAGTTCTCTTCGTGATTGTAAATATGTACATCTCGTTGAGGGAATGGAATCGTGATGCCTTCTTCATCGAAGCGTTTCTTCACGGTTTCCGTTACATCCCAGTACACATCCCAATAGTCATCAGTCTTAACCCAAGGTCGTACTACGAAATCAACAGAAGACGTATTCAAGGTATGAAGCTTGATCATATGTTCTGGTTTTTTCAACACTAGAGGGTGCGCAACAATGATGTCGTTCAATACCGCTTTCGCTTTATCGATATCATCTGAGTAACCAATACCGAAAACCATATCAACACGTCTCACACGTTCTGCCGTGATGTTGTTGATCACGTCACCCCAGATCTTGTTATTTGGGATCACCAAGCGTTGGTTATCGATGGTTTGAACAGTCGTCGACACTAAGCTCATGTCTTTTACCGTGCCTTGCACACCCGCCACTTTAACCATGTCACCGACATCATAAGGACGGTAGATCAAGATCATCAAACCCGATGCAAAGTTAGATAGTGTGTCTTGCAATGCGAAACCAATGATGACACCGGCTACACCGAAACCAGTAAGAAGAGGTGCTAGCTCTATCCCTATTTGAGACAGTGCAATAAGCAAACCGATAAACACGACTGCTTTAGATGCGATGGATACAAAGAAGTCCTGCATCAATACACTGAAGTCCATTTTAGAGTGCGAAACACTCTTACGAACGGTTTTGCGAGCCACGTTAGCAATAAGGCGAGTTACATACAAAATACCGAGAAACAGAGCAAGTTTAACGATAAAAGAAGGGGTATTTTCGAAAGCCCATGAACTGAACGAACGTAGCCAACCATCCAACAGTTCCAGTGCAACATCAACATCCAACACATCGGCGTTAATGTCGCCTGTCGTCGCTAACAAAACACGTTTATATGAAGTCACATCCACGCCAAACGGTTCCATTAGCGTGATGGTTTCTTCTAAGCTCGCGACCATAACGCTAGTACGCTCGCTGAAACGCTCAAGCTCCTTTTTAATGATCGCTTTCTCTTCTTCATTCACAAAAGACAAACGCGCTTCTAGATCTTGTCGCTGTGTGTCTGTGTAAAGAATGGCATTAGTCAGGTATTTAGAACGAGCAACTAACGCCGTTTTAAGTTCACCTTCAGGAACAGAAACATCAACACCACGCTCTTTCGACCAATTTAAGGTCTTAGCAAGCTGCTGATAATAGACATCCATCATTCCGATTCGTTTTTGAATACGCAATTCAAGGCGTTTTTTAGCGTCACCCTCAGCGGAACGATTTTCTTTACTCATTGAAACGATTTTAGTTTCATTCAATGACAGCAATTTTTGTAGCAGTTCAACCTGCTGAGCAAGAGTGACATCCAGCCCCTCTTTTTTATCTGACGATAGCTGTGAAAAAATCTCTTCGCGTAGACCCTGATTCTTACGCCTTAAGATATCTTCAAGAAAGGGTTTCTCAGCATCATGCGCCGTTTCTAATGTTGCTAGATCGAGCATTAACTGATCTTGTACTTCTGCGATTTTCTCAACGCTCTGCGCATAACTTCCAAATGCGACAAACGCCAACATTAACAATAGACAACGCCAAACCTTCATCATATTAATTCCTATTACTGTCTAAATTGACCCTATAAATAGTAGTAAAAAGAATATGGATAACAAGCATTTAAACGTATGTTATGTTAAAAATTCGTAAATTATCAGCCTGCTTCTAATATTTGAGAGTTCCAATCCCCTCTTATGACCTGTAGAGTACGCATCCAACAAAGAACAACAGCCAATATCTTCATTCGAGCACAGCACTAAAGCGCCCTAAATACGATGTTGGCTCACAGCAAGAGAGCATAAAAATGAACAACGAACTTGATATTATTGAGTCTCTAGAAGAACTAGAGCAATTCCTAATTTCAGTGGAAGCTGGCGGTTTAGGCCTTGAAGGCGTTGAAGGTGTTGGTATGGCGACTAACAACTCTGACGGTCGTCACTTCGTTGCTGTATTCAACAGCAGCCACAAAGTTCTGCTTGCTCGCTGGATCAGCAAAGAAGTTTTTGAAAATGGTAAAGACTTGGTACGTAACGGCCCTCGTCGTAATCACTAAGAATTTTCAATAACACCAATGATCAAAGCCCAACAAGATCATCTACGATCAGTTGGGCTTTTTTGTATCGCGCCATCGATAATTAATAACTCGAGTCCAAAAAAACTACTCTATACAGAATAACTTCGCGATAACTGCCAGTTGTTGTGAACTTTAGCTAGAGCCCAATGTCGTATTCGCGTGAATTGGTGTTCATGCGTCGTTTATCGTGTATCGCTCATTTATACCTAGTTTCACTTTAACAATTTTATGACTTGTGGCACGAAGAGAACTTATCTAAGCTAGCCACAATTCAACGAGCTCGTTTTAACAACTAACTGATTTGATTACTGACTAATTTGCTGAACACATCGCTACTTTTCTTATCTACACAGAATCGCCGACAAAAGCATTCGCTTTGGGCGCTCTTCCTGACTGGACTGGTTATCGTAACTTGTCTGGCGAGTACTCTGTCCATAAAGAAAGTATCGTTATCTACATCCGCTAACGGCCAATCAGTCCTAGTTGGTGCACAAAATCATACAGAAACCAGTAATCCTCAAACCGACATTGCTTCTTCTGAAAAAATGGCCAACCTGTACGCCAGTGTTTTCGGTTTAGAAGCCTCTAAAATGTTAACGTCTCCCAATTCAAGTTCATGCAGCCTGAGTTCGAAAATGCTGACCTTTGCCGCCCCAAAAACCGGCTGGCTGATCCCATTCGTACTGATTATTGCAGTTGCATTTAACTTACCACCTCACATCTCGAGATTATCTAGAGACAATCATCGCTCCTCTCGACCTACAAAACACCGACTACATCTAAAGCATTGTATATTTAGAGAGTAAATAACCGGGCTACTACACCCTTTTATTTATTTTTTGGAGATACATTTGTGTACAACACACTACTAACTAAGTTTGTCGATTCATTGGCATTCTCTATGCGTACATGCGCGAAAACCTTAGTCACTGCCCTTTTGGTTATGACGTCATTTACCGCCTTGGCTCAAACCACGGGCTGGATAAGCGTGCCTGAGCATCCGCCTGTAAAAATGCGAATGATGTCGACGGGTGAACAGTCGGATGACGGCTCTAAGATTCAAACCGTGCTCGATGTCGTACTCGACGGCGACTGGAAAACCTATTGGCGCAGCCCAGGCGAAGGTGGCATTCCGCCAAGCTGGGACTGGTCTGGTTCAACAAACATTGAGTCAGTAGAGTGGCACTGGCCGATACCTAAATACTACGAGCAGCTTGACGTCATGACGTTAGGCTACAAAAAACATGTCAGCTTTCCTGTCACTTTATCCCTGAAAGACAACACGAAGCCTGCGATATTCAGGGCATCGTTTACCTTTCCGTCGTGTACCAATATCTGTGTGTTAACCGATTACGATATCGAACTGCCGATTGACCCACAAACTTTAGCGCTCGATGAAGAAGCGATGTTCTTGTTCAACCAAGGCATGAGCCAATCTCCACGAGAAGCTAATCGCACTTCAGTCAATGGTCTATTTTGGGACAAGAGCAAACAGCAACTGGTTACTCAGCTGACAAGTAAAAATGGCTGGGATAAGCCGATGGTGTTGATTGACGGGCAAGAAGTGATTGATGACTTCTTCTCTCAACCAAGCGTCCACATCGCAGACAATACAATGACGGCCGTATTTGATGTGAGCAACTGGATAGGTGAAGTCGACTTAACGGACCGTAACGTGAGTGTCACCGTTTCAGACACTAATTTCGCCGAAGAGATGACGGCCCAAGTTGGCTCAGAACCGATCGCTTACCAAACAAGCAACAACGGCTTTTTGGCGATGATAGGCTTCGCTTTAATTGGTGGTTTGATCCTCAACATCATGCCATGTGTGTTGCCAGTCTTAGGAATGAAATTAAACAGCATCATTCAAAACCAAGGTGCATCCAATCGTCATATCCGACTCTCATTCTTAGCTTCTGCTTCAGGTGTCATTACATCATTTGCGCTGTTAGCCCTAGGTATGACCGCACTAAAAATGGGTGGTAATGCGATTGGTTGGGGAATCCAATTCCAAAACGTTTGGTTCATCGGGTTCATGCTGATCATCACTTTGCTGTTCTCGATTAACCTGCTTGGGTTATTCGAATTCAGACTACCATCAGGTTTAAACACTTGGATGGCAACCAAAGGTGATGACTCACATTCAGGCCACTTTGTTCAAGGCATGTTTGCAACGCTGTTAGCAACGCCATGTAGCGCGCCATTCCTAGGAACCGCTGTCGCGTATGCACTCGGAGCAAGCTACCAAGAGCTATGGGCAATCTTCATCGCGCTCGGTATCGGTATGAGTGCGCCTTGGTTGATCTTTGCGCTATTCCCAAGCCTAACCAAATTGCTTCCAAAGCCTGGGGCGTGGATGTTCAAAGTTAAGCTGGTATTTGGCTTAATGATGTTCATTACCAGCCTATGGCTAACAAGCCTCCTTAGCCCATTCATTGGTAAATTCCCAACTATCTTGTTGTCACTGTTTATCGTGATTTCAGTATTGGTTTGGATTGGCCGTAAGTTGGGTCGCAAGGTGCTTATTCCTATCGTCGCAACCACAACCTTGATGTTTGGTGCTGCATTGATCGTCGGTAGTGTCACCGCTGATAACTGGGCGACTCCGATTGTTGACGATCTCGCTTGGCAAAAGCTGGATGCGAAGCAAATCCCTCAGCTCGTTGATGAAGGCAAAACGGTGTTTGTTGATGTAACTGCTGATTGGTGTATCACTTGTAAAGCCAACAAGATCGGCGTCATCCTTCAAGACCCTGTCTACAGCCACCTACAGCAAGAAGACATTGTTTTGATGAAAGGTGATTGGACAACACCAAGTGAAAGTGTCACTCAATACTTACAAAGTAATGGGCGATTTGGTGTGCCATTTAATATCGTCTACGGTCCGAGCTATAAAAGCGGTATTCCACTGCCTGTCATTCTCAACAGTGACACTGTCGTTCAAGCCATCGACGCTGCGAGATAACTGATGAAGACTCCCAACAATGAAGAGAAATCTAGCACGATTGAAGACGACGCTGTAAAGGGTGAGGCCAAAAAGCCAAGTCGTCTTAAGAAGTGGGGAAAGGAACTGGTTTCAATGATATTGATCGTTGGCGTGGTTTCATTTGCCATGGACTTTTATCACAGCAGAAGCATGCCTCAAGGCGACGCGATTCCAATTGTGGGTCAATCGCTCCAAGGGGAAGATATTGATGTTATCGAGCTAAGCAAAAACGGTAAGCCCGTTATTGTCTATTTTTGGGCGACTTGGTGCAGCGCATGCAAATTGGTGAGCCCGACGGTTAATAGCTTCAGCGACTCCCATCAAGTAGTTTCTGTCGCACTTTCATCTGGTCCAGACGAACGTGTTCAGCGCTTCTTAGACGCCAAAGATTATGACTTCCCTGTTATCAATGATCTTTCTGGATCAATCAGCAGAAGTTGGGGCGTTAATGTCACTCCAAGCATCGTCATCATCAAAGACGGAAAGATCAGCAGTATCGCAACAGGCGTTACTTCTCCTATAGGGCTGTGGTTAAGAACCTACTTTGCTTAACTCGCTCACAAAGAAAAACAGAGCAAAGCTAAGTGAATAAACCGACTCAGTCAGTTTAACAAACAATATTAATGTGAGCGCAACCCAATAAGCGCTCACGATTATCACGAATTAGAGAAAAGACAATATGAAAAAGCATCTGATAAGCGCACTGATTTTAGGCTCATTAATGAGTACTAATGCCTTCGCAGAATTAAACAAAGAACAAACTCAACAACTTGAAGAAATTAATCAATTCCTGAAGGAAAACCCATCGACGATCTCTGGATTGCATACCAGTTTAGAGCAGTACGTAGCAGGTCAAGAGCAAACGAAAAAAGCCCAAGCGGAAAGCCATGATTGGTTATACAACAATGACGCCCACCCAATCACGGGCAATCCGGATGGCAAATCGGTCATCATTAACTTTACCGACTATAACTGCCCTTACTGTAAGCGCTTGGAAAAAGGCTTGGTTCAATTAGCCTCTGAAAACAGCGACATTAAAGTGATCAACGTGTACTTATCGTTTAAGCAGCAACAGGTTTCGGGGCTAGACACCAACGCGGCGCTATACGCGATGAAAGTATGGAAAGATAACCCAGAAGCATTCCCTGAAGTTGATAGATTGCTGATGGCGAAAAGCGGTATTCACTCGAAAAGCTCACTAGAAGCAGTCGCCAAGAAGACGGGAACAGAGGCGGAGCTAAAAACAACTCAAGAACAAAACCAGGTTCTAACCACTAACCATCAAACGTTCAGTGCACTAGGCTTAACGGGCACTCCAACCATGATGATGAACGGAAATGTTTTACCAGGATATGTGCCTTATGACCGATTAAAAGAGATCGTGGATGACGCTTTTTAATCGAGTGTAGATAGAGATAAAGATTCAAAAGAGAAGTAATAAAAAGCCGACCGGTGTAACTCGCAGTCGGCTTTTGATGAGCTTAAGGTAATGTTTTCAATATTGTTTTTGAAACAGAAAAGCAGTCGAAGTGTCACTATCTTGCAATGGATTCTTAATCTAGCCTCGCTACTCTAAAAGCAGTTCTCTCGATGAGTCCAAGACGTGCTTACTCTAGACAACTGTCCTTTGACCGAGCCTAGCTCGGTCTTTTTTTACGTGTTTTAGATAACAACACAGTGCATTAACACGGAAACGTCCAACCGACTGAGCCTTAACTCAGCAAGCGACAAACAAGCGCACCCGGCTCCCTTAGCGCATCCACGTTATAGCTAAGGACACGTCCGGCAGACGGCGCGTGATAACGGCGACACTCATTACCAAAAGCGTCATATTGAATGGCCAACAGATCATCTTGTTCTACGCTTTGCAGAAGCTCTACCTGCGGCAATACGAAACCACCAATATCAGCGCGGATAGAAACCACATCATTTCCCTCTATCCAATCCATACTCGGCAGCTGCATTTTCTCAGGGTGATTTATTTCAACCTCGAACATTTCATAATAAGACAGCATGTTAAAAACACCGTCTACCGCTCGTTGAATCATGTCAGGCTGAGTAAATTTCCCCATCCCAACTTCCACCGTGATGCTCGGAATTCCACTTCGATTCCAAACCGTTTCTAAGATACCTGGGTCGCCAGGGTCATTCAGAACACAATCGGGCTGCATCAGCCTCGCCATCTCCAAACATTGTTCTATGCGGTAATCAGCAAACACATAAAGTGGATAAACTGCGCCACGAGTTTGAGTGTGGAGGTCAACGGCGAAGGTGGCATTATGCTTAAGCAAACGCTCCCACAAAGACGCAACAAAGCGCTCCGCTGCCAAGCCATTCGCGTCACCCGGAAAGAGTCGATTAAGATTAGCAGGGCAAGAACCCGGATCCGAAGAGATGAAATCACGGCTATGGTTCAGCAAGCCAGGCAGATTCACAGTAGGCACAATCGTTACCGTGCCTTTGAGCGTTTTACCGACTAAGTCCCTGATAATTTGCTGTGCAACCAACACTCCGTTTAGCTCATCACCGTGAATACCGGCGGTGATCATCAACTTAGGACCTTCTTGACTGCCTTTGAAAACAGAAACCGGCATGTTCTTAGGTTGCCCTAGCCCATCACTGGTGACTTGAAACCAAAACTGGTGCTCTCCAACGGGTAGGTCTTCAACATTCAAGGAGCCAATAACCTGCCTACCTTGTAAAACATCGCCTAAGTACTCTGTTTTCATCCAACGTCTCCATATTGTTGAGCAGAATCTATTCTCTTCTAAGTTTTTGCATCATAGAGGATATCCTAACCAGTACAAGCAGTTAATCAGATTGACAAGCCTTCATCGCTCCCAAAACTCTTCACCATCGACATCCGTGATTCCAAGGTAAAACTTGTCAATATAACCGTTGAAATACACGCAACTTGTATATTTATTCACCGAACACTCAGTTACTTGAAATAAAAATGCAATAAAATCAACACTTAAAAAAGTTCCCCATTCACGAAAATGTAATTTTATGGAAATGAAAGCTTAATTTATCTGCTCTAAATTAGCTTCATATCGAAACGGAGAGCACATTGCTCACGGATTTTAAAATACAAGGTAAGCGATTATGAAAAAGGCAGTTCTAGCTTCTGCAGTGGTAGCGGCACTAGTTTCAGGTTCATCTCTAGCAGCAACAGTTTACAGCTCTGATGGTACAGAACTTAAAATTGGCGGTCGTGCGGAATTCCGTGGTGATTTCATTGGTTCAGGTGGTGCTGAAGTTGAAGGTACAATGGAAGATAAAACTCGTTTCCGTTTAAACCTTGGTGGTAAAACAGAACTTACAGATACTGTAACAGCATTCGGTTTCTACGAAGCAGAGCAAAGCACTGGTAACAGTGAGTTTAAAAACCGTTACATGTACGCTGGTGTTGATTTCGATGGCCAAGCACTTTCTGTCGGCCGCCAAGACATGGCTTCAGTAATCGTATCTGACTTTACGGATATCACTGAGTTCTCTGGTGTTCAACAAGTAATCGACGCAGCTTCTGACAAAGAAGATAGCGTATTTGCATACCGCGGTGGCTTTGACGCACTTCAATTAGAAGCAACTTATCAAGCAAATAGCGAAAAAGACTCAGACGGCTACGGCATCTCTGGTGTGTATTCATTACCATTCGGTCTTGACCTTGGTCTTGCATACTCTGGCGAAGATCTAGGTGCTGGTGCAGGTAGCGCAAACCAAATCCTTGCAGGTCTAGCATATTCTCTAGATAACCTTTACCTAGCAGCAACCTACTCTACAGGTGATTCAGACGATAAAGCAGTTGGCGCAGATGTTGAGTCATTCACTGCAATGGAATTCGCAGCACAGTATAAATTCACTAAGCAGTTTTCTGCTGCTGTAGTGTACACATATCAAGAAGATGAAGCGGCAAACGGTTCTACAGCAGATTCTGTTGATGGCATCGAGCTAGCAGGCTACTACAAGCTTAACAGCAACTTCCGTACATACCTTGCATACTATATCAATGGCTTAGATGAAGTAAAAGACGCAACTACAGGCCTAACAACTCAAGGTGAAGACACACTTCGCCTAGGTGTACGTTACGACTTCTAATCTAAATCTACTTTAGATTAATGCTAAAAAGGTTGGGCAATCGCTCAACCTTTTTTCATATTCAAATATTCTGACTAACTTCATCAATGCTTTTTCTGGTTAAGTGGTGCTAAATCCGTATCATAGGTGGACCACATCAAATAATTAGAAGCATCATGTCACAACACCATCCGATCCAAGGCGCTAGCTGGATGCTAACCGCAGGCCTAGCCTTTGCCGTTATTAACAGCCTAACTCAAATTGCTAGCATTCATTTCGGACTTACTTCTACCACCGTCGCCGTCATTCAATACGCCATCGCGTTGTTCGCTATTCTTCCTTATCTGAAAACGCTGGGCATTCGCCGTGCGCTAAAAACCGATAACCTCAAATTGCACGTATTCCGTGTCTTCTTGTCTGTTATTGGTATTCAACTTTGGATATGGGCACTGGCTTACCCAGTACCAATTTGGCAAGGCATTGCCCTTCTCATGACGTCGCCATTGTTTGCAACCATAGGCTCAGGGCTTTTCTTAAAAGAGAAAGTTGGGGCAGCTCGCTGGAGCGTGACCTTAGCCGGTTTCGTAGGTGCGATGGTGATTCTAGAGCCATGGGCTGAAGACTTTAACTGGGCAACGCTATTACCAGTCGGTGCCGCATTCTTCTGGGCATGCTACTCACTGATGGTGAAAAAGCTCTCTTCGCAAGACAGCCCTTCAACCATGGTGGTGTACCTGCTGCTATTAATCACACCATTTAACATCCTGCTTGCCGCGCCAGATTGGCAGACGCCAAGCGGCGGTACAATTTGGGCTATCTTGATTGTTATCGGTGTTATGACGGCACTCGCTCAATGGGCGATAGTAAAAGCCTACTCGGTCGCTGATGCTTCGTTTGTGCAACCTTTTGACCACGCGAAATTACCGCTAAATGTTTTAGCAGGTTGGATTGTGTTTAGTTGGGTTCCACCAGGTCGTTTATGGCTAGGGGCTGCTATTATTATTGCGTCAGTTGCATTTATAACGCACTGGGAAACCAAAAAACCTTCAAAAGTGAAGAAAGTTTAAGGTTGGTGAAATAAATAGTTCGACTGTCCGTTCTATATGGATAAGAGAATTCAAAAGAGGCCGTAACCATGAAGAAACCAGTCAAGATTACACTATACCGTTGGGCAGGCAGCTGGGGTCCATTTAAAGTTAATATCCCATGTGGGGAATGTACCCTTACCAAAGACATTCTGAAGGATACTTTTGAGAATGAGTTGGCCGATGTCGATGTCGAATTGGAAGTGAAAGATTGGTTGTCTCACTGGTGGGAGCCGCTAAAACTAGGCTCTTGGCATGCTCCAATCCTTGTTGTTGAAGGCAAAGTGGTAAGCCAAGGTGAAGCGCTGAATCGCGGTGTGTTAGTCCAATCGGTGATCAAAGAGTGGACCAAACGAGACAGCTTAAAAGGCAATATCGTTTACGGTAAGGCGACTTGTCCATTCTGTGTTAAAGCAAAGAAAATGCTTGATGAAGCCGGAGTTGAATACCAATATCACGATGTCGTAAAAGACAGCGCCGCTTTGTATCGTATGATTCCAGAGGTAAAAGCACACATTGGTGAGAAAACACCGGTCACCGTCCCGCAGATCTGGCTCGATGGTAAATACATCGGTGGAGCCGACAACTTAGAAGTATGGATGAAAGAAAATGGTTTAGATACCATTCCAAATAACGTTGTCGACCTGTCCAACCAATCGGCAGGCTAAACTCACACAGAGTTACAAATCCGATCGTGAATTAATCAGTGTTTTTTTGTGTCCATCCACAACAAAACGAGCGATGACCTTCATTAATCGCTAAAACGAAAAAGGCCTTAAACTTCATCGAGTTTAAGGCCTTTTAAAATTCCGTTTTTGAAAATGCTTATTTAGCCATTTTCTTCATCATTCGCTTAAAGAACGATGGTTTCTTTGGCTTTGAAGTGCCGTACAATGCTTCGTGCATCATGTTTTTTGCTGCCATTTGACCAAGGTATGCGTGGCCTAGTTCGTAATTCATGCTTATCTCCGCACTTAATCAACTTTCTTATGCGCGGATTCTACACGTAAAACACCCAAAAACAAGATCTAAATCACACTTTAATGCAATATAAGCAACCCCATTGCATAAAACCTATTTCTACATCTACGTAAACAAAAATTATATATTAAATTCAATAATTTAGTCTAAGGTTTGGTTTATTCTTAATGCTCCATTCCTAATCGCAATCCAAGTCATCAGTTTAGACACTTATAAAAAAAGCAGCTCAAGAGAGCTGCTTTCTAAAATACTTTACTGAGAAACCTAGCTACGCTTTGGCTGTCTGTAAGTTTTACCTGCAATTTGATATGTGTCTTTTTGCTTCAATTCAAACATTGTTTCAAAGAACCAAGCTGCAAATTTGATTAAGTCATCGCCTTCATTCATGACATGTTCGATGTACTCTTGCTCTTCGCCTTGTTCATTTTCTTGAAGCGTCACGTGGTAAATACGCTTTTCGCCTTCCACTTCAGCAAGTGCAAATTGACCAGTCAGTGATGCAGCAGCCTCAGCGACTTCTGTATCCTCATTGGATTTCAATAGCTCTAGCGCTTGAGGCAGGCCATCTAGTGCGCAGATAGCTTTTACCAGTACTTCAAATTCATTTTGCTGCATTTTTTTTTACCTATTCAATGGACCGAAGCATTGTAGAAAACCATCAGCACAAATACAACGTATTAACGATGGTGCGGGGACGATAGTGAACTAGGCAATTAGCTATATTCTACTCCAACAGTATCGTTCTTTTTGTTCACTTTGGTTGAGGACCAGAGCACCCCGCCCATAGCAGCACCAATAATGAGGTAAAACACGCCTAACTGTAAATGAGTCGTGACCCAACTCTCGACTAGATACCCCCCTAATAAACCCGCTAAACACATCTGGATTGATCCTGACAACGCGGAAACTGCACCTGCTTGTTTCTTATGAGGCTCTAATAACATGCTGATTGATAGCGGGAACGAGATACCTTGTGCTATCGCCAACCAAGTAAACGCCCAAACTAAGTTAAAGATGGATAACTCATGAGTCAAAAGCCAAGTTCCCGATGCCAAGATAATCAAGATAGCTAGGCTCATCAGCTGAGGCGTGCTAAACCGACGATTGAGCAAGTTTAAAGCGACACTACCTATAAGTAAGCCGGCCGAAGGAACAATCATCAAAGAGCCATATTCAGCGGCGGTCAGCCCTAATTGATCTTGCATTAAGAATGGAAACAACGATAGTGAAACCAAACTCGCCATGTAGCTCATCCAGTTATAACTGGCACTGGTCAACACTTGGCGATTGGTCAACAAACGCCCGTAGTTCTTCACCACTTGGCAGGCATCAAAGCGGCTCTTTCCGTATGGCAAAGTTTCATGCAGAACAAAGTAACCCAGTGTGAATATCGCTAGTAGATACAATAAAACGAACAGGAACACCGCCTGCCAACCGAGGTGAAATGAAATCCAACCACCGAATACCGGCGCAATGATCGGCATGATCGACGCGGTGACCGAGATATAAGACAACGCTTTGGTAAGCTGTGAACCATCATAGCTGTCACGAAGCACACTTCGCCCAAGAACCGAGGCACTACCCGCCCCTAAACCTTGCAGTAAGCGACCAACTTCTAGCGCTGTCATATTGTCAGAAAACACAACACAAACGACAGTACCAATCAAATAAACACCCTGACCTAACAAGAAGATAGGTCTTCTTCCCACCGCATCGGACATCGGTCCGTAAAATAGCTGAGACAAGCCAAACCCCACCAGAAACAGCGTGACGAGCAGCTGCACATCTACTTGAGTAGCACTTAAGTCAGAAGCAATTAACGGCAATGCTGGCAAGTAGATGCTCACACCCACCTGCCCCGTAGCAATGATCATCATTGCTAAGAGTAACGGCGTTTTTTTAAAGGTCGATTGGCTCAAAAAATTCCCTATTCGTTTGATATTTGTTCATTAGATGAGTTTACATTCAAAACCAATAATTGATAATTAGCTAAATTGGAATTTAATTAAGTCCCAACAGGAAATAATATGGATTGGATTCTTAACGTAAAAAGCTATGTCAGAGTAGTGGAAGAAGGCAGCTTCAATGGTGCAGCTAGAAAACTAAACACCACCAGCTCGGCGATCAGCAAACGAGTAAACTGGCTAGAGGAACGTATTGGCACTCAACTATTAAAGCGGACCACGCGCTCAATTAGCCAAACTGAAGCGGGCGCGCTGTTTTACCAACGAGCTAAGGATCAGCTGGATAACTGGCAATCCATTATTGATGAGACTCGCTCGGTTAACCAGACCCCAGCAGGTTTGTTAAAGATAGGCGCAACAATTGCTGTTGGGTCTAAGTTTCTAGTGCAATACATGGACGACTTCTTAGAAAAATATCCCGATATTAAAGTGCAGCTAATCACTACTACTCCAGGGCAGCTACCGGAGCTGGGCTTAGATCTGGTGATCAGTCGAGAACTGGAACAACTCAACTCTTTAAGCTTCAAGAAAACACCGCTGTTTGAACACAAAGCCAGCTTCTATGCAGCGCCAAGCTATTTGGCTAAACATGGTTACCCCACCAGCGAACAGGACTTAGAACAACACAACTCTTTGATTTGGGGAGAGCGGCCTACCCGAGAAGTCACACTCACCAAAGGGCAGCGCATCACCCTCAACGGTAACTTTGCTACCACCAATCCAGAGGCTTTGTTTCATGCTGCGAAGCGAGGAATGGGCATACTATTAACCATCAAAGCGATGATCAAAGAGGATCTAAAACAAGGGACATTGGTTCCAGTATTGCCAAATATTACTGCCGACGAAGTGATGGTTTACGCGTACTACCCTAAGCTTGATTACTCGCATACGCGAACAAAACTATTTTTGGACCATCTGAAAGAGAGATTAGACAAAGAGCGTAACACCCAAGCTCTGTGAAATAAGTCACATTTTAATTTGAAAAGTTATACAACACGGCCGATAATAAACAAGACGCATATCCATTATACAAAGATACACATATAGATAAGCATACGCTTACAGTACACAAAGTGAATCTGGTTAACTAGGGATGGTGACTATGACTCAACAGACTCAAAACAGCATGATAAGCACCGAGCGTATTGGTCGCTTACTTAAGTTGGAAGGGATCGACCTTTTAGAGTCAGCCGTGCTTACTTTACATCAGACCTTTGATACTCAGTACACTAGCATCATCGAGAAGAAGCACTTCCCTGATCAAATCGTTCCTCTGGTGATCGCTCAGTCCGACCATGTGTTGCATGACAAAATCAATGCGCGCCATGGTCATATCTATCAACAAGCGGTCAATCAAAGACACCCGGATTGCTCATTTGCTCAATACGTCGTCCAGTCATTACCGACATCGGCATTTAGGCAGGAAATCACCTCACAAAACTCGATCGCGATTCCTACTCGTACCCAAAGTGGTGAAGTCATGGGAGTGTTGTTCTCAACGTTCACCTCACCTCTTAGCCCAGATCAGCAACATGATGTGATCAAGCATCATCAGCTATTTGCTGACATCATCATCCACACGCTAAGAGAAATGTGGTTCAACGACCGATCTGAACAACTGGTTAATCAGCTGAGTTACGAGGTATCACACGATAGCTTAACAGGCCTGTTAAACCGCAGCTGCTTATCCGACACCTTAGAATCAATCACTCAACAGAGTGTTACTCCATTTACATTGGCTCTACTCGACATCAATAGCTTCAAAGCCATTAATGATATGCACGGTAATTATATTGGCGACAAGGTGCTGCAGTTTGTCGCAGAAACATTGCGCCGAACCTTACCTGAAAGCAACCTGACTTTTCGAACTGCGGGCAATGAGTTCGCTTTCATCACCTACCATTCCGACCCGATAGCCGTGTGCGAGCAAATACTCGCCAAAATTAAGCAAGGCTACAGTAGCGTTGATATCAAGATAGATTTCGACGTCAGCATCGGAATTGCCAGTTCAGATGGAGACAACAAAGACGTTGAGCAGATCATCTTCAATACCAGCTTGGCGCTCAAGGAGTGCAAACACAGCCAAGATACCCATATTCAATGTTATGACACTCACTTAAGAGTTCGCTACCAAAGAAAAACCGAGCTAGTCGCTGCGTTGCGAAGTGAACTGGAAAGCCCAATTTCACAAAGCTATATCCCCGACAGCAATGGAATGTACGTGGTGGTACAGCCGATTGTGGGTCAAGGTGAAACTCAATGGGAGTACTTCGAGGTACTGACTCGCTGGAAAACAGCGAGACATGGTGACATCTCACCCGTAGAGTTTATTCAAGTGGCTGAAGAATCAGGGCTGATTGTCGAATTAGGCGAACGCATTATTGAATTGGTGTGCCGCGCTAAAACAACACTAGAGCAAGGCTTAGGCTATAAGGTTAAGCTTGGAATCAACTGCTCTGCGCATGAGCTTACTGACTCGAAACGTTATATCTCGTATCTGACTCGAACCATTGAACAGCACCATTTTAAGGCGAATGAGTTTGTTATCGAGTTAACCGAAACAGTACTACTCTCTCCGACCCAAGAGACTAAATCCGCTCTTAACTTTCTGAGAGGACAAGGCTTCACGATTGCACTCGACGACTTTGGTACAGGCTACTCCAGTTTGAATTACATCCACAGCTACCCGATCGATTGCATTAAAATTGATGCGACCTTTATTCGGAACCTATTGACTAGCTCGACCTCAGAGAGCGTAGTGTGGCTGATTGTTCAATTAGCCCATAGGCTCGATGTATCTTTGGTTGCGGAAGGGGTTGAAAAACGTGAGCAATTAGAAAAACTGCACGCGATGGGATGTGACAAGATCCAAGGTTATCTCTACTCGCCACCGATGCGACCTGAAGCTATCGTTAGCTATGTCGCGCACTCTGAGCCTTTAGCTTAAACCCTTACCGATTCTTATCCCGAGAACTAAAAAGCCGCAGGAGCATCACTAAACACTGACTGTGCTTTGTGATGCTCTTGCGGCTTTGAAAAACAGTTTAATGAATAATAACTATCCAATAGCAGCTAACTTTTAACTTAACTATGGCTGGCTACTTACTATCATTATTAACCATTGCTAGATTGCGCGTTTCTAACGCTGCCTTCAATAGCTTGTCGGCTTTATCTCTCGCTGCTGTGAATGTCGCTTTTTCCTTTTTAGGCACAGAATCTGCCATCGGGATATTTGCTGTCATTGCATTGACAGGACGACCACGTTCAATCAGTTCATAGTGCAAGTGCGCCCCCGTCACTCGGCCAGTTTTACCTGACAAGCCAATGCGCTGACCACGAGATACCGTTTGTCCTTTACGAACTAAGATTTTGCTCAAATGTAGGTAGCGTGTTTTGTACGTGCTGCCGTGTTGAATGACCACGTAGTTACCCGCATATGGGTGCTTACGCGTCATAATCACTTTACCATCACCCGTTGCTTGAACCGGCGTACCAACTGGCGTCGCGAAATCTGTACCGTTGTGCGGTGAAATGCGGCCAGTCACAGGGTGTAAGCGCTTAGGGTTAAACTGAGAACTTTGGCGCCAGCTACTGCTCACAGGGTAACGTTGGAAAGCACGTTGTAAGCTATCGCCGTCTGCATCGTAGTATTGACCATCGGTATGAAGATACGCAGACACTACACGGTTCTTATTAATGATCTTAATTGCTTCAATTTCGCGTTTGCCCGTAGCAACACCATCAACGAATTGCGCTTTCTGAAGCACCTCAAACTGATCGCCAGCACGTAAGTCGCGGCTGAAGTTCAGCTTGTCTTTAAGAAGGGTCACGATATGGTCAATCTCGAGGCTGTTCAGGCCAGCTTTATTCGCCGACATTGAGAAGCTGCCATGAATATCACCCACGAGAGGTCGCTGCTTCCATTCGCCCGGAATAGAGATATCTTCAAACTCGTACGTGCCATCTTCAAGCAGTCGATAAACCACTTTATCCGCAACACTAAATTGAAGTTCCATTTTGGAAAGATCGCCCGTCGCCTCATCACGCCAAAAACGCAATGTGTTACCCGGACGAAGCGTGTCTAACGCAAGAAAGTTTAAATCGGTTTCCATCACGCTCATCATCGATTTATAAGAAAATCCAAGCTGAGTGAAGATGCTACTTAAGTTATCGCCCGTTTGAATTTGGTACTCAAACGTTGGCGGTTCGATAACAGTAACAGAAGAAGGTGACAGAATTGACTCAATCACGGTTGAGTCAGGTAAATCAAGATCGATCGTTTTCGTCAGATCCGATTGTGACGATTGCAAAGCAACACCAATCGCAGCAATAAGTGGCAGTCCCAAAATAGCTACTTTTTTTACAGGTGAAAGCGCAGCAAACGGAGAGGGAAATATTTTTGAATACACGGTAAACAGGTCTTTCTACGATATAAAGGCATAGGATATGCTTTTCAAACGCATAAATCATCAATGCATTGTCATAATATGACGTGAATCTGTCTACTTAGAGCTAAGTCATTGAGTTGCCGTAAGTGAACAGTCACTTCTCTCCAAATAAAATTAACCGCTAAATTTGAAAATAAAAAAGCAGAAACGGCTAGTTTCTGCTTTCTATTGGTTGACGTTATTCCGTTTCGAATAATTAATAATCGAAGCGAATTAGTCGCTGGTTTTAAGAAAAGACTATGCGTTTACCGTCGACACTAAGCAGTTGTCTTCACCAAACTCATTTGGGATGTAACGGTCAGCGTTCGCATCGTTCACCCATTGTTGGTCATCAACTAGGTAGCGGAATTGAAACTCGCCATCTTTAGGTAGGCGAGTTTTAAACTTGTAAACCTTCCCTTTGGCTAGTTTTTTCATTGGGGTGGCTTTCCAATCAAGAAAGTCAGCAACGATGGATACAGAGTTCGCTTCCTGAGCTTCTAGCTCGAAGGTCACTTCAACTTCATCTTTCGTCTTAAAAAAACGTTTATTAATCATTCGCAAGCTCCATTTGTAAAATAAGCGGACACAAAGCTAAGTGTGTCTAAATTTCATTCATCTAACTAAGATAATATGTAATTTGGCTCACATAAACAACAGATCCTTACATTCGCGAAAACGTTATTGCTTA
Source organism: Vibrio splendidus 12E03 (assembly GCF_000272105.2). GTDB lineage: Bacteria > Pseudomonadota > Gammaproteobacteria > Enterobacterales > Vibrionaceae > Vibrio > Vibrio splendidus_I. Next base: position 19,455 of record NZ_AJZD02000002.1, read on the forward strand.
CCAATTGATTGCGTATCAAAAGAAAAACTCATTAACACCTTTTCAGAAGGGGGTTCTGCAAATGATTGTTCCGCAGAATGCTGAGTAAAGCCGATAAAACCTTCCCCAGTGAGTTTATTCTGTGATTGCGAATCTGGCTGCTGAGCGACCTCCAATGTCTGAATTTGTATACGATCCCCCAGGAAAAGTTGGTCGACTAACACCACGCGACTTCGTTGCTGGTCATGTTTAAACAGGCCAAGATAATAGAAAACACCGCTGCCTTGGTTAGATATCCACATCGGCGCGATAAAGAAACTCGCCTTACCCAGGGTGACAGCTGAAAGGTTATTGGTGTCTACCGTGACCACGCCACGCTCAACACCTGAGTCATAGCGTCCAAACGCGATCGCTCTAGGTTCGTCGACTTCATTGATAAAAGCGTATGCGTTAGTTTCAGGAACTTTGATTGTCCACGGGTTGGTGGTATTCAAATCAAAAACGGTTTCTACGACTGGGTCATAACTCACTTGAGAAGAAGGAAATTTCGCTAAGATCTCTTCATCACTCAAGCTAAAGCGATAAGCACCCGCGACTATCACCACAACCAGCATGACAATAGGAATCAGTAGAATCAGAGGAATAGGTAAGATTTTCTTTTTCATGGGCAATTTTATTCTTTTGTTTTCATCCAGTTGTGCAGACCATAAAGGGCTTTAGTATAATTATCAATACAGGGTTAACCAGAACTGGAGCATGGATGGATATCAATCATATTAAAGATAGAAATATCAGAAATTGCGAATGCCGTTGTGGCTCGGTCAGCCTAGTATGCCGAGGCGAACCTCAACGAACCTCTGTCTGTCATTGTTATGAGTGTCAGAAACGCACCGGAAGTGTGTTCGGCGTACAGGCTCGGTTCCCAATAGAACAAGTCACACTCAGCGGTGAAGTGACCTCTTTTTCACGCATCAGCGATACGGGTAATGAAGTCACCTATCAGTTTTGCCCCAAGTGTGGCACCACCATGCTTTTGCAGTCAGTTGCCGCCGCCGATTTTTATGTCGTCCCGCTCGGATTATTTAAAGAGCAAGACTTCCCACTGCCGAGCTTTTCGGTTTATGAAGAACGCAAACACGGTTGGGTTAAGTTCGACCACCAAATGAGCTATTACAACTAGTTCGTCATTGAGCGTTATCTTTATATAGCAACAGTATTAAAACAAACTGCAATACTGTTGCCTAAGATCAAATATCAACGCTCCACTGCGCTAGCGTATCTTTTCTCTAGCGTTATAATCTTGCTCCTCTATTTAACCCAGAGTGAACCACATGATTTCTAAGCTACCTCGCTGGGTTGAATACGGCGCCTTACTATTAGCAGCCCTTGCTGGCAGTGTTAATGCTATCGGCTTACTTGGCTTCCAACATCAAGCTATCTCCCATATCTCCGGCACCATGTCTTTGCTAGGCAGTAGCCTGCTTACACCGACCTCGGCTTCTGTTCACCTCCTATTGGTGATCATGAGCTTCATGTTAGGTGCGGCGTTCAGCGGGTTCTTTATTGAAAACCAAGCATTGAAGTTAGGACGCCGTTACGGTGTTGCGCTATGTATTGAGGGTGGATTGCTGTTTTTGGCGCTGTGGACACTGTTGCAAGGCTATACTTCAGGTCAGTATTTCGCTTCAGCCGCGTGTGGTTTGCAGAACGCGATGATCACCACTTACAGCGGGGCGATCATTAGAACAACACACATGAGCGGGATCATTACCGATCTTGGGATCATGATTGGCGCTCGCTTAAAGGGGATGCCTTTTGACCGCCGTAAAGCCAAACTGCTAATGTTCATTGTGGTTGGCTTCCTGTTTGGCGGCTTAATTGGCGCTTGTCTGTTCCAACGCTTCGAAATCTTAGCATTGGCTTTCCCAGCTTCTTTCGCCTTCATTATTGCGTTTAGCTACTGGTTATACTTGACCTATCGAACTGAAACCCCAGTCAATTTATAAATATCTGGCAATATAACCTCAAACTACGTAACATCCGCAACACTTTATTCTAAACTCTTAATACGTTGCAGAATAACCAGCATGAATATTTAGCGATATTTGATGAATAGTATTGCAAGCGATATTAATACTGGGTAATCTTGCACCCAATGAGAAAATACGGACGTTTAGTGAATAAAAATGCCAAGGATGTGGCTTTTTTACGTGTAGAAATTCGAGAACAATAACATGTCTAACAACACGAATACTGCTCAAACAGAGAAATCTAAAGGCAGTTTCTGGGTTTTCTTAATCCCATCATTGATTGGTTTATTCCTTTTCATGGCACCCATCAGCTATCAAGGTGATCTAACCATCCCTGTAGCTATATTAGCCAAATCAATTCAAGCGGTTTTCGGTGAATATCTAGTCCCTATCATCACTGCGATCGTTGCTTTCATGTCTGTAGCTTCAGTTTTAAGCACCATTTTTAAGCCTACATTCATTACATCAAATTCATTTTTAAACGGCCTTTTCAACCCATCTCCACTATGGTTGTTGGTTCGTTTAATTGGTGGTGCTGCAGCCGTTATGGCTTTCTTCCAAGTTGGCCCTGAGGTTATTTGGGAAGAAAATACTGGTGGTCTGGTTCTAGAAGGCCTGCTTCCGACACTGTTTTCAGTATTCATCTTTGCTGGTTTGCTACTTCCGCTTCTACTTAACTTTGGTCTACTAGAGCTGTTTGGCACGCTACTAAGTAAAATCATGCGTCCAATCTTCAACCTACCAGGCCGCAGTGCTATTGACTGTATGGCTTCTTGGTTGGGTGACGGCAGCGTTGGTATCCTGCTTACAAGCAAACAGTACGAGAAGAAGTTCTACACTCAGCGTGAAGCTGCGGTTGTTGGTACGACTTTCTCAGCAGTATCTATCACATTCAGTCTTGTGGTTATTGCTCAGGTAGAACTAGAGCACCTGTTCCTACCTTTCTACGCAGCAATCTGTTTAGCGGGTATTGTGGCAGCGGTGATCATCCCTCGCCTTCCACCACTAAGCATGAAGAAAGATACTTTCATTGATGGCAGCAAGCCGCACAAAGACGCTGACGCGATCCCAGCAGGTCACTCAACGTTCTCTTGGGGTCTTGAGCTAGCGGTAAATAAAGCATCTCAAGTAAAGTCGGCTAAATCTGTATTTGGCGAAGGCGTTCGTAACGCCGTGGATATGGTATTTGGCGTACTGCCTGTTGTTATGGGTTTAGGTACAATGGCACTGGTTATTGCGGAATACACGTCTGTGTTCTCAATCCTAGGTCAGCCTTTCATTCCATTCCTAGAGCTACTTGGTGTTCCTGAAGCGGTTGCAGCATCTGAAACGATTGTTGTTGGTTTTGCGGACATGTTTATCCCAGCAATCCTTGCGGCTTCTATCGACAACGAGATGACTCGCTTTGTTATTGCAGCAATGTCGGTAACTCAGCTGATCTACATGTCTGAGGTGGGCGCTCTACTTCTAGGCAGTAAGATTCCAGTGAACATCTTAGAACTGTTTATTATCTTTATTCTACGTACGTTAATTACGCTTCCAGTTATCGCTGGTGTAGCGCATCTAATATTCTAAATTAGATACTACTTATATAACTCAATAAAGATTCAGTTTATAAAGCCTCACTTTTGTGGGGCTTTTTATTAGCACAAATATATACACAGCATTATTTAGAGTTCAATCAATTTATAAGTTCTGCATATCACTTGATTTCATATCGTTTATTCAACCCACTTCTTGTTAATAGAAAACTGAACGCATAATCGTCAAATTAATACATTCTTAATCCCTCCTTAAACTCCGTATAGCCCCATTCCCCAACTCATTGAACCAAATACTAAAAGTAACAAATATGTGATTTAGTGAATTTTGTATTGTTTAGGTTGTTGTATTTTTGTAGTCTATTTTGTGAAATTACATTCAAGTAAAATCCAATCTAGTCGATATATATAATTACAAAAACACGATTAACTTTAGTCTTCGCAAAGCCTGTGAGAAGGGGAAAACTCAATGAAATTTAGCCATAAGGTGGTTGCTGCATCATCAGCCTTGCTGCTAGTGACAGTATCATTGCTTTCAATACAACAACTTTACACTGTAAGAAGTGCAGTAGAAAACCACGTCAATGCGAGCCTGAAAGAGATGGTCTCGGGCGTGAAAAATACCGTCGTATCGGAGATGAACGCCAAGAAAGCGTTGGCTCAATCGACGACTGAAGTCATCGAGATCAACCCTGAAGATCGCGCTTACGTTAAAGAAATCTTAGAAAAGCCAAAGCTTAAAAACAGCTTCCTAGCGGTTGGTTTTGGTTATGAAGCAAACGGTTTCGTTATTGAAAATGATGATGGTTGGGAAGCAGGTCCAGATTACGACCCACGAATTCGTCCTTGGTACATTGATGCTAAATCCAAAAACAGTTTGGTTGTAACCGCTCCTTATGTGGATGCATCAAGTAAGAAAGTCATCATATCAGTAGGCACTCCAGTTAAAGACAATGGTCGCTTTACTGCAGGTATGTTCTACGACCTAGAATTGACGAACCTTGCTACCTTGGTCAACCAAGTGAACTTGTTTGATGCGGGTTACCTATTCCTGGTAACAGCCGACGGCACCACGATTGCTCACCCGAATGCGAAAAACAACGGTGAAATGCTTTCAAGCTACATGCCTCAAGCGACTATTCGTGAAGGCTCTCAAGAAATTGAAGTCGACGGCAAAATGTTCCTAGTTAACTTCACCCACATCCCTAGTGAAGATTGGTATATCGGTGCCATCCTCGATGAAGAGATCGCGTTCCAAACCGTTGAAGAGTTGAAGAACAGCTCAATGATCTACTCATTGATTGCGGTGATTCTCAGCATCATTGCTCTAACAGTTCTGATTCGTGTGTTAATGCGCCCACTGGATGCACTTAACCAAGCGATTCAAGATGTAGCAAGCGGACAAGGTGACTTAACTAAGCGCCTAGATACCAACACAGACAAAGAGTTCTCTGACCTAGCGAAAGGCTTCAATACCTTTACCGAAAATCTGCAAAATCAGATCATTCAATCGAAAGCTATTGGTGTTGAGATTAAACGCGGTACTGAAATCACAGTGAAAGGCGCGGGCGAATCAGCGAAAGCAATGAATACCCAGCTGCAAGAGCTTGAACAGTTAGCGACTGCAATGAACGAGATGGCGGTTACTGCAACTGAAGTTGCAAACAATGCTCAAGGCGCAGCTGCTGCAGCCCGTGAAGCAGACGAAGCAACGCTAGACGGCACATCTGTCGTAAGTGACACCACTCAAGCGATTGATAACCTTTCAGCTCGTATCGACCAAGCGGTTGCCGAAGTACAAGTACTTGAATCAGCAACAGCCAACATCGAAACGATTCTAAAAGTAATCAACGATATTGCAGACCAAACCAACCTACTGGCATTGAATGCAGCTATTGAAGCGGCGCGTGCTGGTGAGTCAGGCCGTGGTTTCGCAGTCGTTGCCGATGAAGTTCGCACTCTGGCGCAGCGTACTCAAGAGTCGACGACTGAAATCCGCAACATGATTGAACAGCTCCAAGCGGGTGCAAGCTCAGTATCGAACGCGATGAACCAAAGTAAAGACACAGCCACTGACGCCGTTGAACGCGCTCAGCAAGCGAACTCTTCACTTGACCGTATCCGTGACGCGATTCAACACATCTCAGATATGAACATCCAGATTGCTTCAGCGGCAGAAGAGCAGAGCTTGGTAGCGGAAGAGATCAATAACAACACTGTTAAGATCAAAGACCTTTCAACACAAGTATCAACAGCGGCCCAAGAAGCGAATACCGCAATGCAGCAGCAAACTGACAATGTTCGCCAACAAGACGAGCTATTGAATAAGTTTACGGTTTAACCAAGGTTTGGCTCAGTTGCCGTTTGGCTGAGTCGCCATTTGGTTTAGTTACCGAGCAATAGCTTAAAATAAAAAGCCCCGATTACTGATTGCCAGTAAGCGGGGCTTTCTTTTCAATATTGTCTTTCTTGCCGATTGGGCTTAACTCATAACAGATTCGGTCGAGTTGGTCGTCAACATCATGCACTGGTTAGGCTCAACCTTAACGGTTAACTCCTTTCCGACACAGTCGAACACCTCTCCAGACAACAAATCGGTCACTGCGCCAGTCCAATTTAATGAGGCTGTTTTGCTTCGCTTCGACTTGTTGATCACCACAATGCCTTTATCACCACGGACAAACACCAACAAATCATCATTCGCTTCAACCACACGCATCGCTTCGCCATGAACATGGTTATGGAATTGAATCATGCTTTTCATGTAAGGCGCTTGCCAGTCGTTAAGCCAACGAGGCTGACCGCTCTTGTCCAGAATACCGCTGGTGCTCAGTTCACTGTAAACAAGCGGCACACCGCCGTCTCGACCAAGAATGAAAGCATGAGCCAATCGCTCATCCACTTCATCCATTACATGCTCCAAAAACACCTCGTTATTGGGAATATCATGAGTGACCGCAAACGTGATCGCTCGCATATTCGACAGAGCCTGACCAAAACAGTATGGGTTAATCAAAGACTTAAAGCTGCCCTGCTCTTCAAATGCTTTGAAGATGGTGTTGAACAACGGGAAATCGTAAGCGCCTAAGCGAGTGTGTTTAAGATAAGGCTCAAGGAACAGCTCATACTCTTCTTCTGTCGCGCCGCCATCGGTAATGATCTCACCGAAGATGTGCATTTCTTCGCAGATGTCATCAGTCCACACCTTACGTAGGTGTGCCAGTGTCATATGCTTTGCCGCATCAATGCGAAATCCTTTCACACCAATCTCTTTCAGTGCTTTTAGGTAGGCTCTTTGTTGTGCCACCACATTATCGTTATCGAGTAGCGTTGGCAGGCCAGGATCGCTCGCGCCACCGGTAATACGCCCGTTTTGCACTTCCCACGTGTCTTTCCAGTTCTTGATACCAAACGCTTCCACGAAGTCGTTCTCATCAAAAAGAGGCTCAGAAAGGTCACCAAACAAACGTATGGATTCATAATAGTCAGCATCTTTTTGATAAGACGCCATGTCTTGCTGATTGGGATACGTTAAGTCACCGCGGATACCCGATTCGTTGGCCATGTGGTTAAAAACGACATCTACATAAGTACGAAGCCCGTGTTGCTTTAACGTGTTCACCATCGCAGTGAAATCTTGCGTGTCACCAAGCTGGTTGTCGATTACACGGTAATCTTGGGGCTGATAACGTTGCCACCATTGGGTGCCAGAATTTCGGTCGCAACCCTTAGGGCCGCGCAGCGATTTCATCGCCGGTGATACTAAAACAGATTTATAACCCAACTCTTGGATCAGTGGGGCGTTCTTCATTACGTCAGCGTAGCACCAGTCAAAGGCATGCAATATGACATCTGTCGCTGGGTTGCTTAACATAGCTGAACTCTCCATGTTGTTCTCCTACCAAACTCGTTTACAGCTTTCTAGAAAAGGCAAAGGCTAAAAGGCAAAGCTGCATAAATTTCCTTAAGAATGGTATTTATTATATGAGTTACTCATTAAAAACCCTCCTCCTCCTACCAATTACTCACGGTGGATAGTTGAGGGCGTAGCACCAATTATCGCATAACGTCTGGGATGAACACTCAACCGTAGTACTTTAAAACGCGCAAAAAAGTCACAAAAAAGGAGCGTATATACGCTCCTTTTATTCCATCTAACACATATCTTACACTAGGTTCTGTAAAGAACCTTAACTACATGCCAACCGAATTTTGTTTTCACAAGGTGGGGTACAAGCGTCTCGCCAGAGAAACAAACCTTATCAAACTGAGGCACCATTTGACCTTTTTTGAACTCGCCTAGGTCGCCGCCCTTTTTACCAGATGGACAGGTTGAATGTTTCTTCGCTAGCGTTTGAAATTTAGCGCCCTTTTTAAGCTGCGTCATGATGTCTTCTGCTAGTTCTTTATGCTTCACCAAAATATGAAGCGCTGCTGCTGTTCTTGCCATGATAATTCTCAGTTTGTTGCTGCCAGTTTACTTACTACGATTGCTTAGAACATCGCGAATGAACTGACTGTTGTAAATCTGTTTACCGCTAACGGCTTATCGACATAAATTCATCGACAGCCAGCGTTTAGCGTGATTTTAACCCAAGAACCGCTATTCTTCACTCTATAACCGAAAACAACTGCATTAAAGGCCATTAAAAACCGCATCGCGACTTGCTGCGGCTTCCATTTCCCTTTAAATTAATCCTTATAAATTAAGCGCGTATTAAGTAGGAGCCACTTATGGCCAAACCGATCAGTAAAGCGAGTCAGTCACAGGGAATGTTGATGTTCAAATTGTCCCTCACTCAAAGTTTTGCGATTGGCACGCTTAAAGTCAGGGAAATCGTTCCTTTTCAACCGATGACTCAGATCCCCTACTCTCATCACCATGTGATTGGCACCGTGACCATTCGCGATCTTACGGTTCCTGTGATTGATATGTCTGCCGCGATTGGCTTTCGCCCGATCACTCCCGCTGAATACAATGACTGTGTACTCATCGTGACCGACTGCTTAAGAACGGTCGTGGCATTCTTAGTTCGCTCAATCGACAAAATCATTGAATGTGATTGGAAGAGTATTGAATCGCCACCAGCGAGTGTCGGTCGCAATGTATTTGTGACAGGCATTACTCGCTTTGAAGATCGTATCGTGCAAATGCTCGATGTTGAATTACTGCTCTCTAAAATCTACCCAGATTATGAGAATGCGCATATTCCAATGCTGACCGATGTAGAAAGGGAGCGACTCAAAGCGCTGAACATCTTATTGGTGGATGACTCTTTGATTGCGCGTAAGCAGTTATCTGATGCCCTAGACAGCATCAACATCCCTTACAGCATTTGTAACAACGGCTTAGATGCCATCGAACTAATGCGACGCCAAGCCAGCGCTGGCAATGCCATTGATCTTCTGGTGAGTGATATCGAGATGCCAGGATTAGATGGTTATGAGCTTGCATTTGAAGTGCAAAACGACAGCGCTCTAAGTCACGCTTACTGTATTTTGCACACATCACTATCCAGTGAGATCTGTGTGGATCGTGCTAATCAAGTAGGAGCCCACGAAGCGCTTGAGAAGTTCAATGCGGGTGAGTTAATCGAAGCTATGCTACGCGGCGCAAAAGTCTTAAACGACGCCTCTACGGCGGCTTAGGCTCTGTTTAGAAGCTAAACCTAGCATAGTGCTCAATGGTTTAGCTTCTTAATCTCTTCTTTCTTCAAACCTTAATAAGAATAGAGTTAACCGTTAGTCTTTGTTATCTGGCATAGAATAGCTCTTACTCACAAATTCCACTTCCTCGACTTCATTGACATGATTGGTAAAAGAGGCCAATGCATAGAGAGTGTTCGCGACTAGGTTTGCGTATTTAAAAAGAATCGGGTCTGGCGACTTTTTGCTTTCATGATGTTCAATACTCACCAAAGCTCGCACCACTTTCTTAGCCTGACAACGACACAAGTGAAGCTCGCTAGACACTCGATTCCCGCCAGGTAATACAAACCCTTTGAAGCCACCTTCTAGCTGCTCACGGATACGATGATAGTCTTGCTTAAGCTCGACCAGTTCGGATTCAGTAATCGCTAACTTCCCACGCACGGAACCATTCAAATGATAGATGTTCGGCTGTAGGCGTTGCAGGATCTCGCGAACTTGTGGTTCCAATTCCAATGAAAGAACCAATCCAACTCGGCAACAAAGCTCGTCCGACAGAATCTCAAAATCACAGATAGGACTGTCTTCATAAATGAACGGGTAACAGAACTCGTCCCAATCTCGACTTACTGGTTTCACGTAGCGATCCTTACACATAAATATTAGTCAGACGCCAATATACCAAACTCTTTGATTTAGTCTGCTTTTTCTCACATCAACGCTAGTGTGTTTACAACGATTTTTAGACGTAAAAAAACCCTCACATTGGAGGGCTTCTTACATAACCAGTTAAACGAGATTACTCGTTAGATACTTTTTTGTGGCCTTCTTGAAGGTGAACGAAATCCACCAGATCGTCGCCTGACACTTGGTATGCCTGACCGAAGCCTTTAACGAATAGGCCGTTCTCTGCTTTAAGGTTGAATAGAGAGAAGTCTTGAAGTTGGCTCAAACCATCAATGATTTCACCAAAACGCTCTTGCATCTGGCCAATCACTTGAGTCCAAAGCTCTGTTTCACGCTCAATAACACTTGCTTGAGCATCAAACGTTAAACGCTTACGTGCGTAAAGCTGCTTCGAGCTCTCTTCGTCTTCAATCATCATCAAAGAGACCTGAGGGTTTGCTTTCAAGTTACGAGCATGACGAGCAATATCAGAAATTAGAACAAAGTAACCTTCTTGGTTCTGAACGAAAGGTGCGTAACTTACGTTCGGGCGACCTTCTTCATCAACCGTTGCAAGTTGAAGGGTACGGCGCTCTTGGCGAAACTCTTTAATTTCTGGACCTAGGCGACCTTGTAGACGTTCTTGTTTTACTTGCTGTTCCATGGGTAATTCCTTTATTCACTTTCTCTGATTTATTATTTTTGCTCGAGGTTGAGCGATCATTAGCGAACTAAACGATCCTCGAGCATTGATGTTTTATTAACTATTACTGCTGATTCTGTTTAAGCTTGTGCTTTTAACGCTTTGAAGCGTTCTACTTGGTCGGCAATAAGCTCACGCTTTTCGTTGCGGCCTAGGTAGATCTTAAAAATGTTCTCGCCCGTTTCACTGAAGAAACCGAAGTAATGACTTTCACGACCCATGAACGCTTTGCTCACCAAACCGATCTGTTTAACGTTGTCTAACTTTAGGTGACCATGAAGCTCGCCTTCTTTGCCCATCAGGTTGTAGTAACCACGTGCTACTTTACCTTTAGGAAACGGCGCTTTTACTTCAAAGATTGATCCGAATGAATGCACGATTGTGGTCACAGGGCCCCAACCCACTAATCCTTCTAGAATTTCTTGAGCACGGCTGCCATCTAGCATCACTGCCATGTCGTTTGGAAAAGCAGCAACTACTTCAACCTCTGAAACACCGAGCTTCTCAGCAATCGCAGTCGGAAGCAGTTTTGGTTCTTCTTCTAGAATGCGAGCAACACGTTGCTCTAGAGTTTGTGTCATTTCTAATGTTGTATCTGTCATTGAATATGTGTCCGTATAAACGAGTAAGTTATAAACTAAAAATTCGATATTAAGCGTGCTTCAAGCTTGCATGCGGGTGAACGCCCGAACCTGACGCTTTCGGTGCAGGGTGCACCGCTTGATATTCAGCGTTAAGTACTTGAATCACACTCTGAGCGAGGCTTACTGCCCAAAAGCTGCCAGCAATAGTCAGGCTCAAGTAATCCTCTGAAAGCTCAACCAAGCCATTCTTTTCCCAATGTGAGAACAGAGGCTTCAAGTAATCGAACGTGTCTTGTCCCATAAAGGTCGGCAACGTACTTCTTCTAACAACACCAGAATCAAAGCCTGCCTTTAATGTCGAGAAGATCGGCTCTAATAAGCTTTGCTTCGTCATCATGGCAATCGGCAACTGACCTTGTTTTATAGACTCCATGTAGCTGTCTAAAGTTCGATGTTGCATCACACCGTGGCCGCCAATGTTGCCACCAGCGCCACAACCAATTGGAAGCACTTCGGCATAAGTTTTAGCTAAGCTGTTGTAAATGCTGCGTTCGCGGTTATCGCGAGTCCAGTGATTCACACTCAGCTGTTTAACCTTGTGCTTAGCCATGAACTCAACACCCGCCAAGTACATACTCGCCTTATCTGGCGTGTTGGCCGGCGGTGGGATTTTTCCTTTCTCAACGAGATTAAGCATAGGTGCATTGCCCGCAACGATCAGTTGGTAGAGGTCAATACCGTGTGCGCCCGTAGACATGTAGTCTTCTAAATCTTGTTGGAACACTTCCATAGACTGGTGCGGTAGTCCGTATAACAAATCAAGAACGATTGGCGCTTGCTCTATACGACTTAGTGAACTGATACGTTCTAGCACAACCTCTCGGTCATCTAAGCGCTTAGCACTGCGTCGAACTTGAGTGTTGAAACTTTGAATACCAAAGGAGAAACGGTTGAAACCACCTTCAAGCGCACGATCAAACATCTCGTCACCAAATCGATTGATGCGCCCTTCCAATGTCATCTCAACATCGTTTGCTAGTGGGAAATATTGGCGAATCGCTTTACCCAGCTGCTCAACTTGTTGAGGCGACAAATCGGTAGGTGTTCCGCCACCAATATAGACAGCGTGAAATAGTCCAGACTGAGCCCAAGGCGTTTTGGCTTTCTGCTTTAGCTCGACCATCAGTGCATCGAAATACTCATCCACTAATTTACGGCTTGCGGCATTTTGGAAGAAATTGCAGAACGTACAACGCACACGACAGAAAGGAATGTGGATATACAAGCAACGCTTATCCTGTTTTTTCCCTTCACTCAGCATCAGTTCGTCAAAGAGTTCTAACTTCTTACTGGGGTCGACCGGAATTGAACTTCCTCCGGCGTGTGCAGAATGCTTTTTCGCAAACGCAAAACGAAGCGGATCAGGGCTAGAAATGCCCAAGATTGATTCGTCAAATTTATAAATATTAAGACTCATATGATCTCTCTAAACACTTACATAGCAAAGTCTGGAAGACTATTCGCTAAAAACTGAGAGAATCATAAATACACGTAAATGATAATGCAATTGATAATTGATCTTATTTAGATTCTAAGCAATAATCCGATACAGAATTTTGATTTGGTAAAGGATTGATTGTGAACGTTCCTAGATATGTTATTGCAGGCGGTGCATCGTTAGTGATTCATGCAGCGTTGTTGTTTGTCGCTCAAGAATCCAAAGTATTTGCGATGCCTGCAGGTAGCCAATCAAACACGGTATCGATCAACTTCACTCCTAAGAGCGTTCCTTCACAAGCTCAGCAAAAAACAATCACAGAGCCAGTTAAACCTGAGCCAATAAAAGAAACCGTCTCACAAGCCGAACCTAAACCAGTCGAACCAAAAACGGTTGAGCCAAAGCAAGCTAAGCCAACCCCAAAGAAAAAAGCGATCACCAATAAACCTCAACCAAAGAAAGTTGAGAAAAAAGTGATTGAGCAAAAGGTTGTCGAGAAGAAGTCGGTTCAAAAGAAACCAGTAACTGAGAAAAAGGTAGTTAAGAAAGAACGCCCAAAACCAGCCACTCAACCAGAGAAGCTAGCCGACAAGAAAGTCGATAAGAATATGGACGAATCTGCCAACCAGCCTCAGGAAGTAAATCAAGGCGTATCAAACCAAGAGCCAGTTTTGGTCACTAAGCCTTCGTTCTCTGCGCGTCCTACCCCACCGAATTACCCTCGCCAAGCAAGACGTCGTGGCGTTGAAGGTGTCGCGACTTATGAAATCTGGCTAGACGCTGAAGGCAAACAAATTAAACAAGCATTAGTAAATTCATCAGGCGCACTAATGCTCGATAACGCCGCATTAGATGCCATTAAACAATGGAAATTCTCACCTCACACTGTCAATGGTCGAGCGATTGCTCACCGAGTACAAATACCTGTTCGTTTTAGGTTGGATTAATCATGCAACAAATCAGTTACTTACAAGATCAACTTGGCTTAATGACTTGGCCTCTTCTTATCTGTTCAGCATTAACAGCAATGATCATCGCTGAACGTGTCTTCCAAGTCATGCTCAGCATTGGTGTGGGCAAACGTGCCATTCGTCGTGAGCTTAACCAAATTTCACCAACCAACAGTAAAGAGATTGAAGCGCTTGCTCAGTCGATTTCAGGTAAACGCCCGCTACTGTACAAGGGCGTGTCAATGTTGCTTGCTCACCACTCCTTTTCAAAAGGGTTACGTGAAGATGCCGCTGGGATCTGGCTACAAGAAAAACGCCACCAGCTTCATGCCGGTTTAAGACTGCTTGGTTTGATCGGCGTGATCAGCCCACTCATCGGCTTGCTTGGTACGGTACTTGGTCTTATTGAGATGTTTAAAGGCGTTGCCGCGACAACAGGCAGCATCACGCCTAATGACTTGGCAGACGGTCTTGGATTAGCAATGCGAACCACAGCAGCAGGTTTGATGATTGCGCTTCCTGCTATTTCTGGTGCTCAGCTACTAGGGTTATGGGCCGATCGAGTGCTAGCTCAACTAGAACATACTCTGAACTATGTGAATGTGTGGCTAGAAGGCATGTCGATTCAAACCAATCAGTCTGATGATACTCAAGGTAAGCCTGTCAACAAAACCTCTATCGGTGATGTGAGCCAAGCATGATTAAAACGCCCCACTCATCGAACACACAGAGCCTAGCGCCAGACTTAACACCGCTGCTCGACATCATTTTTATTGTGATGGTTTTTCTATTGCTTACGGCATCAGTAAAGCTGGAGTCACTGGAAGTTGAGCTGCCAAGCTCGGATGTCAAAAACGTTTCTGAAGTCCACAAGGATTCGATTAGCGTCAATATTTTAGACCGCGAACCCTACTGGGCGATTAACGGCCAAGAGTACATCGACTGGGAAAACTTTAAGATTGCCCTGTTAGAAGAGACAGGTTCAACGGATAAAAAGCCGATCATCATTGGCGCGGATAAAGCCGCCAACGTTGAAAACTTAGTGAAGCTACTTTCATTCCTTCAAGAGAACGGAATACCAGCGACTCAATTGCTCACTGACGATGGCTAGAACAACACTCAATTTTCACGAGGTTTGGCTTCTGACCGATAAGACTAAACAATCAGAGCTAAGCCTCTCTATCGACTCGAACTCACAATGCGAACGGACTGCTCACTGAGTATCTTCGCGATACAAAAAGAAAATATAAAGAACTTATTATGAACAACTTAAACGTGCTCAATAAATTAAAGACCAAGACACATCTCCTTTCAGTAGCCGCTATGAGCTTAGTATTGACTGCGCCAACTGCGATGGCAAACAACGTTGAACAACCCCGCATCATCAGTGCCGGCAGTGCTGTTACAGAATTAGTTTTGGCGCTTGGCGCAGAAGAACAATTGGTGGGTATTGATGTAACCAGCCGCTTCCCTCAATCTGACAACCTGCCAAAGATTGGCTACCACAGAAACCTGTCTGTTGAAGGCTTACTTGCCCTAGAGCCAACCACACTGATTGGTTCTGATGAAATGGGACCAGACAACACGATTTCTCAATTAAAATCGGCAGGCGTCGATGTCGAGATCGTGAATACTGAAGCAAACGTGGAAGGGCTGTTAAAGCGTATCGACCAAATCGCCAAGATCACCCATACAGAAGACCACTCGCAGCAAGTGAAAGCTGATGTGAATCAAAAGATTGCAGCACTGAAAGCGAACCAAGTACCAAGCAACGAAGCGAAGAAAGTTCTATTCCTGTTGCTGCATGAAGGTCGCCCTGCGAACGTTGCTGGCGGTGAAACATCACCAAACGCAATCATCGAGTTAGCTGGCGGCATCAACCCTGCAGCTCAGAGCCTAACGTCTTACAAAACACTTTCAATGGAATCACTCGTTGAGATGCAACCGGATGTCATTTTAGTAAGCGGCCGTAGTTATCAAAAAATGGGCGGCGCAGATGCCATCCTGAAATCACTACCTATGCTAGCGGCAACGCCTGCAGGTATGAACAAGCAAATCATTACCGTAAATGGCAGTGCTTTGGTTGGCGGGCTTGGCCTAGAAAGCCTCTCTGAAGCTAAGCGCTTAAACGCACTTATCTACCCGCTATAACTCGACTCCCCCTATTTCTGCTATAGCTAATTCACTTCTCTTCACCAACTGACTCACGTTGTTGGTAAAGGGGTTAAAGTTAGCGATAGATATTGAGGCCCTTTATGTTGTTACGATCCGTCCCACTGAAAACGTCGATGTTAGGCCTAGGAGCTACCCTAGCTTTTGTCGCACTGTACTCGATCACTGTTGGACCAATGAACATTAGCTTAGCGGACAGCGCTACGAGCTTAATTCAACCAAACAATGACTTAGCACCTCACATCAACTTGGTGATTCAAGAGATTCGCTTACCTAGAACCATTTTGTGTATGTTGATTGGTGCGATTCTCGCGTTATGTGGTGCTGTTATGCAGGGCTTATTTCGAAACCCACTTGCTGAGCCTGGGATCATCGGTGTGTCTGCTGGTGCGGCGCTTGGTGCAGCACTGGCCATCGTACTTTTCTCTGAGCTATCGCTTCAATACCCTGCTTTCATGAACTTTGCTGCGGTTCCTGTGTTCGCTTTTCTTGGCGGCGCTTTAACCACACTGTTGGTGTATAAGCTAGGCACGGGTAAATTCGGCACCTCTGTCACCATCATGTTGTTGGCGGGTGTGGCGATCAGTGCGCTCTCTGGCGCTGGTATTGGCTTCTTGAATTTCATTGCTGATGACCAAATGCTACGCGATCTTTCATTGTGGTCGATGGGGTCATTGGCAGGCGCTAAGTGGTCGGGCATTTTGCTGGCTGCTGTCACGCTCGTTGGATTGTTTGTTGTTTTCTACCGCCAAGCGATGTCTCTAAATGCTCTATTACTGGGCGAGTCAGAAGCGCAACACCTTGGCATCCCAGTACAAAAGCTTAAACGAAAGCTGATTCTACTGACGGCTGCAGGCGTTGGTATCACGGTTAGCCTGTCTGGCATGATTGGTTTTATTGGTTTGGTGATCCCACATTTAGGTCGCATGTTAGCAGGCCCTGACCACCGAGTTCTGTTGCCACTATCAGCGGTACTAGGCGCACTACTGCTAACCGCCGCAGACATGTTCTCACGTGTGGTACTTGCTCCGGCAGAGCTACCTGTAGGTATTGTCACTGCGATTATCGGCGCTCCATTCTTCTTGTATCTACTATTTCAACAGAAAGGGAGAATCCTTTAATGTTTCCTTCAGCTTTAAAAGCGACCGATATCGAAGTGAAGTTCGGCAGTAAAGTGATATTAGATGGCGTTTCTATTGAGATTGAAGCGGGAAAGGTAACCACACTGCTTGGGCCAAATGGCGCAGGTAAAAGCACGCTGCTTAAAGCTTTGTGCCAAGAGATATCAAGCAACGGCGATATTCAATACTTTGGACATAGTAAAGACAAGTGGCCTTCTCACAAGTTAGCTAAGCACCTTGCTATGCTTCCTCAACACAGCACCTTGACCTTCCCATTCTTGGCACATGAAGTTGTCGAGCTTGGTGGGATTCCTCTGCAAGAATCCAACAAGAAGCTGACCAGCATTGCTAGCCAAAAAATGGATATTGCAGATGTGACTCACTTGAGTGAAAGGCTTTATCCTTCTCTATCAGGCGGTGAAAAGCAGCGAGTGCACTTGGCTCGAGTGTTAACTCAGCTTCATTATTCTGGCGATCAATGTATCTTGATGCTTGATGAACCAACATCTGCACTGGATCTTGCCCACCAGCACAACACTTTAAAAATTGCGAGAGAGTTAGCCGACAACCACAATGCCGCGGTTATCGTAGTTTTGCATGACCTCAACTTAGCCGCGCAGTATTCCGACCGATTGGTAGTATTAAAAGATGGCAATTTGGTGTGTGATGGCAAGCCTTGGGATGCGCTGAAACCTTCGATGATAGAAGATGTGTATGGCTACAAAAGTATCGTAGAAAAACACCCAACCATGAGCTTCCCTCAGGTTCACCCCGCACAATAAGTCCGATTAAGTAGCGACTCGTTTTGAGTATTCGTTCTTGATAACAATGACGTAATCCTAAGCCTCGATTTGTTCGGGGCTTTTTATTGGCTCATAGCTACTCTCTCGGTTTAAACTCCATTTTATTAGCAACCATAGCAATGAACTCCAAAACGTCCCACTCCGAGCGTTTGAGGCTCTAGAAATCAACAATATCAGTTAGTGTTGCTTAGTTTTTAGCAACTAAGGTTGAATATAAGAGGCAAACGTAAGCATTTAAAAAGAAAAGAAATAACTTCATTTGGAACTAAATAAAGTTAGCGGCAGCGGAGTGAGAACGAGAGAAAAAGAGCGAGATAAATGAAATTGAAGGCACAAAAAAAGCCCCCTCAGGAGCTTCTTTCATTGTGTATTGATTATTGGCTCATTCGAATCAATGATTTACCAATCAACCACTCTAGTTCTTTACCGCTAGTATCGCCAAACTGAGTTTCAGTCAGCTTGTATAGACGATCAATACCGTTTGCAGCGAACTCATGCGCGCTCTCAGCAGTAACAATATGATGGAAAAGTAAACGTAAGATTGCTAGGAACTCAGCGTCTTCAAGTGCTGCAACCCAGCTAGCTGAAAATGCGTCAAGGCCATTTTCGAAGTCAATGTGTTCCATGAACATCTTGAAAATACGACCGTCTAGAGCAGCAGTAAAATCCGTTTTCTTTGGAAAGTGATGACTTATACCTGTACGAGAAACACCCGTTTGTTGACTCAACGTCGTGTATGACATCTTGTCGTAACCCAATCTTAGTAGCTGGTCTACAACGGCATCCATGATTTTCTGGATCGTGATTTCTGTATCTTCTTTACTACGCTTTGGCATATTCAGGCTCTTCTCTTTGTAAATCCATCTAACTCAATCAAATGAAGTCAGAATGAAAATCGTTATCAGCATTATGTGAGCAAGGTATTTTTTCGCAAGTATTTATAACTAAATTCACACAAATACTATGTACGAACAATTTTACAGTGATGCCTCTTTGGACACTTTGTCTAATTGTTCTTCGAAAATCACCTTACAATCCTAAGTCGATAA
>NZ_AJZD02000003.1 GCF_000272105.2 Vibrio splendidus 12E03
TTTGGATATGAAAATTCTGATTACTTGCTGATTGATTAGCTAGTTAAGCAACAGCAACAAATTGAGAACGAAGACTGACAAAGAAGCTAAAACGAACGGTAATTTTCAGACAAAAAAATGGCCGCTATCTGCGGCCATTTTGATTAACTCAATGAGTTATGGAGTGTGAATCGCGCCATCAGGAAGGCGACTTTGAGTCCACTCGTGGGGGCGATACATAACAGGGAACTCAGCTGCAACCTCTCGGTCGATTTCAACACCAATACCTGCGATTTCAGAAGCGTATAAGTAGCCATTAATTGGCTCTGCAGCGTTCGGGAATACCTTATGTGTATTCTCGTTGTACTCGACATGTTCTTGAATGGCGGCATTGTGTAAATGCACATTCAAATGCGTGTTTACCGCAGCACCAATTGGCGTCATATCTGGCGGGCAATGCCATGCAATACGAACACCGAAGTTCTGACATAGATGGCCGAGCTTCAGAGCTGGCGTAATACCACCAATCTGTGAAACATGGCAACGAATGAAATCAATACGACGATTAGCAATCAGAGATTTCCACTCTTCAGGGTTATTAAATAACTCCCCTAAACCTAATGAAACTGAGCTCTGGCTGCGAATATTATCCAACCATTCCGTTTGATTTGGCGGCAGAATATCTTCAATGAAATACGGCTTATATTGCTCGACTTCCTTCGCAAATTGTATTGCCTGATTTGGGAAAAGACGCTCGTGAACATCATGAAGAATATGGAATTGGTTACCATATTTCTCTCTCAGCGACTTAAACATCGTTAGAGTATTGTCCATGTACTGCTCTTGATCGTAGTACGAACCTTCAGTCGGGTTTTGAGTAGTATGCAAATCGGTTGGAACACCGCCATAGAAACCAAGCTGACAACGAATGTGCTTATAGCCTTTGTCTAGGAAAGATTCCACCAGCTCATAAATCCCTTCCATCGTGTCGCTAGTCGCGTGTGTGTATACAGGAATAGCATCACGAGACTTACCACCAAATAGTTGGTGTAGCGGCATGCCTGCCAATTTGGCTTTAATATCCCACAGTGCCATATCAACACCAGAAATCGCATTATTGATGACAGGGCCATTTCGCCAATAAGCGTTGACCATCATCATTTGCCATAAGTCTTCAATATTGTTGGCATTTTTACCAAGAAGAATAGGCTTTAAATATTCATCGACCATTGTTTTTACAGCAAGCGGTCTTTGTTGGAATGTCGCACAACCAAAGCCAGTAACACCTTCATTCGTTTCAACGACAACGGTAATGAGATTGTGTCTGTCTGGCTTAGTAATAATACAATGGATATCGGATATAATAGTTTCTTTCACAATTAAATAACCTAAACTTAAGTCAACTCCTATTATCTAACCGCTTTAAAATTCACATTTCAAGCGCTAATTTTTGCCCAAAAATAATTGGTACGTTAAGTGTTTTTTTTTGACAAACAAAACATACCAATTGGCAAAAAACGCTGAAAAATTAATTTTTCGAATTTTAAATGTGATTGAGATCTCTTTTTACTCCGTTGGATTTAAATTGGTTGTCGTTATGATTTCTCGAGTTAAATATATTCCAATAACAGGTGTAGTATGCAAATGGTAGAAAAGAGTGATGCCGTTGTGAATAACTCGAAGTCATCATCGAAAAAGAAAAATTTCAACGAAAATATACAGTTATTAGTCACCGCTGTTGGTGGTGAAGACAATATCGTGAGTATCACGCACTGTATGACAAGGTTGCGCTTCAAATTAGCAGACGAATCGCTGGTAGACGAAGAAGCGATCAAGCAGATCGCAGACGTGAAAGGTGTGGTCCTTCAACAAGGCCAAACCCAAGTCATCATCGGTGTAGAGGTAGAAAAATGGTTCAACGCTCTGTCAAATACTCAACAAGCTGACGCGACTCCGGCCGATGAGCTAGAGAAAGGCAAGCTATTCCAAGGCGTGATGCGCATTGTCGCAGGCATCTTTGGTCCAGTTGTACCCGCAATCGCTGGCGCTGGTATGTTGATGGGTCTGTTGTCTGGCCTTATTGCAACCAATGTTATCTCTGAAACCTCAGACACAGTTTACTTCTTCCGCTCTATCTCTGTTGCTGTGTTCTTCTTCTTACCGATGCTGGTTTCTTTCTCTGCCGCTAAGGTATTCAAAGTAAACGAATACATTGCGCTTGCTGTCTCTTCTGCAATGCTAGCGCCTCTGCTCGTTGATAAAGCAACAATGCTAAAAGACGCAGGTGCAGCTCCGGAGCTGACCGTTCTTGGCGTGGTTCCTATTGAGCTGCTCAACTACGGCGGAGCAATTGTTCCTGCGATTCTAGCAATCTGGTTATTGTCTAAGGTGACTCCGTTAGTTGACCGTCTAGTTCCTTCTTCTGCGAAGCCTGTATTTACACCACTGCTTGCCTTTACGGTAACTTCGACCATCACGCTATCATTTGTTGGCCCTGCTGGTATCTGGCTAAGTAATGGCGCAGGTTGGGTGATGAGTTCACTACTGGAAATCTCTCCGACGTTAACCGGCTTTGTGTTTGGTCTAACTCGCCCGATTACCATCGTATTTGGTATCCACCACAGCATGACGCCGATCAGCCTGAACAACTTTGCACTGTATGGTAAGGATCTACTGATGCCTATCATGTGTTTGGGTAACATGGCAATTGCGGGGGCAACCATGGCTATCTGGCACAAGCAACGTAAAACGGTTTCTAAAGAGCAATCTTCAATTACGATGGGCTCAAGTGTTACCGCTATCTTAGGCATCACGGAGCCGGCTCTATTTGGTGTCCTCACGAAATACACCAAAGCGATGATGACCGCGAGTTTGGCTGCAGGTGTGTTTGGTGCTATCTCGGTAACGATCGATACGCACTTAACAAGCTACATTCTTTCTTCTGTATTCAGCTTGCCAGCTTACCTTGCAGGCGGTACGCAAAACTTCATTCAAGCACTGATGGGCGTGGTGGGTGTATTTGCACTGTCTTTCGTCCTAACGATGTTGTTCGTAAAACTAGACAACAAGTAATCGGCTAGTCTCACTCCCGTAAGATTAGAATCGAAAAAGCATGACCATATCTCGTTCTGGTCATGCTTTCTTCAATACGAACAAACCCAACCTTTCCTTTCTAAGGCTATATTATGACCCACATCGCAATCATCGGTGAGTGTATGATTGAACTGAATGGGGCTCCATTTGGCAACATGCAACAAAGCTATGGTGGAGACACATTAAACGCGGCAATCTACTTGAACCGCAGCGCTGCGGTTAGCAATCCCATGAGCTGCAATAACACTACGAATCCAGCGATACGAACAAGCTATGTCTCGGCGCTTGGCTCTGACGCTATCAGCCAAGAGATGCTTAACCGATGGCAAGATGAAGGACTATCAACCGAATTCGTGCTTATTGATGAGCAGCGTTCACCCGGGCTCTATCTCATTCAACTCGACGATGTTGGTGAGCGCACCTTCCTATACTGGCGCAACGATTCGTCGGCTCGCTACATGGTACAGCACCCCGATTTCGATAAGATAGCCAACCAACTTCGTGATGTTGATATGGTGTTTCTGAGTGGTATTTCCCTCGCGATATTGCCACATAGCGATCAGCTAAAGTTACTCACTATCATCGAAAGCCTACGTGAACGTGGCGTTACCATTGCTTTTGATAGTAACTACAGACCAAAGCTGTGGAGCTCAGAGGCCGCAACTAAAGAATGCTATCTATTGGGCTATAAAACGACCGATATAGCCCTAGTCACGTTCGATGATGAGCAACTGTTGTGGAGCGATCAAACGCCACAAGACACCATAACAAGGTTGCATGCTCTCGGTGTCAAAACCGTTGTAGTCAAGCTTGGTGCTGAAGGCTGCTTGATCAGCGAAAGCCTCGTAAATGAGCCCGTAAAAATCATAACGACACCTGTCGAGACTGTGGTTGATAGCACCTCTGCTGGCGACTCTTTTAACGGCGGTTTCTTATCTTGCTATCTCGCTGGAGGTTCTATTGAAGAAGCCTGTCATCAAGGTAATGCATTAGCAGGATTGGTGATTCAACATCATGGCGCAATCATTCCAAAATCCATCACTGACACTCTTTCAAACCCTATTAAGAAGTAAACCATGCCTACAATTAATGACCAATTAAAAGCACTTAAAGTTATCCCTGTTATCGCCATTGATAACGCAGAGGATATTATCCCTCTAGGTAAAGTATTGGCTGAGAATGGGCTTCCCGCCGCTGAAATTACCTTCCGTTCAGACGCCGCTGTTGAAGCTATCCGACTGCTTCAAGAAGCTCAGCCTGACATGCTGATCGGCGCGGGCACCATCTTGAACCATAAGCAAGCACTGGCCGCGAAAGAAGCAGGCGCAACGTTTGTAGTATCACCGGGCTTTAACCCGAACACAGTTAAAGCATGCCAAGAGATCGGCATCGATATCATTCCAGGTGTAAACAATCCAAGCACCGTTGAAGCGGCATTAGAGATGGGCTTAACAACCTTGAAATTCTTCCCAGCAGAAGCATCGGGCGGCATCAGTATGGTTAAATCACTCGTTGGCCCATACGGCGATATTCGACTCATGCCTACAGGCGGTATCACGCCATCAAACATCGATAACTACTTAGCAGTGCCTCAAGTATTAGCCTGCGGTGGTACATGGATGGTGGATAAGAAGCTCGTTGAAAACGGCAAGTGGGATGAGATTGCCCGCCTAACACGCGATATTGTTGAACAAGTGAATCGCTAGTCGATAACGATCTAGAGAGCACAAATTCTCTTGATTCCATAGCAACAAAGCCACAGCACATGCTGTGGCTTTGCTTTTATCGGGTTGTATCAATATCGCTAACTGTCTGTCGTTGTTAACGGCCGCTTCCCATCACATGCCCCTTTCTCAAGATCATATAGCGGGCTGGCCCCATGACTGCTCCATCGGTGATCTTCTCTCGCTAATTTTCTATATTGAGTCGGCGTGACACCAATGTACGTTTGGAAGGTTTCATAGAATCGGCTGCTCGAGTTGAAGCCCACCGTGAGTGAGATATCGAGAATGGTTCTATCCGTATCACTCAGCAAAGCACGAGCGTGGTTGATGCGCATCGCTGTGATGTACTGCTTAATGGTCATCTGCATCGTTCGCTGAAATACGTTCATCGCATAGTTGCTGTGTAACCCGATATGTTCAGCGATATCTTTAACGGTCAATGGCTGATTATGGTGAGTCGCAATGTATTCCAACATCTGGCTGACATAGAATTGGGAGTGTTTCGACCCCCCTTTTTTGGTCGATTTGTCCTGTCGATTTACGAGCAGTTGTTGCCAACCATCAAGGCAGATTCGCTTAAGCATCAAGCCAATTTCATCGATGGCCAACTGCTGGCGACTTTCTGACGAATGCTTTATCTCTTGTACCCATCGGGCAATTTCAAATTCACTCACTAACGAACAAGAGTTCGATTGCAACACACTGCCGTGAGTTATCTGATTGACTAAATCTCGACTGAGAGTCCACGACATAAAATGGTGAATCGGTATGTTGATGATCCCCATATTATGGCTTTGGCCGGGATTGGTGAGTCGATGAGGTACCGATGCCCAAAACAAGCCAATCGATCCACTCTTAACCACGATTGGGCTGCCGTTAATGATGTATTCCACATCGTCCCCAAAAGGAATATTCACCTCAATTTGACCATGCCAATGATAGCCGGGCATGGAGTGAGGAGCTCTAAGTTCGATATCGATTTGCTCATAGGAAGAATAAAGAGAAAGCGGACTTACCGACACGGTCTCGGATGAGTACTTATCTAAAGTGATAATTCTCAGCGTATCAGGGGTTGATTGCGGCATATCTCGTTCCTTAGGAAATCGTATAGCTGATTTTTAGCAGTTCCTCGATAATAAAACTCTGAAGGCGATCATAATGCCGAAATACCCCAATTCATAAGATCATCACGATGTGATTCGAGTCAGTATCTTAAGTGCAAAACTCGCTTCATTGCATGCCCCCTCTTCTTAAAAGCCAGCAAGTTGTCCCATTTCCTAAGATTTCTATGTAGTGATTTAAAAATATTAGAAAACAGGAGAGCTCTTCGGTTATCTGAGACGAATCGACATGGGTTCTAGGTGTAATTTATCTGCATCAACACAGAACTCAGAGAGATAAAGGATTCCACTATGCAAAGCCCTAAGATCACATTCATCGGTGCTGGCTCAACCATTTTTGTTAAGAACATTCTTGGTGACGTTTTCCACCGTTCTGCATTACAAAACGCTCATGTCGCCTTGATGGATATTGATGAGACCCGTTTAGAAGAGTCTCACCTTGTCGTCAGTAAGTTGATGGAATCATCAGGCGCTACTGGCTCTATTTCATGTCACTTAAATCAGAAAGAAGCACTACAAGACGCAGATTTTGTCGTCATCGCTTTCCAAATCGGCGGTTATGAACCTTGTACAGTCACAGATTTCGACGTATGTAAGCGCCATGGTCTGGAACAAACCATCGCAGACACACTTGGCCCGGGCGGCATTATGCGTTCACTGCGCACAGTCCCGCATCTTTGGAGTGTCTGTGAAGATATGACTGAGGTTTGCCCGAACGCGACCATGCTCAACTACGTCAACCCAATGGCAATGAACACATGGGCAATGTACGAGAAGTACCCGCATATTAAACAAGTCGGTTTATGTCATTCTGTACAAGGTACTGCTGAAGAACTAGCACGCGACCTAGACTTAGATTACGCAGACCTTCGCTACACCTGCGCTGGCATCAACCACATGGCTTACTACCTGACCCTCGAGAAGAAAACAGCAAGTGGTGAGTACGTCGACATTTATCCAGACCTACTGGAAGCCTTTGAGAGTGGCAAGGCACCTAAGCCGGGTATTTATCACAATGGTCGCTGCACCAACTTAGTCCGCTATGAGATGTTTAAGAAGCTTGGCTACTTTGTGACAGAGTCTTCTGAACATTTTTCTGAATACACCCCCTACTTTATCAAGCCAAATCGTCCGGATTTAATCGAACGTTATAAAGTGCCACTTGATGAATACCCTAAACGTTGTGTCGAACAAATTGCCGATTGGAAAAAGGATCTTGAAGAGTTCAAACAGGCCGACAAGATCACCGTCGAGCAGTCTCATGAATACGCGAGCACCATCATGAATTCTATCTGGACGGGTACACCGAGCGTCATCTATGGCAACGTTAAAAACGAAGCCTTAATCGATAACCTGCCGCACGGTTGCTGTGTTGAAGTCGCCTGTTTAGTCGATGCCAATGGTGTCCAACCAATCAAAGCCGGCCGCCTTCCAAATCACTTGGCCGCATTGATGCAAACCAATATCAACGTACAAACTCTATTAACCGAAGCCATTCTCACTGAAAACCGTGACCGTATCTATCATGCTGCGATGCTTGATCCTCATACCGCCGCAGTACTTGGAATAGAAGAGATATACGCGCTGGTCGATGACTTAATTGAGGCTCATGAAGGTTGGTTACCAGAGTGGGTTAACAAGTAATTTCATACTAATAAAAATACAATAACGTGAATATTAACGCCTTCTCACTGAGGAGGCGTAAGGAGTGGCAATGAGTATCTCAATGAATACCAAGCTCAGTTATGGCTTTGGTGCATTTGGTAAAGACTTCGCAATCACCATCGTCTATATGTACCTAATGTTTTACTACACAGATGTGGTCGGTATTTCTGCCGCTGCAGTCGGAACTATTTTCCTCGTCGCGCGAATCTGGGATGCGGTCAATGACCCTATTATGGGGTGGGTGGTCAACAACACACGCACTCGCTGGGGTAAATTCAAGCCTTGGATCTTGATCGGCACACTCGCCAATTCAGTCGTTCTTTTGATGGTGTTTAGCGCTCACTACATCGAAGGACCTTGGCTAATCGCTTACGCTGCTGTTACCTATATTCTATGGGGCATGACCTACACACTAATGGATATTCCTTTTTGGTCATTGGTCCCAACACTGACTTTGGACAAGCGTGAACGTGAAGAGCTTGTGCCATACCCTCGATTTTTCGCGAGCCTTGCATGGATAGTAACCGCAGCTATCGCTATGCCTTTCGTGAACTACGTAGGTGGGGACGATAAAGGGTTCGGCTTCCAGATTTTCACCCTCTTGTTGATCGCTTGTTTCTTAGTCTCTACTTTCATTACTTTACGCAATGTGAAAGAGCGCTATTCAACGGCTAACCTCGACACAACACAACCGGAAGAAAAGGTTTCACTGAAAAAGCTTCTCGCGCTTATCTACAAAAACGACCAACTGACCAGTGTTCTGTGTATGGCGTTGTCTTATAACCTCGCGACCAACATCATTACCGCCTTTGCTGTTTATTACTTCACTTATGTTGTTGGCAACAAAGAGCTGTTCCCGTACTACATGGCGTATGCAGGTATTGCTAACCTCATCACACTGGTGCTGTTCCCTAAACTTGCCCAGATGTTCTCACGCCGAGTTTTATGGGCCTGTGCATCCACTTTCCCTATCTTAGGCAGCGCGGTACTCATCTATGTCGGCATGTATGACAAACAAAGTATTCTGCTGATATCAACGGCGGGCGTCTTCCTGCAAATCGGTACCGCTCTGTTCTGGGTATTGAACGTGATTATGGTGGCAGACACGGTCGATTACGGTGAGTTTAAACTGGGTTCTCGTTGTGAAAGTATCGCTTACTCGGTGCAAACTCTGGTTGTAAAAGCAGGCTCAGCATTTGCCGCTTTCTTCATTGGTATCGCACTCACCGCTGTTGATTATGTGCCCAACGTAACGCAAAGCCCTGAAACCGTATTCGGCATGCAATGCATCATGGTCGGCCTACCTGCTTTCTTCTTTGCCACTGCGTTAATCATCTACTTCCGCTTCTACAAGCTGAACGGTGCTTATCACCAAAAGATTCAAGATCACTTAACAGAGAAATACGACCACATTACAAACGAAGGCTCAGACAAAGGGGAAACCGCGAAACCGGCACAAGCAACATAAATCGTAAAGCAACGTCAATGTAGGTTTTCGGAAACCACATTGACGTTCATAGCAACAACTCTCAACCCTCACTAGCCTTTCTACTTCCAATAAAAGAGATCCGTATGAAACTCAAAGTACTTGCTTCTGCCATCACTTTCTCACTCATGCTATCAGCTGGAGCTCACGCACAAAAAAACGACAACATTCTTACTAACCCAAGCTTTTAAAACAAAGGGTTAGGATGGAGCTACTGGTTTTCTAATATCAAAAATGACTTCGCTCATGAAGGAGAATACCGAGGTCGTATCGCTCAAGGCAAGAATCACCACATCAGTCAAGTCGTAACGATTCCCGAGACAGGCTACTACGATTTATCTGCGTATTTTATTAGTCCTTCTAACGATGCCACCATCGCAATGACTAACCTCACCGATCAAATATTAGTGAGTGACACAATAAAACAAAGCACCAAATATCAACGAAAAAACCTAAAACACATCCCACTAGAAAAGGGCGAGCAGCTAAAAGTCTGGTTCTCAGGTTCTAACCAAGGAGGGGTCAGTGTCGACAGCGTTGCGTTAATCAAAAGTAATAAAAGTAAACCTCTACATTTCAACCAAATTATTCAGTTCTCAACTCAAGAACAAGTCGGTGTCACTAGCGTTAATAAGATTTCTAGGGATATAAAGTTCCAGGTCCCGTTTGGCACAGATCTAACCACATTAACCATAGGAAAATTCCTAATCTCTGAAGGCAGCTATTCGTCTATCAACACAGGTGATGTCATCGACTTCAGTCAGCCGGTACAAATAGCAGTGATAGATGACAACAATAAAGAACAGCTATGGACGATCACGGCTATCGAGAAAGAAAAGCAAGTGGTGGTCACCTCTTCGAATACGAAGCTTCAAGACTCTTTCGAATGGGCTATGGAGAAAACTCAGCGCTTCGTAATGACAGGTCAACACGACCTCGTGAACCGGGATGAATACAATAACGATGGTGATGGCAGCGTAGATTACATTCCATCTTATTGGGCTGGCTATTTTGACCGAACAGCATTTTACTCGAGAGACTTCTTACACCAAGCAAGTGGCGCAAAAATCGCAGGACTTGAACCAGAAAACTTCTCAATGTTCAAAACCTTCGCCAAGCATTCAACCGAGTCAAGAAAGTGGTACACACTATGGGCTATTAATTTCGATGGTACGCCACACACTATTGATTATGATGACGACAATTGGTTTGTTCGTGAAGTGCCAGCACAGTTTGAATTTGTTGAAAAGGCATGGAAGCAATATCAATGGACAGGAGACAAACGCTATATAGAAGATGATGATCTCTGGCAGTTTTATACCAAGGTTCTCACCGATTACATCGAGCTGCATGATGACCAAGATCCAAATGGTATCGCTGAAGGTTATGGCGGTATTTTTGAAGGCTCTGCAACGTACAACGAACGAGGAGAGTTTCCAATCGAAGCCGGTGACGGAATTGGTTCACAATACCAAGCTACTCTCGCTTACTCAGCAATGTTAGAAGCACGAGAAGAATATAATGAAGCCACACTCTGGCGAGAAAAAGCCCAAGAACTTAAGCGTTATTTTAATGAAGACTGGAGCGTCGTAGATCCAAATAAACCACTAGAGAACTACGTTAACATTGTTCAAAAAGATGGGCTCCGCCTAAACGATTTTGGTAAGGAGAATAGTTGGTTCATGCCGATGAAACTCATCACTGAACCAGGAGAAAGAAACAACAGGTATCTTGATTTCATTGCTAACAATCTAGGCGATGGCATTGGTAGCACGCCAGAGGCACCAAACAATATTGAAGCCTACACCTACATTCCTGAAACCTACTTTCCATATAATCGCAATGCCGAAGCATGGAAGTGGATGCAGTACATAATGGACACTAAAGATGAGCCACACGAACGTCCAACTCAAGGAACCAATGGTGACTACCCAGAAATATCCTTTACATTCATTTCAAATACGATTGAAGGCTTAATGGGCATAAAACCAAACGCCGCAGAGCACCGAGTGTCGACAGCTTCTCACCTCACCCGTGACATAGAATGGTTAAGTGTGGATCAGTTACCAATGGGTGAACATGAGCTAACTCTACGTCATGATGGGCTCACGAAGTCAACGCTTACCAACCATTCTGAGCATGCCCTCGAATGGGAAGCATGGTTCTATGGCGATTACCCAACATTAGTCGTAGATGGTCAAGCCATCCGCAGTCAAAACAAACAAGTGAACGGGCAACAAGTCAGCTATGTAATTGTACCCATAGCGAAAAATTCTACTCGAGTTATTGAAAGGTAAAGCTTAAAACAAAGCCTAGCGAGTAATCGTTAGGCTTTCATACATTAAAACAATAAGTGAGATTAGGGGAAAGGTTGCCAACCATCAGTTCAAATCAGGTGAACTGCACCAGTATTCAGAACTTCTTTATTTTAGCGGGTCATTATCCGGCAGTGCCTTATGAAGCCAGAGTGCTAAACGCTTCTGGATGTTCGCGCCATCAAGCTTATCGTCCGGTAACGGTGTGATCTGATTGACTTCAACAAGGAACAAGTACACCGCTTTAACCTTTATCGGTTGGGATGAATTTGGCAAATCAAAACCTTGTAGCTTTGCCATCTTACAACCGACTTCAACTGCTTTTTTTTACCAACTTATCTTCATTAATGATCTTCGCGGTTTTCGACATATCATCTCTATCGTCTTTATCGAATGAATTCGGGGTTAACTAGAGGACTACATAGAAAGGAAATAAAAGCACCAAAGATGATTGGCAACAAAAAGGAAACAGCACAAGACTTGGGAATCAGCATCAAAACGCTTTATAACAAGCTCGATAAGTATCAAGAGTAGTAATACTCATATCTGATGTTGCTATGTGAAAGGTGAAAGGTGAAAGGTGAAAGGTGAAATAGCCGATAACCGAATACTTAATAAATCACCGATTAATTCAAGAAAGTACAGTATCAACACGAAAATCAAGTAACGTTTACTGTATCGGTGTGATCAAAATAGATACAGGCGATCGTTAATTTGCAGTTAATGTTTTGCTTTGCCATGAAAATGTAACAGTGGAGGGTGAGCCCTCCACTGTTACATTTTATGCTGCATTCACCGATGTCTCGGTGCTTTTATCTTGATCAAAGAACTCTTCATGCAACGCGCAAATCGCTTGTTGATACTTGTCATCACTCACAACAAATTGCACATTTACGTTTCTCATAGACGAATGTAATGCAATAGGCGTAACACTATGATTCATCAAAGCCAATACACCATTAGCGAGCGTTTTATTGGTATCAATTTGAGAACCGATCGCTGAAATTATAGCGACCATTCGACCTGAAATAGATGCCTGAGGGTAACGTTTCTCAGCTTTATAAGACACCTTGTTTAAACTCTCGGTGCTACCACCTAGATAATAGGTAATAGAATTGGCGTTCATCTCTTTACCGATAAGGCTCACTCTAGCATCTGCGATAATCTCCATTAACTCATAACTAACATTGTCCGCCTTACCGACCATTCCCTGGTCAAAAACGTGTAACGCATATACCTTCTGTTTTCCGGCAATGATCTCAATGTGATTAGTGTCTGGTCGGTAATCAGAAGAAATCAGTGTTCCCTCATGTTCTGGCTCGAAAGTGTTTTTGATTTGCAGTTCTATGCCACTTTCTCGTAACCCAGCAGCCGCATTAGAGTGAATAGCTTCCATACCAAGGTTAGCCAGTTGATCGGCAACATCATAATTGGTTGCCCCAATCGGTTTAACCGAACCTACACCAACGACTTTTGGGTCAGCCGAACTAAAATGATACTCCTTATGGATGATCGCCAATGATGCCTCAGTAATAGTAGCGATACGACTAAACGTCATCTCACTGTAACCACGATCATAAGTATGCATCAAACCTTCTTTGCAATATGCATAACCAGTTACTATGGGAAGCTCCTCAGTAACATCAATGTCAGAGAAAGCCTCTCTAATGGTATCGTCCAAACTTTGAGGGGTTTTGTTGTCCCAACCAGAAAGGTCAACAAAGGTCGAGTTTATACCAATGTTTTTTAATTTAAGAGCCGTGTTGTATGCACTATGTGACTCTCCAATTGAAGAAAGAAACTCTCTAATCTGTGGTAAATAATGTCTCAGTGAAAACTGTCCGTATTGACACGTTTCAAGAATGTTAGTGATACAGTTTTTAGCTTCTGAAATACGAGACCGGATGAACTTATCAGCTCTCATACGATTCATTGGATCCGCAAAAATATGCTCATTGGTCAATAGCATGCGGCGTTCAATATAAGATAGAGCATCCTTCCACGAATCGTCACGCATCGCTATCAATTGATAGATACCAGGCTTACCTGTTTTTTTACATTCCAACAATGCATCCGTCATACCGCTGTATGCGGACACAACAAAGATTCGGTTATACGGATTTTGAGGGCGGAGAATAATATTGTCGAGCACAGCATCAAATGCTGTCATTGATGTACCGCCGATTTTTTCTACGGTAAATGTCATAAAAGACCTTTTGTTCTTGAAGAGATTAAAGACGAAATAATAGGGAGCGGGGTGAGATATCACCCCTGAAGATATGGGTTAATCAACGAGTGGATAAACGCCGTTTTCATCGTGTACTTCAGCGCCAGTAATTGGTGGGTTAAACACACAAGCCATTGTCATTTCTTTGTTTTTATATGCGCGTAAATAATGCTCGTCATTCTTATCTAGGATGTACAGCGTACCGGGTTTGATTGGGTAAGTTTTACCACCAACGACTTCAATCTCTCCTTCACCACTCATACAAAACACTGACTCCAAGTGGTTTTGGTAATGGATATGTGTTTCTGTCGCTTCGTAAATTGTTGTGATATGAAAAGAAAATCCCATATTGTCATCTTTCAATAACATGCGAGTACTTTCCCAGTTATCCGATACAATACGTCTTCCACTATTACGACATTCATCAAGTGTTCTAACAATCATTTTACTCTCCCTATTACGATGCTTTCTTGAAATGCTTGGTTGCTACCACTTCAACTGAGTCTTCGAAAATAGTTAAACCTTGCATCAATTCCGATTCTGAAATGGTTAATGGACAAAAGAACTTCAAGATTTCATCGTTTGGACCTGCGGTCTCAATTACCATGCCCTTGTCAAAACACACTTTTGCAATCTCATCAGCTGTGTTCCCATCTTTACATTCAATGCCAATCATCATTCCGCGTCCCTTGCGTTGAACAAATAGCTCAGGGAAACGCTTGAGATTGCGTTGAATGACATCATCGACCATGCTTGAGCTACGTTGAATATGATTTTCAAAATCATCATTTGACCAATACATTTCTAACGCTTTCGCAGCAGTAATGAACGCATGGTTGTTACCACGGAAGGTGCCGTTGTGTTCTCCCGGCTCCCACTTGTCTAGTTCAGGTTTTAATAAAACCACAGCCATCGGTAAGCCATAACCACTTATCGACTTAGATAGCGTAACGATATCTGGTTTTATACCTGAAGGTTCAAAGCTAAAAAACGTTCCTGTTCGACCACAACCGGCTTGAATATCATCCACAATAAATAGGATATCGTGGGCTTTACAGATTTTGCTTAACTTCTGTAGCCATTCATTTGAAGCGACATTTAAACCGCCTTCACCCTGAACCGTTTCCAATAAAACGGCGGCAGGTTTATCCATACCAGCGGAATTATCGGCTAACATCGTTTCAAATAATTTTAAACCATCAATTCCAGCGTAACCTTCAAATGGCAAACGCGTAACATTGTTCAGATTTGAGCCCGCACCTTGCCTGTGGTGTTGGTTGCCTGTAGCAGCCAATGCACCCACCGTACAACCATGAAAGCCATTGGTAAATGCAACAATACTGCTTCGACTAGTCACTTTTTTTGCCAATTTAATCGCTGCCTCAACCGCATTTGTTCCTGTCGGGCCGGTAAATTGAACTTTGTAATCTAATGCTCGAGGTTCCAAAATAAAGCGACTAAGAGCTTCTAGAAATTCAGCTTTGGCTTCTGAATGCATATCTAAGCCATGTGTAATTCCATCCATTTCAATGTACTCAAGTAGAGCTTGCTTTAGTATTGGATTGTTGTGACCGTAATTGAGAGATCCTGCTCCAGCAAGAAAATCGAGGTAACGATCACCTTGTTTTGTTTCAAGCCAGCAGCCTTTTGATTTAGCAAAAGTTACTGGAAAACTATTCGAGTATGAACGTACGTTAGATTCCTGCTTCTTAAAAATATCCATGATAATGCCGTTATTTAATTCCTATAAGTGTTTGATTATTTGAGGAGGATTCGATAGAGATATTCGGTATCGTGCTGCCCGTTAAAATGAAGGTTTTCATCTAAGAAAGTAGTCACTCGCCCGGTGTTACCGTTTTTTTCGTCTAGCTTTTTGAACAGTACCCAAGACGCTTGGTTTGATTTAGTGATAGTCGTTTCTATCGCTTCAATGCTCTTTAGGCACTCTCGATTAAGTAAGGTGTTCAGCATCTTGTAGGCTAAAGCATTACCTCTAAACTTAGGCGCCACCGCTACTTGCCAAATAAAGAGAACATTGGGCTCACTAGGTTTCCGGTAGCTAGAAATAAAGCCAGCAAGGTCACCTTCATGCTCCACTAAAATGCAAGTTTCACTAAAGTGAGTAGACTGCAAGAAATTGCAATATGAAGAGTTAGTGTCTAATGGAGGGCACTCTGAAATTAATTGATAAATGTTGTTGCCATCCGAAACTTCAGGCTCACGAAAATTCCACTTTTCAATCATTTTTTCTACAACCTCTGGATACAAGATCCCAGGCGCTGATGTAATCATACCGATAAAATCCTTTGAACTCTAATTAAATTCCTTTTTATTATGAGCATTTACTGCCTGATAAGATCAACAACCTAGCCTTTAAAATTAGAAAAAGGTGACACAAATCACACTTAATAACGATCGCCATGAATAAAATAATATTTTGAGCTCTAATGTATTTTATTAATGAGGATTTTAAGAAAATGTATTAAACGGAATAGGCGCCAAAAGAGAGTTAGAGTTATTAGAAAATAACGATGCTCAGATTGCTTAACAAGCGGCATAAATCACCAAAACTCTCAATGCTGAACATTCTATCGAGTCGATAGCAACGCTTCTAATGGCAGTGACTCGTTATCCACTATTAAAATACCTGTCTTAAAAAAACAAAAAACCTAGCGAGAGCTCGCTAGGTTTCTTATCTAACATATCGATGAATAATGAACTCAGAGGAAACGAGTTCAGGAATATCAGCTTAAAAAAGGTTTACTTCAAAGGGTCATTGTCAGGAAGTGCATTATGAAGCCAGAGTGCTAAACGCTTCTTGATGTTCGCACCATCAAGCTTATCATCAGGTAACGGTGTGATCTGATTTACCTCTACAAGGAACAAATACACCGCTTTAACCTTTATCGGTTGGGATGAATGTGGCAAATCAAAACCTTGTAGTTTTGCCATCTTAAAACCGACCTCAACTGCTTTTTTTACCAGCTTATCTTCATTAATGATCTTCGCGGTTTTCGACATATCATCTCCGTCATCTTTTTCGAACGAATTATGAGTATATCAAACACGACAACTGACAAGATTACTGTGATCTCAGTTTGAGGCGTCGCTTTGATAAATAACAGAAAAAGTGTAGCTGGTTAAAATTTTGATTGTAGCCTGAGTGATATTTACTAGGTAAATATTAGTAAGCAACCAGCCTCTTAATAGAAGACTCAATAAATGAGATCTTCAGTCAAGAAACCAAAAATCGAACAATATTTGACTTACAATACTAAAGAATACGGAATACCATGATTCTCATATAAATGTTACGTATTCTATCAATATAGAATAACTTTATGTTATTTAACCAGTTTTATACTAGAACGACTTAGATCATATTTATGAGCACCTGTAACCAAAACCTATTTACAAAATACTCATTAAGAAAATAGAATAAATCCACTAATATTGTACGGGTGTTAAAAATGCGTTACCTATGGGCTTCATTCTGTCATAAAAACCCTATTCTTGGACGAATCGTTCATATCCTTGTTATGTTGGTCGCGTTGGCTTCTATCGTCGTTCCACTGATTTCCAAAGATGCCACAACCATCATAGCCTCGCTGTGTGTCGCGCTAGTATGCTTTATCCTATTCGTGTTCTTTGCACTCTGCGACAAAATGCGTTCAGGTATGCATTAATCAGCCCTATATTCGCCAAGCATTCTCTTTTCTAAACTTCATTATAAAATGCAGGCTCCGAATACAGAAAGCCCAAAGCTATTAGCTTTGGGCTTTTCTTTTTAGTATCAATCTTGATTAGTAAAACAGAAGCTTAATAGAGCTCTGAAAACTCTTCGATCCTACTCTTCCCGCGTAAAAGTAAAAAGTTTAGGAAACGAGATGTTGAGGTAGTGATGATTTTGTCTTCTTCAACACTGTGCTTTTCAAGTAATAATTTTACAAGATCCAAACGAGCGATTTCTTCACAGAAGTGAGCATCAGAACCCGTTGAGAAATAAACGCCGATTCGTTTACCGATCTCGACAATTTTTGAGCATCGCACATCGCTTCCTTTTCGGCTCTTGCCTGTCAGTGACGTATTGTTCACTTCAATTGCAACATTGTGCTCCTTTGCGCACAGCAGAACCGCTTCCATATCGAACTTGTAGTTTGGGTTCCCTAAGTGCCCTAGCACATCAACTTTGCCACTCCTAATGACGTTGATTAACGCCTGTGTATGTTCTTGTTCCGTCGATGGCTTGAAAACTGGCTCATGCAAGCTCGCAATCACCCAGTCTAAATGTTGGTAAGAAGAAGGAGGAAGATCCAACTCTCCAGCAGTATTCAATGTGTTGGCTTCCACACCCCGCAAGATACCTACATCGTGCAGAAAACGGGGCAAAATCCTTTGGTTATTGAAAAACCAGTAGTGGGGGGCTCCCGGCATTTCAGGAGCATGATCCGTTGTACAAAGGAGTTTTAGCCCCTTATTTTTCGATGCCAGTGCATTTTCGATAATGGTGCTATAGGCATGGCCACTTGCCAATGTATGAGTATGGCTGTCGACAACAATCTCCATTATGACCTCCTAAATTGTTTAATTGATTTGAAACGAGCCGTCTTGATTCATGAAGAGTGTTAGGTCAGCAGGGATAGAATGGTCTAACACTTTATCGACGTTTTTTGAGTCTGAATTTTTATAGAACTCTACCGCTTCTTCTAATGTGGTACCTCCTCGCACCTTGCGGTTTACTAAGCGCTCTTCGAGGAACTTAGCGTCGGTGTCTATGAAGATGGTGAAATCAGCCAACTCATGCAATCCATTCCAAACTGGCTCGTTCAGTAACAACCAGTTGCCTTCAATCACGACAATGTCCTTGTCTACCGAGATTGCGTCATCCACAGGGTCATGAAGATTTCTATCGTAGTACGGCCATGTAGGATTTTTTACTTTCAGCTGTTTTAACTTATCGATCAACGAGGTTAGATTGAACGTTTCGTGAGAGCCTTTAATGGTACGGAGTTTAATTTTCTCTTCATCACGAACGATGTAGTTTGAGTCCAATATCTCATTGGGGTAATGAAAACCGTCAAATGGCAATACCTGAAGTGGCTCAACGTTGGTTTGTTGATGGGACAAATGCTCCCAAAACGCGGCTAACGTCGATTTACCACTGCCAGGGGGGGCACACAAAAAGATAATCGTACGTTCTTTTTTCTGCTCAAAAAGTCGCGTAAATTTTTCAACCAGTGGTTTATGAATCTGTTCAATATCTTTATCAGGGAATGTCGCTTCGG
Organism: Vibrio splendidus 12E03; assembly: GCF_000272105.2. Taxonomy (GTDB): domain Bacteria; phylum Pseudomonadota; class Gammaproteobacteria; order Enterobacterales; family Vibrionaceae; genus Vibrio; species Vibrio splendidus_I. The sequence continues at coordinate 18,896 of NZ_AJZD02000003.1, forward strand.
TTTCAAAGCCACTCACATTTAAGGAAACTTTCATGTTCAACCTTATCCTAATATCTCTTTCTCAATATTTTCCAACAAGTTCTCGCAACAGAGTTTCAGCACTGTTTTAATCAGTGATTCGTAACGTGTTTGAGTGAATGAATCGAATGACGAGAATTTTAATTGGTTAATTGAATCTAAGTAGAAGCTATCTTTGCCTTTCGAGAGGTTTGATTGATTACTGATGAAGTCGTAAACCATGTCATCGCCAAATGTCAGCACTTGCGATTGCTTACTAGTGTATTCATACATTTGGTCGAATAAGCCAATATCTGCGTAGGTTTCCAAAGAGATCTTACCCATCGCAAACATCAATTTAGAGGCGACGTCGGTTGTCACAAGAGGCCCATCTTCTTTTAAAAGAGGTACGACGGCGTACTCCATCACCAAAGCATCTTGAACAAACACGTTCGGTAATAGCTTTTTCAGTTTTTGGTTTATTAACTTATTAGACGCTTCGATCAAACTCGTCGCGGAATCACACTGTTCCAATGCGTCTAATAATTCATCTTGCAACAAAATATCAATTACCTCATGAAGCTGTGGTGACTGGCTAGCCACCACAATAATGAACCATATTAAACGGTTAAGCTCACATCATAAAATTCAAGTAGCGCTTTTTCTGCCAATTCATTCCAAACGTAATTATTGGCTTTCAAAATTTCATCAAGCTCCAGGAAGAATGGAGACTGCTCTGCCAGTGTATGGAATTGGTCAATCGCTGTCAGCGGTAAGTCGATATGTGGGTAAATCAATTTCTTGCCACCTGGAAGATCCAGCTGGTTCAAAATGGTATGTGGCGCGGCTTCAAGGCCACCGATGTGCGTTAACATGAACGATGGGTTGATCTTGCCTGCTTCTGACAACTCTACTGACTCAATCAAATCACCTGTTGAACCACCAGAGGTACCGACGATATGCGTTGATTCGTAGTGAACGTTGTAGAAATTAAACGGTACTTTGAATTGCTTATCCGTAGGTCCAGCAAAGAAGTTTAAACAACCATCATTACCAAGTAGCTCATCGGCTTGCTCTAGCACCTGTGCAACCGCTGCGTATACCATGACATCGTCATAACCTTTATCTTTATTCAGACTTTTTAGGAAAGTAACCGGGTCATCAACTTTAGCGGTATTCACATAATGTAATTCAATACCATTTTCCGCGGCTTTTGATACTGGAATAAGGCTTTCAGCGCGCGCTAGACGTGCTTCATCAATGTCTGTCACCACAATCAAGCTTGGTTTCACGGGTCCGTTAATCGCATAATCAATCGCACCGATACCCATAGGGCCAGCACACGCAAGTAAAGCAAGTGAGCCACCTTCTTTAATACCCATTTGATGCTCATAAACATATTGCGTTGTATGGTAGCTCGCGTGGAATGCACCAATAATACAAGACATTGGCTCAGCAAGTGATGCATTGGCGTAGTAAGAGCTCTTATATGGAAGTACACAATCTAAATCAATGGCTATTTTCGGGATAATCGAATAAGTCGCGTTACCACCAAAAGTCTCATAGCTATAACCTGCTGAATAACCCGTTGGAAGCCCCATTGCAGGTTGCAGTACAAATGGTTCACCCGGCTTAAAACGGTCTTTTAGGTTCGCGCCAACCTCAACAATCACCCCCGCATATTCGTGGCCAGTCATCACAGGTACTTCTGAAATGTTGTCAGGAACTCGTTTATGATTGCTTCCTAGCAGTGCTGCTTTGTAAGTTGAAAGGCAAATGCTATTAGAAATATTTTTTACTAGCAGTTCATCATCCGAAATCTTTGGTAGATCAAAGGTTCTCAATTGAACGTCTTTCTCACCACAAATAACCGCAGCAGTTGTTTGAACCATGATTTTATCTCCGATAAGGTGGGGCCATGACCTGACCCCAAAATTTAAAATTTTAAATTTAAGCTTGTTGACCGATTGTATCCATTAGCGTGTCTAACGCTGGATCATGCAGGAAGTTCTTAATTGTTACGACTGGCAAACCTGTGGCTTTGATTGCTCGACTCTCAAGGCTTTCGTGAGTAACCACTACATCGGCATGGCTTGGCACTTTCTCAATCGCATAGTTTTTCACTTCAACTTCGTAGCCTGCTTTTTCGAGCTTACGTTTGAACGTTGAAGCGCCCATGGCACTTGAACCCATCCCTGCATCGCATGCAAAAGCTACAAATTTGATGTCTTTCGCTTCAGTTTTCGCTGCTGAAACAGGAGTTTTAGCCACTGAACCTTCTGCTTTCATGTCTTTCATGTCAGTCATCGATTGTTCGAATTCCTCTTCTGTCTCTTCCTTCTTACTCACTTTCAAGATGGCACTTGCCACTAGGAAAGACACAATCGTTGCTGTTGCTACACCAGCGATGGTTGCGAAGAAGCTGCCTTTTGGTGTTAGAGCTAAGTAAGAGAAGATTGAGCCAGGGCTTGGGCCAGCAACCAGACCACCATCAAGCAGGTTGAATGTTGCGATGCCTGTCGCTGCACCCGCAATCATCGCGAGAATCATGATTGGCTTCATTAAAACGTATGGGAAGTACAACTCATGGATACCACCAAAGAAGTGAATGATGATTGCACTTGGTGCTGACTTCTTACTTAAACCTTGACCGAACTTAGCGTAAGCCAGAAGCATACCTAGACCAGGACCAGGGTTAGACGCCACCATAAAGAAGATAGATTTGCCAGTTTCCGCCGCGGCTTGCAGGCCTAATGGATAGTAGATACCTTGATCAATAGCGTTATTCAGGAACAGAACTTTTGCTGGCTCGTTAATAATCGCAAGTAACGGTAAGAAGCCAGTAGCAACCAGTGCTTCAATGCCCGATTTAACGAATAGGTTCGCTGCAGTCACAGCAGGACCAACAATCGCGTAAGCAAACAGACACATCAACATGCCGAAGATACCTAGCGAGAAGTTGTTTACCACCATCTCGAAACCTGAAGGGATCTTGTCTTGTAAGCGTTTATCGATTTGTACGATCACCCAGCCACTCAATGGACCCATGATCATTGCGCCAACAAACATTGGAATCTCAGCGCCAGCGATAACACCCATAGTACCTATCGCACCAGCAACTGCACCACGCTTATCCCCGACAATTTGTCCACCGGTATAACCAATAAGCAGAGGAAGTAAATAAGTGATCATCGGACCCACTAATTCACCAAAATATTCGTTAGGCATCCAACCTGTTGGAATAAATAATGCAGTAATAAATCCCCATGCGATGAAGGCTCCAATATTTGGCAATACCATCGCAGTCAAATGACCACCAAAAGATTGCACTTTTGCTCTTATATTTGTAGACACGGTATATTCCTTATTTTCAAAGGTTATTCTTAGTAGCTTTTAATAATTTCAAGTACGTCAGCTTTTGAAGATGAAGCCGCAAGCTTGGCAATGTTTTCTTCATCAACTAACATTTCACTAAGTGCTTGAATAACCTCGATGTGTGTATCTGAATCCTTTGCAGCTAATGTTAATAAGACATTCGCTGGTCCCATTTCTGAACCGAAATCAACTGGGGTTGAAAAAACATGGATACCTAACCCTGTCTTTAGTACACCAGCTTCTGGACGGGCATGAGGCATAGCAATGCCTGGACAAAGAACATAATAAGGTCCATTATCATGCGTTGACTGAATGATCGCGTCTGCGTAGTTATCGGTAACGTAACCTTTGTCTTGCAAATAACGAGTCGTTTCTTTAACTGCATCTTCCCACTTATATTCAGAGTGGTTAATGACATCAATTAAGTCGTGGTCAATAAGGTCATAAAGCATAATATATCCCAGTTATTCTTATTCGTTGTTGTTGGGATTATTATCAATGGAAGTTGTCGAATCGAGAAATGGCAAAGAAACGTGACTTTAGTCACCTATAAATAACTGTCAATCGGATATTTCTACGCTACCCCTCAAATTAAAGCTGTAATTAAATTACAAATTTATAATTAGAAACAAGTCAATAGTCTAAGTTTGACATTAACCCCAATAACCTAAATTAATTTAAAATAAGAAAATGAGACATGAGCTCAGGTTAGACGGTTGACCATAAATTAATTGTGATAATGATGATGTTTATATTCGTAAAGCAAGGAATGTAACACGCTAAAATCAGTGATCAAGATCGCGTATGAAATCCAAACACCATTCAACTGAAATTTTACGACATAACAAACTGCTGACTCACTCATCTAGCCTCACGACATGCAAACGACTTGCATAAAAAAGTCAGATGGGACACCAAATACGGAAAAGCCCAAAGTTATTAGCTTTGGGCTTTTCTTCTATCGACTGTGGTTGACTCCAACCGAGTGAAAAAAATCAATCAGGCATTACCACAATACCCATGGTCTCAAGCAGTTGCTCTTGCTGCCAAGCAACGATTTTAATCCCCGATGTGTCTACCTTGCGAGGATCTAACCCTTCTAATTCAGCATGGCATAAATTAGCACCTTGCATGCTGAATTGCCCCCATACGTCTTCCGAAAACACACCTCGGCTGAGATCAGACTCTTTTAGTGACGCGCCACCAAGATAAGTGCCTATCCAACGGTTCTCAAACAGTTCGCACTTCTCTAAACAAGCCTGTTCAAAATTAGCGTAAGACAGGTTACAACCCGTGATGTATGCCGAGCAAAAATACATGTGATTGCTCACCTGATTGGCAAAGTTAGCACGAGTGAAGTTCGCCCCTTTCAAGTCGCATTCACGTAGCTCAATCCCATAGCAATTCGTATTATTAAAATTCGCCATCGCCAGATGACAATTCTGGAAGCTTGCATCTCGTAAGTCGGCAACATCAAAGTGGCATCCCTCAATATCGCCTTGTTCAATAAACTTACAGTTAATAAACGTTGCATCACGCAAGTTCGAACGTCTGAAATCACAACGGATAAACGTGCAGGCTGTAAATGTAAGCTCTGATAAGTCTTGCTGAGCAAAACTGTGCTGATGATAAGTGCTGTTATTGGTGTCCATTTAGCCCCCTAAAGAAATTAAGCTAAGACTACCATTGCGATCTTAAGAAAAAACCAAATTAAAAACGAACAAAAACAGCAACTTAAAACACCCTAATTTAGCCATTTTAAGGCACCAAACAAGCCCTTTAAGGTTGTTATTTTCGATTTATAGGATGTGTTTACCTTGAAAAAAGTTTTGTCGCTTAGAAGGCCAATAAGAGAAAAGTCACTTTCACGAAACGAGTCAATTATTGACCGCGTCCTAACGCGCTAGACTGGACGGTTGGTATGTTGCTCGTTACACTATTCCTCATTCTCAGCATAAAGAGTAAGAACAATGAAAGACATGCGACAAGCTATGCTCGATGCAGGATTTAGCCTTATTAATGAACACGGGTTTGCTGGTGTTGGCCTGATGAAGATCATCAACCAAGCGGAAGGCACGAAGGGTTCTTTTTACCACTACTTTAAATCCAAAGAGCACTTTGGTGAGATCCTTCTTACCAACTACTTTGATGAGCATCTCGCTAAGCTGGATGACTTTTTAAGTGATGAGTCGCTTTCTCGTCGTGATCGCGTTAAAGCCTATTTCGAGTTTTGGTGCGCATCAAAACTGACTGAGGACTTCAATATCCAATGCCTTGTCGTAAAACTGGCGGGAGAAGTATCTGGCTCTGCTAACCCATTGCAATCAACCATGGCAGAAGGTGCTGAGAAGATAATCCTACGTATGGAAAAACTGTTTGAAGAAGGCAATGAGGCTGGTGATTTCACTATCGCAGAGCCAGAATCGCTATCTCGAACGCTTTACGGTCTTTGGCTAGGATCTACGTTAATAGCTGCGATGCAAAGAAATCGTTCGATTCTAAGCAATGCGATGGAGGAAACCTTACTCGCTTTGAGTTCAAAAGACTAATCAACGACAATGCTCAAAGGCTCGCATATTTAGCGAGCTTTTTTTTTCAAGCTCAATGATTGTCTACTTCGACTTTTATTTGTCACCAGTAAGATAACTTTACCTTGCACGCTGCGGCATCCCATTGGCTTGCAAAAGGGCATTAAGTGTAGGGTCGATATGTTTGAAAAACTTGAGCCAACCTTCACACAAGTAATTTAACCCAGCCTCACCGTCACGACTGGTGATGATTCGGTTTTTAGGACACTCGCCATGACAAGCAAACTTAAACTCACAAGTTTGGCACTGTTTAGGTAGTGACTTTTGCTTAGCAAATCCAAAGGTTTGTTGGTCTGGTGAAAACGCTAATTTTGACAATGGCTTATCGTGGATATTACCCAACTTAAATTCTGGGTAAACATAGTGGTCGCATGAATACACATCGCCATTAGGTTCGACCGCCAGCCCCTTTCCACAAATTTCACTCAAGGTGCACATGGTACTGTCTCTTCCCATCCATACACCGACAAAGTTTTCAAAGTAAGGAATAAGTACTCGACCAAAATCATGTTCGAACCACTCATCAAAAACGGCTTTAAGAAACTCTCCCCACTGTGCAGAACCGACACTCCAAGATTCGACCTCTCCCGAAACCGGAATGATCGCTTGCTGATGGGAAAGCCATTGGTTGTTGATGTGAGCTTCTCGTTTATCCACGACCGGGATGAACTGAAGCTGCTTCGAACCCACTTCATCGCGTAAAAAACGATAAACTTCTAACGGGTTTTGGCCCGTTACATCGTTCACACAAGTTAAAGTTGCAAACTCAACGTCATGCTTCTTTAGAAAACCAATCCCTCGCATGGTTTGAGAGAAGGTCCCCTTGCCCGCTCGGGTGGTGCGATAGTGATTATGCAAATGCTCGGGGCCATCAATGCTCACACCAATAATGAAGTGGTTCTTCTTGAAAAAATCACACCACTCGTCATTGAGTAAAGTGCCGTTAGTTTGCAGGTCATTACTAATTTTACTGTAGCTCGGACAATACTTGTTTTGCAGTTCAACCACCTTTCTAAAGTACTCAATCCCCAGTAAGGTAGGCTCGCCACCATGCCAAGAGAAGATAATTTCTGGAGTGTTTTGGCCTTCGATGTACTGCTTGATATACCGCTCTAGCAGTTCCTCATCCATCACATATTGAGTGCCCTTAGGGTATTCAAGCAGCTGTTGCTTTTCCAAGTAATAACAGTAGGTGCAGCTGATATTGCATACCGCCCCAATCGGTTTGGCCAATGCCTGAAGTTTACTGTGTGCTTTACCGTTAAATTGAGGAATAGTGCTTAGATTTGATAGTGACAATGTCGTCATGAAAAGTACCTCGATGTAAAAGTTTTTGTATTGGCTAAAACAGTCCGTAGTTCCTTTACACGGTATCTAGCGGCCAACTCAGCTTTACCGCGCTAAGCTGGCCAACTGATTCATTTCCTCTATTTCACGTTCTCAAACGGGTTCCACGCTTCATCAACTGGCACAATGTTATGCGCTTTTTCGTACTCTTGATACTCAGCAACCATCTCTAGGAATAAGTCTGGCATCTGGTTTCTTAAGTCATGCTGCTCAGCCGGATCCTGTTTGGTGTTGTACAGGTGCCATTCACTGTCACCGCCCATGCCTGTAGAAATTCGGATGATCTTGTAATCCCCTTTGAGCAAAATGCCACTACCGAACAATTCAAATGGAATCGCATTATCCGCATTGTGAACCTCTGTAGTTTCGCCCTTAAAGTAAGGCAACAAGCTCACACCACTCATCGGTGCTATTTCTCGGCCTTGATACTTAGTGCCTGGATGCTCTACGTCGGCGATTTCAAGAATGGTGGCTGCGATGTCTTTTACTTGTGACAAATCATCAGTTTGAGTACCAGGCTCTAATGCTTGCTCCCCCTCTAAGACGGCTTTTGCAGGCTTAACGATAAACGGCACACGAATACCGCCCTCAGCCGTGTAAGCTTTATACCAAGACAAACCACCGGTTGATGCACTTGCCCACTCTGGGCCCAATGAAACGCTGGAGTTTGCTTTGCCTAGGTTTTCCGTCGAGTTGTCGAAATTATGCGCCGTCCATGTTCGAATCAGATCACTGGTGTTTTCACCGGTGATATCGGTCGCTTCAGGGCCGTTGTCTGCCAGATACATGATGTAGGTATTGTCGTATTCCCCAATATCTTTTAGGTAATCAACAACCTGACCGACTTGTTGATCTTGCATCTCCATCATGCCCATCGCCACCGCCATCTTCTTGCCATACCACTCTTGTTCTTTCTCAGACAAAGAGTCCCAAGGACGACTTAATGCATTACGACTTGAGATATCCGCATCTTTAGGAATGACGCCCATCTCCTTCATGCGTTCAAAGCGGTCTTCACGAATCGAATCCCAACCATGCTCGACGTAGTAGTCGACTTTATCTTGATACGCTGATTCTGGAGCTTGCAGAGGAAGATGTATGGCAGTGAAAGGAAGATAAGCGAAGAAAGGCTTACCGTCGTCTTTCTTGCCATCGATCATCTTGATGAGTTCGTTGGTGTAAACTTGGTCGGAGTACTCGCCTTGGTATTTGTCCTCAACCACTTCACCGTTTCTGTAGGTAGGCTCAACTTCAACACCGGGAATGTCACCTTTTTGCAGCGCATCGGCTGTCGCTGCATTTTTGGCTGGGAACATCATGTCGCGGTTAAAGTGATTAGAACCGCCCGCTAAAATGCCATAACTTTCCGAAAAGCCGCGGTCATCGGGCAGGAACCCATCATCATGACCTAAATGCCATTTACCCGATAAATACGTGTTGTAGCCATTTTCTTTGAGCAACGTAGCTATTGTTACGCCTTTCTTGGTCAGGTAACCTTCATAGCCCGGCTTACCAATCGCGTCCGGATAGACAGCATAATCAAAGGTACCTAGCCCAACCTCGTGGCTGTTCGCTCCAGTTAACATCATTGAGCGAGTGACTGATGAGGTCGGTGATGCATGAAAGTTGGTGAATTTAACCCCCTCTTCAGCCAACGCCATTAAGTTCGGTGTTTCGACTTCTGAACCATAAGGCTGGGTATCAGCAAAGCCAACATCATCACCGACAATAACAACGATGTTCGGCTTGTCTGATTCGGCGGCGAAGGCGGCACTACTTGCTGCGGCCATCGCGGTGAATAGTAGGGATTTCTTGAATGTCTGCATAAGATGTCTCCGATAGCTGTAGTTAAATTTTCTGTGATGAGCTTTTTCTGTGATTAACCTTTTCTGTGACTAACTTTGGTTAGAATCTTAATTAGTGCGCGGCTTGGGACATCCAATGTAATAAGTCGAGCGCAGGGTCATAATCTTGAGCGGCTGCCAGACCTATCCAGGTGACAGCTTCCGCTTGGCTAACCTCAACGCCACTTCCAGAGAAGTACATTAGGCCAAGCTGTGTTTGAGCTTCAGGGCTACCGGCACTGGCTGCAGTTTCAAACCATTCCGCCGCTTTCTCGTCATTCTGCTCAACACCATCACCACTCAAATACCGATAAGCGAGAGCAAGTTGTGCTTCAGGCTGTCCTCCATAGGCTTCATCCAACACCTGAACAACATCTCGGTGCTGTTCAGACAAAGCCGCGGAGCTTTCACTTCCAACGCTTGCCTTGGCAAAAAGCAGAACAGCCAAAACACCAGTCAAAGTCACGGTAGTTAAACGTTTATTGAACATTTATTTCCTCCTCAGGAATAAAGGTCACAACGTCCCTGTCGAGTGAATTAGGTGAAAAGTAGGAATGGCGCGATGATGCACAAGCTCGATAGCAATACGTTTTCAATCTTCATAATTTGTCCTCGATTTACAGTGAGTTTTTGGATGCTTAATCAGACACTAAATTGATTTTTCAATAATCTGTTCAATCGTTTGTTTTGAGATTGGGTAGAACTGGAAGCAGATATCTTTCTCAATCGCTTGAGCAATATTGCGCTTCTCTTGGTCATCAAATTCCCAGCTACTGAAACGCTTCATCGCACCAACTTGGGTTTGGAAGTTGTGTAAGAAATCCAAAACTCGTTGGTAAATCATCTCATCCGTTCCAGTGCTCTCTAGCGAGAACGCTTGAGCTAATTTGAATGCGTTTGGCATATAGAATTCCGGCAGAGCTTCAATCACAACCGGCATCAATACCGTGTTGGCATCGCCATGCGAGATATGGCTAATCGCACCAAATGCATGAGCACAGTTGTGGATTGGGATACCGCCCAGTGAAGAGTAGAACGCAGAGATCGCCATCGTGCTCGCTTGAAGAAGATTGCCGCGTGCCGTTAGGTTTTCAGGCTCCTCAAGTGCCACGGGTAAATTTTCAACAATCAGTTTTGCAGCTTGAATGCCGTAAGCATCGGTAAAGGCATTGCTCATTGGAGAAACAATGGCCTCAACGGCGTGCGTTAATGCATCCATTGCTGTTGAGCGAGTCAGATGAGCTGGTAGTTTGGTGGTAACAGTCGGATCAAGAATCGCAATGTCAGCTTCTAAACCAGACGCCACCAAACTTGCCTTAATGTTTTCATGCTCGTTGTAAAAAACAGCAATCGGAGAAGCTTCTGCGCCCGTGCCTGCTGTTGTTGGCACCGCAATGTGGGGCACTCGAATGTCTTCGTTATTTGGCCACACTTCCATAAAGCCACCGCCGGCAATCACAGTGCGGATATCATCAATCTGTTTATGAAGTGCGTATTTCACGCCTTTCGAAGCATCAATCACACTACCGCCACCGACTGACAAAATAGCGTCTGCATTCAAGTTATTCGCAAACTCAATTGCAGAGTTAATGTTGTCGCACGTCGCATCCGGAGCAATGTCGGTATATACGCCGACGAGTTGCGCAGCATCTTGGCTAGCTTCCGGATTAACAAACAGTGCCGAGAATTGCTCAACAAAGCCCAACGATTCCAAGCCCTTATCAGAAAAAAGCACGACTCGCTTCGCACCCAATCGAGCAAACAGAGACGGAATATTTTCGATGCCGTTCTCCTGAGCGTGAACAATGGTTTTCAGTTGAAAATTAAAATTATTGGCTGTCATGGTGGTTACCTCATTTCTAGTTGATGACTAAACAATAACCAATACAAACCGGTCGGTCTAGGGTGTAAATGTCAAAGATATGTCAATTAAGATCCTTGAAGATCATTTCGCACATACAAAAAAACCCGCAAATGCGGGCTTAGGAATATTTGATTCAATGAGTTAAACAACCGAGGTTAACGCAAGTGAGCGGGCACCTTGGTTTTATCTCGATTGAGGTAATAGTAGAGATAAACCAAAGAGTAGATGGTTACAAACGCGTCAAGCGCAAACACACCACTCCAACCGTAAAACCACTCATAGTCATTAATACAAACGTTGTATAAGAAGATGCCAACAAACATCGACTTCTCAAACGCGCTGTAAATCATGGTCGAAGTACGTAGTGACTTGTACTTGGCAGAGAACATCAAAAGCACGCCAATACAACCAACCATCACCCCCCAGTGCTGATAAGTACCCAACAGGTACTCTTTGTTTTCCATCATCGCCTCGTTGTAGGAGAACAGCGTCTGCATACTCCAATCCGGTGCCAGAAAGGTAGAAAAAGCAGTCGCAGTCAACAATCCCGTAATCATCAAATAAGACTTCATGGTTCTTTCAAAAAAACGTTCTAACATAAGTAACCTCTTAAATAATTTCTAAAATGAATAGCGGAATGTCAGGTGCGATTTACTTGCCTAGCATGTTCATCACAGCCGTCTTTAATTCGTTGTCTTCTTTTGAAAACAGATGCTTAACGCGATGATCTAAGCCGGTTTCCAATACTGTTTTAGCGTGAGAGAAGGTGATAAACCCTTCTTTGCCGTGATAATTGCCCTGCCCTGATTCGCCAATGCCACCAAACGGCGCGTCATCAACCGCTAAATGAAAAACACAGTCATTGATACACATGCCACCGGAGTGAACTTGGTGCTTAACCTGAGCCTGTAAGCTCAAATCAAAGCTCATTAGGTAGAGTGCTAACGGCCTTGGTTTGCTATTGATGACTTGGAACGCCTCTTCGACATTGCGATACGTAATCAAGGGCAATAATGGGCCGAAAATTTCTTCGTTCATCACCTTGGATGACAGGCTTGGTTCAACGATCAAATGTGTCACCAAGCGATGAGTATCTAGGTCCATCGCTTCATCATGGCAAGCAACGATTCGTGTCCCTGCTTCCTGCTCTTCATTCAATAAACCAGCAATACGATCACATTGGCGAGGGTTAATGAGCGAGGTTAAACTCTCAGAGTAGATCCCTTCATCAAACAGCTGTTGGTATTGTTTTTTGTACTCCAGAATGAAGGCTTCGAGCTTATCTTCAGGGAGTAGCACGTAATCTGGAGCGACACACACTTGGCCGTTGTTTAGGCTTTTACCATAAATGATTCGCTCTACCGCAATATCCATCGGCATGTCTTCTGCAACGATAACCGGCGACTTTCCACCCAGCTCTAGCGTGACTGGGGTTAGCGTATCAGCCGCTGACTTCATCACTTGGCGACCCACTTGGGTTGACCCTGTAAACAGAAGATGATCAAACGGCAACGCCGAAAATGCGGCTGCGATTTCTACCTCACCTTCAACCAAGCACACCTCATCGGCATGGAAAACTTCCGCCAATAGCGCTGTTAATACTTGGTTCGTCGCTGGGGTAAATTCGCTCATCTTGATCATGGCGCGATTGCCTGAAGCCAGAGCCGAAATAAGCGGGCCGACGGATAACATGATCGGGAAATTCCACGGGGCAATAATCCCGACGACGCCTTTGGGTTGATAAACCACTTCAACACGAGAGGTTGAAAGCAATGGGCCGGAATGACGAATTGAAGATGTCGACCAATGAGGCAAACATTCAATGCTGTGATCAATATTTCCGATACAAGGCAATATGTCAGCCATCAAAGTATCTTGTCGGCTGCGGTGACCATAGTCCTCACTCACAGCTACACACAAACGATCTGTGTAATCGATTAGCGCAGATTTAAGTGCGAGCAGATGCTCAATCCTCTCCGATATCGCTGGCATCGGTTTCTGTGCAAAAGCTCCCTGCATGCTGTTCAACGTCATGGTCATTTGTGTTGGCGTCAATTCGTGTTTCATACATCACCTCGTGGTTAAGATGAGCACACAATAATACAAAACAGACCGGTCGGTCTAGTGTTTTATTGTCAGAGAATCGTCAATGGAGTTTTGATTACAATCCAATGAGGCGGCTACAAACGGGGCAAAAAGTCAGGGGAATTTAAAATAAGAAGGCGTAACTAACACGCAGGGCAAATAGAGATTTTAAATGGCAGGATCAAAAATGGCCGCTTAGTGCGACCATTTAATAGTTACTTAAGTTTTTGTTCTAAATAAACAATTTAAAAATTACATTAGCTCTTGGCTACGTTTGCAATGCCTTCAAGTTGAAGTACTGGAGCGGCGTCGATGTCTTCTGCATTCATCATTGATGATACTCGCTGCATTGAAGAAAGCAGTAAGCTTTGCTCCCACGGCTCTAGGTTTTGGAATTTTTTAACGAAGTTATCTTGCAGCGGCGGTGGCGCATTGTTTAGCAGCTCTTGGCCTTTTTCCGTCAAGTTCGCATGCACTTTACGGCGGTCAGCAACACTACGGATACGTTGTACGTAGCCATTCAACTCTAGGCGATCGATGATCGTGGTTGTGGTGGCTTGGCTTACATTGGTGTGATTAGACAATTCTTTGATCGTCACATTACCCATTTCTTGGATTGCTCTCATTAAGATTAATTGAGGGCCAGTCAAACCATACTCTTTACTCAGCTTTTTCGAGTGTAAATCGATAGCGCGAATAATTTGTCGAATAGCGACCAGGATTTCGTCATGTTTGTCCAAGATGCAGACCTTTGTACTAATATACTGTGAGTGATTTTACAGCGTCGAAGCGAAGAGCTCTCATGAAATCGGAGTCAGGACCGCTCGAATTACACTGTAAATTGATAAATTACGTCATTAATTTTTCCGCATTGTACTGATGTTCATACTATTCTCAATCTTTTCTATGCCTCTGAATTTGCGCAGGGCAACACTTTTGCTCAATGAGTCACGATTTTCGCTCTTATATCGGCTAACAAGGTAACAAAAAGCCAGAAGTCGTTAACAAATAAAAAAGTAGAGCAGTCAAATAGGTAAAGATATTGTGATGGCCTCACTACCTATTTAATGTTTCGACATCTGACTATTTTAGTTCAAAAGATTAAGCAGCACTGTTTAGTTGAAAATTACCGGTCAGCGCGTTGTAGAACTCGCTGTTATCCAAGATCCCAACCAATTGATTGTCTTCAACCAGCAAAATCGGATGGTTACTGATCTGCTTGAGCTTAATCGCATCACGCATACCAATTTCAGGGCTTGCCACTACGACACTCGATGCGTTGATAGCCGTTAAGTCGTCAGACTCACTCCACTCAACAAGTGCCAACGTCGGTTCACCTTTTACCGATAAAGCACCTTCACTCTGTTCAATCCAGAGATCTTTAGAATCGCAGATCTTCCAGCTTTCATTCTCTTGAGTCAGTGAGTCAAGAGGCTGCATCAAAGAACGGCCTTTAAGTACATTCAATGGGTTAGTATGAGCAACAAAGTCCTTCACGTATTCCGTTTTCGGTGTGAGTACGATCTCTTCCGGCTTACCGTGTTGGATCAGTTTGCCTGACTCCATGATCGCGATGTTGTTACCAATCTTCAGTGCTTCATCTAGGTCGTGACTCACGAACAGAATCGTTTTGTTGAGTTTGTTTTGCAGCGTGATCAGTTCATCTTGCAGTTGAGCACGAATCAATGGGTCAAGCGCCGAGAACGGTTCATCCATCAATAGAATGTCAGTATCCATGGCAAACGCTCGTGCCAAGCCGACACGTTGCTGCATACCGCCAGAGAGTTCATGCGGATACTTGGTTTCCCACTCTGCCAAACCCACCATTTCAAGTTGTTCACGCGCTTTAGCACGACGAACATCTTTGGCGACACCTTGCATTTCAAGACCAAACGCCACGTTATCTAACACGTTTAACCAAGGCATTAAGGCAAATTTTTGGAACACCATAGAAACGCGGTGTGTGCGTAAATGACGCAGTGTCGCTTCATCGCACTGCTCACCCAAATCCACCAGCTTATCGCCATCTTTGATTGCCAATGAACCACGGCTGATCTCATTCAAACCATTCACAGCACGAAGTAATGAAGATTTACCCGAGCCCGATAAGCCCATCAGCACGCAGATCTCACCTTCTTCAACCGTGAGAGATACATTATCTACGCCCACGACTTGACCAGTTTCATCAATGATCTCTTGACGAGTTTTCCCTTGGTCGAGTAGCTCGAGCGCTTGCTTCGACTTATCACCAAAAACAACATCAAGGTTTTTAATGGTAATCGCGTCCATTGTCTTTTTTTCCTGAGAGCTAGACATGATTAAGCCTCCTTCTGATTGGGTGTTTTGCACAAGCGATCAAGAATGATAGCGACTAATACAATCGCCAGTCCGGCTTCAAAACCTTGTGAGATGTTCACTGTGTTCAATGCACGAACAACCGGTTTACCAAGTCCGTCAGCACCAACAAGAGCGGCGATAACCACCATCGAAAGCGACAACATAATACATTGGGTGACACCCGCCATGATGCTTGGTAGAGCGGCTGGTAATTCAACTTTGAGCAGTAACTTCATGCGACTTGCACCAAAGGCTTTACCCGCTTCAATCAGCTCTTCAGGGACTTTCGTTACCCCTAAATAAGTCAAACGAATCGGTGCAGCTATCGCGAAAATAATGGTCGAGATTAAGCCAGGCACGATGCCCAAGCCGAATAGAACCAGAGTTGGAATCAAATACACAAACGTCGGAACGGTCTGCATTAAATCGAGAATTGGGCGCAACATCGTATAGAGCCAAGGACGGTGAGCAGCCATGATGCCAACCGGTACGCCAATTAATACGGAAATCGTTGTCGCCGCAAAGACGAGAACAAAGGTTTCCAGCATTTCTTGCCAGTAGCCGAGGTTAAGAATAGTCAGCAGTGCCGCGACCACAAAGATCACTAACGAAGGTTTACGGTGTAAGTACCATGCAATCGCAGCGGTAATCACGATTGGCAGAGCAGGCGGCATCCACTTAAATACATCGACTAAAAACATAATGACGGTTTCTAGAAAAATCGAAATAGCGTCAAAGAATCCTGCTGCATTGATTGTTAGCCAATCAACACCCGCTTCCATCCATTGTCCGACAGGGATTTTGTTTTCCGTAATAAAATTCACAATATTGCCTTTTATTATGGGTGGGCTACTTCAAACCAATCGCTAAATTGGCAAGCCCACCTTTATTATTTATGTAGCTGTTGAGATAGGTAGAACTA
Source organism: Vibrio splendidus 12E03 (assembly GCF_000272105.2). Lineage (GTDB taxonomy): Bacteria > Pseudomonadota > Gammaproteobacteria > Enterobacterales > Vibrionaceae > Vibrio > Vibrio splendidus_I. Next base: position 35,255 of record NZ_AJZD02000003.1, read on the forward strand.
AGCTTTAACTTGCTTTAGGTATTCAGTAACGGCTTGAGTCGCTGATTCACCTTTATGCGTTTTTACGTTGTCTAGCCAAGCTTCAACTTGTTGAGGGTTGTTGTTCAACCATTGTTGAGCCGCTTTTTCTGGCTTCACTTTTTGGTTAAGAATCTCTTCCATCAACTGGTTTTCCATCTCTAGAGTGAATTCTAGGTTTTGTAGAAGTTGACCGACGTTTGCACACTCAGACAGGTAGTTTGAACGAACGTTAGTGTAAACATTCGCGCCACCGTAGTTAGGGCCGAAGAAGTCGTCACCGCCTGAAAGGTATTCCATCTCAACATTGCTGTTCATCGGGTGCGGAGCCCAACCAAGGTAAACAATCCATTGGCTACGGCGTGCTGCGCGTGATACTTGAGACACCATACCCGCTTCGCTTGATTCCACTAGGCTGAAATCTTTCAAGCCAAACGCGTCTGAATCAATCATTGATTGTATTAGGCGGTTACCGTCGTTACCCGGCTCGATGCCATAGATGCGGTCTTTAAATTTGTCGGCATGTTTTGCTAGGTCGGCGAAGCTTTTTACACCTGAGTCGTACACGTATTTTGGTACGGCTAGCGTGTATTTTGCGCCTTCAAGGTTGGCACGAACGGTTTCAACCGTGCCCTCTTCACGGTACTTAGCAATATCGCCTTCCATGGTTGGCATCCAGTTGCCTAGGAATACGTCAATATCGCCGTTCGCCATTGAAGAGTATGTCACCGGTACTGAAAGTAGGTCGGTTTTGGTTTTGTAACCAAGGCCTTTTAATAGTTCAGAAGTAACGGCGGTTGTTGCGGTAATGTCAGTCCAGCCTACATCAGCGAAGCGGACGTTTTCACATTGCTGTGGTTCAATAGAAGCGTTAGCACCAAATGCAAATGAACTGATGGCTAATGTTGCTAATACCTTTTTTGTAGCGGTTTGTTTATGTTGAGTCGTCATAATGATTCCTTTTTATCTTTCCTTTTTCTGCCCTAACTCATACTAATCAGGGCAGTTTTGCTGACTTTTGACTAATTTTGGTTGTTACTTTTTATTATTTTTATATCAATAACAGAGGCTTACGCTTCTCTTACTGGTTTATTGATTCTTTGCTTGTCTTGCCATTCAGGTGCAATCCACACTGGAACGTCCTGCTCTTTGAGCATTGGCTTACCCAAAATCAAATCGGAAGCACGCTCAGCCACCATAATGGTCGGGGCGTTAAGGTTGCCGTTTGGAATAACAGGGAAAACCGACGAATCGACAACGCGCAGATTATCAATACCGCGAACGCGACACTCTTCATCAAGCACTGCCATTGGATCATCATCAGCGCCCATTTTGCAGCCACATGAAGGGTGATACGCACTTTCCACGTTCTGCTTAACCCATTCGTCGATTGCTTCATCAGAAGTCACACTTAGACCCGGCTGAATCTCCTCGCCTCGGTACACATCCATCGCAGGTTGCGACAAAATCTCACGCGTCAAACGAATACAATCGCGCCAATCTTGGCGGTCTTGCTCAGTCGAGATGTAGTTGAAAATGATCTCTGGCTTGGCATGCGGGTCAGCAGAAGTGATCGCAACCGTACCGCGACTCTCTGGCTTATTAGGCCCAACGTGTACTTGAAAACCATGACCATCAAAGGCCGCTTGTCCGTCGTAACGCATCGCTGCTGGCAGGAAGTGATATTGAATGTTTGGCCACTTCAACCCTTTGCGAGAACGAATAAACGCGCACGATTCAAAGTGGTTAGTGGCACCAAGGCCTTTGCGAGTCAGAATCCACTCGGCGCCAATCATGCCCTTGCTGACCAAGCCAAGCTTACTGTTGAGCGTGATAGGTTCGTTGCAGTGATATTGAAAGTACACTTCTAGGTGGTCTTGAAGGTTCTCACCGACACCGCTTAGTTCGTGTTTAAGCTCAACGCCGGCCTTTTCAAGCACGGCTTTCGGGCCGATACCAGAAAGCTGAAGCAGTTGAACGGAACCGATAGAACCCGCTGAAGAGATCACTTCTTTGTTCGCCACAGCCACCTGGGTATTGCCTGACTTTTCAAACTCGACACCAACCGCTTTCAAGCCCGATTGACCATTTGAGTCTTGTGCTTCAAGTAGGAAACGACGCGCCACGATACCTTTCTTCAAGGTCAGGTTTGAACGCTTCAATGCTCGACGTAGATAAGCGTTAGAGGTTGAGGCTCTAACACCCTTGTCTACCGTCATATGCATAGTGCCGAAGCCTTCTTGCTGGTAGCCGTTGTAATCGTTGGTTTCTGGGTAACCGGCATCTTTACCTGCATCGATAAATGCTTGGTAAAGCGGGTTGAGCTCCATATCGTTACCATTACAAGTGCCGACAGGGCCATTGTCGCCACGGTATTCATCACCGCCTTTGTTCCATGATTCAGCACGGCGGAAGTAAGGCAAACAAGCTTGGTAATTCCAACCCACTGCGCCCTCTTCTTCCCATTGGTCAAAATCACACGCGTGGCCACGAACATAAACCATGCCGTTAATTGATGAGCTGCCGCCTAACACTTTGCCCCGTGGGCAGTGCAGTTCGCGTCCATCAAGACCCGGTTCTTGCTCTGTTTCAAATTGCCAAGCGTACTTTTCAGTATTCATTGGGTAAGAAAGTGCGGTTGGCATCTGGATAAAAATACTCTTATCCGTACCACCAGCTTCCAGTAATAAAACGCTATGTTCACCGCTTTCCGTTAGCCTATCCGCTAACACACAGCCGGCCGAACCCGCGCCGACGATAATATAATCGTAGCGTTGTTCCATATTTTGATTTCCCTGAGATGAGTCAGTAGGGCTAGCTCTATTAAGCTAACCCATAAAATTGAGTGTTACGCGTTAGGCATAAGGGCTGGCGTAATCGCCAAGTTCAATAAGAATGCTCTTAGTCTGCGTATAATGAAGTAGGGTTTCTGGTCCATTTTCACGGCCAATACCTGAAAGCTTGTAACCACCAACAGGCATTTCTGCGGGTGAGTCGCCCCACGTGTTCACCCAACAAATACCTGCCTGCATTTGATGAATAACACGGTGCGCACGAGAAAGGTTTTGCGTGAACACACCAGCCGCAAGGCCATATTTGGTGTCGTTAGCGCGGCGAATCACATCGTCTTCGTCCGTAAACTTCAACACTGACATCACAGGGCCGAAGATCTCTTGCTGAACGTGAGGCATGTTGTCTTCGCAATCCACAAACACGGTTGGGATAACAAAGTTGCCGTTTTCGAGGCCGTTGTCTGTCACTTGATAGCCGCCCGTCAACAGGGTTGCACCCGACTGTTTTGCTAGCTCAATGGCTTCAAGGACTTTTGAAAGGTGTTCTTTAGAAATCAACGCGCCGATCTGAGTCTCCATATCCATTGGGTTACCAATGATCAGCTTCTCAGTGCGCGTCTTAAGTTGATCGATGAATGCGTTGTAGATGTTTTCGTGTACATAAACACGGGTACCGTTAGTACACACTTCGCCTTGAGTGTAGAAGTTTGCGACCATCGAAGCTGACACTGCATCATCCAATTTCGCATCATCAAACACGATCATTGGTGACTTGCCGCCAAGTTCCATGGTGACTGATTTCAGCGTCTTAGCGCTATCCGACATTACCGCTTTACCGGTACCGGTTTCGCCCGTGAACGACACTTTCGCGATATCTGGGTGCGCCGTTAGCATCTGACCAACACGGTAATCGCCCTGAACCACGTTGAACACGCCATCAGGAAGACCTGCTTCGGTAAATATCTCAGCAAGCTTGAGCGCTGTGAGCGGCGTTTCTTCTGAAGGTTTGAAAATCATCGCGTTACCCGCGGCCAATGCCGGAGCCGATTTCCACATCGCGATTTGGATAGGGTAGTTCCACGCGCCAATGCCCGCACAGATGCCTAGCGGTTCGCGGCGAGTGTAGAAAAATTGAGATTCACTCAGCGGCTGTTGGTCGCCTTGTAGCGTTGGAGCCAAGCCAGCAAAGTATTCAATAACATCAGCGCCAGACGCCACATCCACTTCAATTGCTTCTTGCAGCGGCTTGCCCGTATCAACAACCTCAAGGTTTGCAAGGTCATCATTTCGAGCCCTAAGGATTTCAACGGCCTTCAAAAGAATACGACTGCGCTCTACCGCTGTCATTGCTGACCATACCACAAATCCGCGCTTCGCAGATTCAATAGCGCTGTCGACATCTGCTGAAGATGCTTGGCCTAACGTCGCGATAGGTTCACCGTTGGCAGGGTTAATGCTATCAAAGGTTTCACCAGAGGTTGCTTTAACCGCTGCGCCATCGATGTATAACGAGTTCATTTCCATTTGAGATTCTGACTTAATTATTGTAATTAGACTCTACTGGTCTAGTTTGAATTTTGGGTGTAAGTATTGGTCGTTCTAGTGCTGTTCTAGTTCTAACACTGCGTTCTATTTGGTACTGCACGAGTAGAACGTCAGTTGTTTATCAAGGTAATCGTTGATGATGGCGCGAGCCTTCTGAGCATCGATACCATCTGGGTTTAATGTGCCTCTCAGCCATAAACCATCAATCAGAGACGCAATCCCGTGAGCAACAAGATCCGCTTGTTCATGATTCAAAATACCTTTCAACTCAAGACGTAAGTGTGAAATCAAACGTTTTTCATTCACACGCTGCAGTCTTTTCAACTGCTCGTCATGCATTGAATATGACCAAAATGCCAACCACGCCTTCGCGACCTTATTTTCTGCTTGGTAACCTTCGAAATTACCATCGATGATCGCGTTAATTCTCTGTTGGTGAGCATCAACAGGAAGCACTTTTAGTGAAGTCGTGATGGTATTAGAAAGTTGGCGAAGGATTTCACGCATGGTCTCTTCGAGCAGCCCATGTTTTCCACCAAAATAGTGATTAATAATACCAGTGGAGACTCCCGCTTCTTTGCTGATCAACGCAATACTCGCGGCATGCAAACCCACTCGATCAATCACCGTCATGGTGGCTTGAACAAGCTGTGGTTTACGTATATCAGGCATCCCAACCTTCGGCATTTCTCAGTCCTTTTATTTTATATTGAACGTTCAGTTAAATATAAAATGACAGAAATTTAGTTAGGGTTCAAATGATTATTTAAAACAAAATCGTAACAATACAGCATTTAAAACAACAAAAATCATTATAAAACAATAAATTAACTATCATTTAGAGCACTAACGAAAACAATTAAAGATTTGAGGTGTGATAGTTAATGGTCAAATGTTTTTGCTTGGAAAGTTCAAAAATCAATCAGTGAGAGTCCGTGTAGAAACTTTTTGGGGAGGGAGTGAAAAGGAAGTATCAAGGAATTTTTATACTGAAATGTAAGACAAGGAAATCCACAATCAACACAGGTAACGAATCAAAAAATGAACAAAAAAGGTTGGTGACAACAACGTCATCACCAACCTTATCAAGTCGTTTCTTATGTTATTACGAGCCTAAGCTACTCAATACGTGTAATGAAATCGTATTTATCTGAGTCGGCCTTAGTCACCCAGTGTTCACCAGAAGCCGGAGCAGAATCTAAAGTGAATATATAGAAGTCGATTCCTGTATCTCCCATGACCTTTTTAAAGTAGGTCGCTTGCTTGCGATGGCTTTCGTTCTTGTATGGGAAGTCTTTGGCTGTTTTATCATCCTCAGCCCAACTGTGCACACCAACCTGTTTATTAAGCTCAATAGCTTTGGAGGTATCTGCTCGTTGCAAAACCCGTGGGTTACCCGCAGCGAACAGATCCGTGCCTCCCGAGAACACCGACCCCGTAGCAGTGACGATTGTGGTCATCTTGTTGTGGTGGATCATGCGTCCGGTGTACATGTTGATCTCGTCATCAGCGCTGCCACCGATATGATTGGTGAATTTCAACGTCATCTCACTTCCCGGGTACAACTTTACGATATCAAAAAGCTGAGAATAGGTGGATGCACCTAGAGTCGATTGAATTCGCTCAACAGCGCCAGTTTCTTTGAGCACATCTCGGTAAAAGGCATTGAAAGCAAATGAAGTGGTGATGGTGACCTTATTACCATTTTTAGTGTTACTCAGAATTGTCGAACCCAAGCTCGTCACGTATTGCGACAACTCGTTTTGGTACTCAAGCTCAACGGCTTTTGCACTGTTCGTTTTTGTTTGGATTAACGTTGTCTCATTAGAAACAGAGCGTAGCGCCGCGCTGCAATCAAACACGTCCAAACCCTTGCTCTCTGTGTAGATACCGCAGCTATCAAACCCTGCATCAGGAAAATACAGGTCAACACTTTGACCTAAACGGCTCGCAAGCCTAACTACTTTTTGCTTCTCACTGATGTCTTCAGCAAATTGAATTTTGTCATACTGCACACCGTCATAGGTCAGCTTCATCGACTCTTGAAGCTCTTCTCGTTCTTGATACAACTTGCCTAATTTCACTGACGAAAATACGTAATCCGCCTTAGGTTTCACTTGTGCTTTAGTCGCTGTGTTACCAGAACTTGAACCTGAGTTAGAACTTGAGTTACACCCAGCTAAAATAATCAAAGGCAGTGCCAGTAACGTTTTTCTATAGTTATTCATGCGTCATTCCCAAAGTGTTTGATGGGAAAATTCTATTATTTAGCGTTGAATTTATCTGTCGCGGGAATGTATGAGAATGTCGAACCTATTTGAACAATGTTTTTTATTTTCCTATAAATGCCAATTCATCATTGAACTAACTTATAAAGTGTTTAATCATTCGCTTTAGGTATTTGGTGAAGCATGTGAACTCAATATGCAACAGCGCATGATAGTAATGGTTCATCACGACGAAGACTCGCTCACTTAATCTCAATAAGTAAAACGCACGACAAGGCTGATAATGGAATGACAAAACCTAGAATGATCATCGTGGAAGACGATTTGAAACTTCAGAAAATGTTGCAGGACTACTTTGTCGCGCAAGATTTTGATGTCACGGTGTTGGACGATGGCAGTGATGCCGCACACACCATCCTCGCGGACCAACCTGACATCGTACTGCTGGATTTGATGCTTCCTGTAACTGATGGACTTACAATCTGCCGACAGACGCGTACGCACTATAAAGGTAAAATCTTGATGCTCACCGCTAGCGATGACGACTTTGACCACGTCGCTGGTTTAGAGACAGGGGCTGATGACTATGTCACAAAGCCAATCAAACCAAGAGTTCTGCTGGCCAGAGTTCGTTCGCTATTACGCCGCCAAGACACCAATACCGCTTCAGTCGATGACTCAGACACCCTGCAGTTTGATCAACTCGTTCTGAAAAACACTTATAAAAAGTGCGAGCTTTCAGGTGCGGTTTTATCACTCACTGACAGTGAGTTTGACCTACTTTGGTTATTGGCAAGCAACCCAGATACGCCGTTATCTCGTGATTACTTGACGCAAACATTGCGCGGCATTGAGTACGACGGAATAGACCGGACGATTGACAACAAGGTTGTACGTCTGAGGAAGATTTTAGGCGACGACCATACACCAGCAGAGAAAATTCAGACCATTCGCGGTAAAGGCTACTTGTTTGTTTCAACCGCCTGGCATTAACTTCGCTCAGTACGAGCGTAATGAAAGAGAGCGATTATGCGACGTATCTTTTTGGAGTCCCTATTAGGGCTGTTAGTTTGCTTCATGAGCGGCATTGTCGCCTACGAAATCTGTGTCTATCAGCTCAATACTGACTACGAATATGTTCTGCAAGATTATGAAGCCACAGCCCACCAGCAACTCATAGAAAACATCGCAAAAAATCAGGGGCTTGAAGCGGCTCAACAAGCCATGAACCAGTTTGTCGAAACCACTCGAAATAAACTGATTACGTTCAACCCAAAAGATGAAATACCAAGCCCTGTTTCAGAGTTCTTCTCGACCAACCCAAATACCTTTATCTTTCACGATGATGAGCGTGACCTTTGGTTTCGCTTAGCAAGCAGTGACAATACCTATCATTACCTACCCAACAGCGAAGCGTTCGTTAGGCAAAAAATAGAATTGGAAGATGACCTCATTTGGTTGTTCTTCCTAGCCAGCTTTATCTTATACGGCGTATGCCACCTATTTATCATCTTCCGCCGAGTTAAGAAGCTTGAATCGGCGACGCTCGCCTTTGCTGAAGGGGATCTCTCCTCGCGAGCCGAGACCTCAAGCGGCATTGCAATCGGCTCACTCAATAAGTCTTTCAACCTAATGGCAGACCGCATTCACCGACTGATTGAGAGTAATCGCTCGCTCACCAATGCGGTCGCCCATGAGCTGCGCACGCCGATATTCCGTATCCAATGGCAAGCTGAAATGCTCAAAGACACACCGCTCAACGAGTCTCAGCAAGAGACTGTAGAAAGCATTGTGGAAGATACGGAAGAGATGGAGAAGATGGTCGACGAGCTATTGTGCTACGCCAAGCTAGATAGCTGCGGCCTCGAGAATTTGCAGCAGCCTGTCGAGATCAATGACTTTCTTGGCCACGCGATGACACGTTGGAACAAAGATACAGAGCTCGACATCAACCTATCACTACCAAAGCAACCTTACGAGATTCTTGCGGATGAAATACTGCTGAACCGCGCTCTGGATAACCTCGTACGCAACGCCATGAAATTCGCACGCTCTCAAGTGTTAATTGAAGCCAGCGCGCATCAAGAGCAACTGCAGATAGCTGTACATGATGATGGTGATGGTGTGACTCAAGAACATCAGGCTCGCTTGTTTGAACCGTTTTACGTTGGCGATAAAGCGCGTAACAAAGCCAAGAGTGGCCATGGTTTAGGGTTGTCTATCGTCGAGAAGATCTGCGCTCAACACAACGCAACCGTGGAAGTGGGTCAGAGCCAAGCCTTAAAAGGTGCAGTATTCACCATAACCATTCAGCTATGTAATGATTCAGCTGACAAACCCATACAGTAACTACAAAACACCTCTGGAATAATGTTCAACATCGGTCGGGAGATGCTGTCTCCCATGAACTTATTAAATCTAGATAATCATGCCACTGCCTTTGTGCCTTGCCATCTAGGTTCCAATCATTCTTAGGGTATTTTTATGAAAAAGTTATTAGTTGTTTTAGGCATTGTTTCACTAGCAGGTTGTTCAGGTATCAGCCACAACGAAGAAGTTTACACAGCGCACGCTGAAAGCTTCAACATAGTAGGCTTCCAAGTTCCTGGTAACACACAAGATCGTGCAATGGAATTGGTACCTGAAGGCGCAACGGTTGAAACTATTCGTTCTACAAACTCTGACACAAGCTCTGTTCTGGGTATCATCAACCGTATTATCGGTATCGACTACGTTCAAGTTGGTGGTAAAAAGCAGTAATTAGCTTTAGTTACGTACCTTGAATCAGTAGCCTGCACAAACTAAGTTAATCTAAGCCAGTGACCCGTCGCTGGCTTTTTTCATCCAACCGGTTTTGTGCTCTGTGCCAAAGAACTTCTGAATTACCCTGCCTTGTTATAACTAACAATTCGAAAAATAAGCCAGAAAATCTTCGATTTATCATCAAAATATCCCTTAAATTTGCTTAATAGCCTCTCGGTCAAACTGACACGCCCAAATCGTTGTTCCTTCTATCAACCCGAAACTCGTTAATTGAGGCACAGATCAATTTGCACAAAAATCTTAATTTCCAAGAACAATTAACACTTAATAAAAGTGTCATGATTTTATAAATAAAACCTATGAGTGCGTTCAAAAATAAACAGAAACGATAACTATCTGTAAATACGATAAATATAAGTTTCATGAATAAAAGAGATCATTGCCATGCTACTAATTAATCAGATCGAATGATGTAAATTCGCTGTGAGAATTTTGTTACGTTTTCTTTGATTTTACATGGAAAGAGAAAATAACAATGAAAATAAGAAAGCGTTTAGTTGCCGTTGCTATAGCCAGTGCTATGTCTTTGTCAGTGCATGCAAGTGAATCCGTTCAAATCGATCAACCGATCAACTTTACTAACTTCTCTGGGTTAAACGCTCAGTTAGGAGTCAGTAACGCCTCTAGCTTCAAGATGGTGAAAGAAGTAAACCTGAAAAAGCGTGGCATCTACAAAGTAAAGATCCAGCAAAACATCTGGGGAACGCCAGTATGGGGGCACTACCTAAATGCCACCCAAAGTGCGCAAGGTGGCGCGTTAAAGTCGGTTCAAGGAAGCTACCTTAAAACAACGACCTTAGAACGATCTTTTGTTAAGCCATCAATCAACAGCGCTCAAGCGGTTGAACTCGCAAGTAAAGATCTAAAGACTCAAGGCTTAACCAGCAAATCTCTAGACAACGTCCAACATCAGCTATTTATCTATCAAGGTTCAGTGAAGCAAGGCATCGGACAACAAAGCGTAGATAAAGCACGACTAGTGTACGTTGTCTCTTACCTAGTAGAAGGCAGTGAACAGCCGACTCGACCGTTCACCATGCTAGACGCGCACACAGGCGAAGTCATCGACCGTTGGGAAGGTATTGCCCACGCTCAGATCGGTACTGGCCCTGGCGGTAACGAAAAAACAGGCATGTACGAGTACGGCACCGACTACCACTACCTTGATGTTCAAGAAGTGGGCACAGAGTGTGTGATGGAGTCTGAAAACGTGGTCACTGTTAACCTGAATGGTGCGACCGACGGCGACACTACTTACAGCTATGAATGCCCTCGTAACGAATATAAAGCCGTGAACGGCGCGTTCTCGCCACTCAACGATGCACACTACTTCGGTAACATCGTGTTCGACATGTATAAAAACTGGTTCGACACAGCACCACTCTCCTTCAAGCTCATGATGCGTGTTCACTACGGTGAAAACTACGAGAATGCATTTTGGGACGGCAAGGCCATGACCTTTGGTGATGGTGAAAGCTTCTTTTATCCGCTTGTTAGCCTAGATGTATCAGCCCATGAAGTGAGCCACGGTTTCACTGAGCAAAACTCAGGTTTGATATACGCAAACCAATCCGGCGGTATGAACGAAGCCTTTTCTGACATGGCAGGTGAAGCCGCAGAATACTACATGAAAGGCACCAACGACTGGATGGTCGGGCGCAATATCTTCAAAGGCGAAGGAGCGCTGCGTTACATGGACGATCCATCACGCGATGGCTCTTCAATCAACAATGCATCCGAGTACTACGATGGCTTAAACGTGCACTACAGCTCTGGCGTGTTCAACAAGGCGTTCTACCATCTTGCAACCACACAAGGTTGGGACACCAAGAAAGCGTTCGAACTGTTCGTGCTAGCCAACCAAATCTACTGGTCTGAAAACAGTGATTTCTGGCAAGGCGCTTGTGGCGTGAAGAACTCAGCAACCGATCTTGGCTACAGTGCTGATGATGTTGTTTCTGCGTTTAACTTAGTGGGTGTATCACCGTGTGGCGAACCACCTCTTCCACCAGAACCGGAATATCAACGCCTTGAAAATGGTGTTGAAGCCGCAGTTGCTGGTGAAACAGGTTCGAAAACTTACTTTGATATCGAAGTACCATCAGGCCAAGAGAAACTGACGATTGATCTTACTGTGTCTACGGGTGACCCAGATATTTATGTCGGCCTAGATTACGCACCAAGCTCTCAAGAGAATATCTGTAAGAGCGAAACCGTGACCGATGAAGTGTGTGTGATTGAAAACCCAACCGCAGGTCGTTATACGGTTAACGTTTTAGGTTACTCAGATTACGCAGGTGCAAACCTAAAAGCATCGTACGAATCAGGCAACGCTAACGTACCGCCCGTCTCTTCTTTCGAACACTCGATTGTCGGCAAAGAAGTAGAACTGCGCAGCACAAGTTCGGATAGCGACGGTCAGATCGTTTCTTACCAATGGAACCTAGGCGATGGCAACACGCAAACAGGTGAAGTGACTCGTTATACCTACGCTGAAGCAGGCAACTACGTGGTAACGCTAACCGTGACTGACGATGCAGGCGTTGCAACATCAACCAGCAAGTCGATTACGATTGAAGGTGACTCAGCAGAAGGCTTCCCACTAAAACTGAAGTTTGGTAACAAAAACCCGAACGGCAAGGCGCGCGTTAAGCTGGCATGGGATTACGATACCAACGACTACTTCGTGATTAAGCGTAATGGCAAGAATGTTGGTGCTACAGACTTCAACTCATACGTCGACAAGTTCCGTCACAACGGCACAGTAGATGTTGAGTACCAAGTGTGTACCTCAAGCGATATCTGTTCAGAAACCAAGCATTACCGTTTCATTAAGACTCAATAATCGAAAGTAGATTCAGGGCTCCTTATAGGAGCCCTTTTCGCTATTTGGCTAATGAGTTATTTAGCGAATGAAACGTCTACATGAAAAACCACGCATTACACAAAAATCGAACCCATCAAGATAACAATACTCACCATAAAAAGGACGACAAATGGCTATTCAAAAAAGCATGCTAGCTTTGGCTGTGCTCGGGGGATCTTTAACCCTAATCAACAGTACTGCGGTTTACGCATCCCTAGGTATCACACCACCAGCGAACGAAGAAGTTTGGATCACCACCGATGCGGACGCACAGCATATAATGACTCAGCATGGCGCAACGGTTTACCCAAGCGTGACGGGAAACAAGCATTCCATCGTCGCGAAAATCAACCAGAAAGAGCTGGCTAAACTATCCAGCCACATGCATGAAGAAACTCACCGTTGTGGTGGCTACATGGTGCACGAAGACAAAGCAAGTGCACTCAAAGCGGCAGCTATGCCACTGACCATGAGCAGCTTCGAAAAGCCAGTGATCAGCCATCAAGACACAGTGAACGATCTACTCGCTCAGGTCGAGCCGAACAACATGGTCACGACCATCGAAAATCTAACCAACTTCACCAACCGTTTTTATACTACTTCTACTGGTGTCGCTGCTTCGGATTGGCTTTTAGAGCGCTGGAAAACCGAAATTCAAGATGTGCCGTATGCGTCTGCACGCCAAATCGCGCATGCTGAATATCCGCAAAAATCCGTTGAAGTGACACTGCTTGGTGCTAAATATCCTGAAGAGATCGTGGTGGTTGGCGGCCATCTTGATTCAACGGTAGGTTCTTGGACAAGCGAAGGCACAATCTCACCGGGAGCTGATGATGATGCGTCTGGCATTGCTACGGTAACAGAGTCGCTTCGCCTGATGATCGCCAGTGGTATTCAGCCAGACAAGACCATCAAGTTTTATGGTTATGCGGCAGAAGAAGTGGGCCTACGTGGTTCTCAAGATGTCGCCAACGCTTTAAGAGATGAGCAAGCCAACGTTGTGTCCGTATTGCAATTAGACATGACCAACTACAACGGTTCTGCGCACGATATCACCTTCATCACGGACTACACCGACAGCAACCTCACCGCCTACTTAAGCGAGCTGATCGACACTTACGCGAGCGACATCAGTTACGGTTTTGATGATTGCGGCTATGCCTGTTCTGATCACGCCTCTTGGCACAATGTTGGCTACCCAGCAGCCATGCCATTCGAGAGCATGTTCAATGATTACAACCCAAGTATCCATACAGAGCACGACACGCTTGAAAACTCAGATCCAACGGCGACACACGCGACCAAGTTCGCTAAGTTGGCAATTGCTTACCTAGTAGAAACCAGCCTTGATTCGCCTGTTGCAGGTCTTAAAGAGCTGCAAAATGACGTGCCTGTTGAAGGACTTACTGCAGGATATGGTGAAGAGCAATTCTTCACATTTACGACGGAAAGTGCAGGTCAATTAACCGTAACCTTGACCGGCCCTCGTAGTGGCGATGCCGACTTGTATGTGAAACACAACGGTACCGTATCGAAAGCGAACTACGACTGCCGTCCATACCAGAACAGCAGCAACGAACAGTGTGTATTGAACGAACCTGCGGGTGAATTCAACATCATGGTGCGCGGTTACCGTAACTTTAGTGATGTCACTATCGTCGCTAACTTCGTCCCTGATTGGCTGTAAGGTTAATCGATTGACTAACTAACGTTAATCCGAACAAAGATGGCGAAAACTAAAAATCCGCGAGTTCGATCCTTAATAGAATTGAGCTCGCGGATTTTTTATTCTCTTTGGAGAAAAGTTCGATCAATGATCCTCAGTTATCATCAAGCCGTCTTTTTCATTACCTTGCCACAAATGTATTCACCAATCGGCATTGCAGAGGTCGCTGCTGGCGATGGCGCGTTACACACATGCAAGCTTCTTGGGCTTTCGGCAAACAGAAAATCATGAACCAAGGTACCATCCTTGAGGACCGCTTGGGCGCGAATGCCTGCTGGGTAAGGTTTGAAATCTGACACCGTAATGCTCGGGCAATATTTATTCACTAGCTTTAGATAGCCCGGTTTCCACCACGAGTTCTTAAACTCGACCAAACCGGTTTTCAGATTATTCGCAGTCACCTTCCAAAAGCCCACAAAGCTCAGCATCTGCCAAGTGTCCTTGAAACTAAAGTTAAGCTTGCCATAACCTTCTCGCTTCCAGCCTTGAACTGCATTTGGCCCTACTGTTACGGAGCCATCAATCATGCGTGTTAAATGCACGCCCAAGAAAGGCAGTTCTGGGTCAGGGATCGGATAGATAAGGTGATTCACCACCTGGTTGTGTTTCGCGTCCAACTGATAATACTCACCACGATAAGGGACGATTTGAAAGTCGGTTTCAATGCCAAGCATGCTGGTCATTCTGTCGGCCATCAAACCAGAACAAGTGATCAAGAATCGACTGTTCAGTTGTAGAGTTTGACCATCTACTTTGCACGTTAACTGCACTTCATCTTCTTGCTCATCCGCCATGATCACTTCTGTGCCTAAACTGAGCTTGCCACCCGCCTTAACAAACTCTTGAGCCATTACTTCGGTGACTTTTTTGTAGTCGACGATACTGGTGGTTTTGACATAAATCGCGCCCAAGCCCGTGATGTTAGGCTCGGCAAGTTTCAGTTGCGCTTGGTCCAACAAATCGACATCAATGTCGTTATCATGACAACGTTGATAGAGCGCATTCATGCGCTCGACTTCCTGCTCATTGGTCGCGACCAACAGCTTACCGCAGTTTTCGACAGGGATATCGTGATGGCTGCAAAAGGCGATGGTGCGCTCTACGCCACGCTTACAAAAATCCGCCTTTAAACTGCCCGGAGCGTAGTAAACGCCTGCGTGAATCACACCACTGTTATGACCCGTTTGGTGCAGCGCGAAGCCACGCTCCTTTTCGACTAAAAGGATACTTTTATCAGGGTGAGCTTGCTGTAATTGCCATGCCGTCGACACACCAACAATGCCACCACCAACGATAATATAGTCGTATGTTGAGTTCATAATATTCCTACATTCAATCCTTTAATTATAGGGAAGACGCGACAGTGTTAGACCCGGTTTGAGGTAACTTTTTTTCCTCAATTTCTGATTCCTTTTTCACTTGATTAGCATCGTATTTACGACCGCTGTAGATAAAGATGCCAACAAAAATGGCAACACATACCAAACGGATCACGACTGAAACATCAGGCCATACTAGAGCTACACCTATCGCAACCAACACTACTCGAGTAATAATATTAACTTCGCTCTCTAGATAACCTTCAATCGCCGCGATAAACGCGTAAGTACCAATAACAGCAAAGCCACCCGTGACTAAAACGGAGGTCACATCCCAACTTACCAAGTTAGTGTAGGCAATCAACAATGGTACTAAATACAAGCCTTTGGCGATCTTCCATGCCATTAAGCCTGTTCTCATCGGGGGTGTTTTAGCAATGGTTGCAGCCGCAAATGCAGTTAAACAAACAGGCGGAGTCACGTTGCTGTCTTGCGATAACCAGAAAATAATTAAGTGAGCCGAAAGCAGTGCGAGACTGATTGCTTCTAAGCCAAGGCTCTGTTCAAGCAGAGTTTCCACAAAATCAGCAGGAACCAACGCAATCATCTCTTTCGCCGTTTCCAACGCCATCGGTGCGTTCAATAGATCAAGCTTATCTGGCGCAGCCAACATAAAGATGGCTTTAGCTTGCTCAGGAAGCTGCCCTGACACCAACAAGTCGAGCAACTGACTTTCAGCAATCAATTTATACAAGGCAGGAGCAGACAATGTTCCCAACACAATATAAGCCGCCGTTACTGGTAACCCCATACCCAGAATCAAAGACGCCAGTGCGATCAACGCAATCATCACCAGTAACTCGCCATTCGCCCAGCTGTTGATCATCAAAGAGAAGGTGTTACCAATTCCCGTAGTGCTAATGACATTAACAACTAGACCAATACCAACTAATAGCACAGCCGTTGTCGCCATGTTTTTTGCGCCTTGAGACAAAGCTTCAATGATCGCTTTCGGTCCCATTTTGTGATTTTTAGAGAACCATGATGCCACCACCACAGAAAGAATCGAAATACCCGCAGCGTAAGTCGGCGTAAAACCTTGAACGAGCAAAGTCACTAACACGGCCAATGGGATCAGGTTGTGCCAACCCGACAGCAATACCTTTAACAAAGGTTCACAGCCAGAGGTCACCTTTTGTACACCACTACGCTTCGCTTCAATACGAACGAAAAAGGCCACAGACAAAAAGTAGATAAGCGCAGGAACAAAGGAAACCGCAATAATATCGACATAAGGGATCTGCGTGTAAGAGGCCATGATGAACGCGCCCGCACCCATCACAGGTGGCATCAGCTGCCCGCCAGTAGATGCAGCCGCTTCAACACCTGCCGCGAAACGCGAAGGGAAACCTGCCTTTTGCATCAAGGGAATACTGATCACGCCCGTCGATACTGTGTTTGCTACGCTCGACCCAGAGACAGAGCCCATCAAGCCGGAGCCAATAACGGCAATGAAACCAGGGCCACCAATCACTTTGCCCGCCGCGGCACGGGATACATCAATAATGTAGTCGCCGACACCAGATCGAACTAAAAATGCGCCAAATAGGATGAACATGAACACGAAGGTCCAACTGATTCTTGAGATCGAACCAAACATCCCTTCTGATGAATAAAAGCTTCTATAAAGTAACGTCTCAAGGCTTAAACCCGGAAAATGAAAAATACCGCTGGTCCATTGTCCCCAAAGCACTACATAACTTAAACACACTAAGATAAGCACTGGAATGAACCAGCCCATAGTGCGTCTAATCAGCTCAATGACGATGGCAATCGCCAAGATAGAGAAAAACCAATCACTGGCGATAAATTTTACGCCTCGGTCATACAACGCATCTTCGGCAAAGGGAATGTAGATAAGGCAAGCTAAAGCAGCCAAGGCAATCCCAATATCGATAGCTAATGCTATTTTGCTTTTTTTAAGCGATACATGGGCGGGATACCAAAGTGCGCAAATGATTGCGAAACCAGCGAAATGCGTCGCCGAAATCCAAAGCTCTGGCAAGGTAGATAAGGTATTAAACCAAATATGTAGGAGGGAGAGTATCACTCCCATAGTCGTTATTGCTTTGCCTACCCAAGGGAAATCTGTTCGGGTAGGCAATTCGAATTTTTTCAGTTCCTGCTGCAGCGAATCGCTCATAGAAAACTCCTGCTCTCCACAGCCAAACGCGCAGAGAAAATCCATAAAGTAAGGTGGTGCGTTTTCACTTCAAATAATCGAACGAGTCGGAGACGGTCAAATCAGACAAAGTAGCCGAAACAGATGAAAACGCACCAAGCAATTAATTAACGCGAATATTCAGTTCACGCCAAATAGCGAGTTAAAGATAAATGGCTAATCGAATACAAAGAGTTAGTCGACGATCAACTCAGAAGGGATTTCTATACCCACTTCTTTATAGTAACGAGCAGCACCAGGGTGAAGCGGAACAGGAAGGCCTGCGATCCCTTTCTCAAGTGCCATTGCTTTGGTTGCTTTGTGGATACCTTGTAGGAAAGGTAGGTTTTCATAGATAGCTTTGGTCAGTTGATACACATCTTCTTCAGAAATGTCTTCACGAACCGCTAGGAAGTTAGGTTGGGCAATCGTAGTAATTGGTTTATCGACACCTGGATAAGTGTTTGCTGGGATCTCATACTTGGTCCAGATATTATAATCACCATTCGCTTGTTTGATTTGTGCATCGGTAAACGACAAGATTTGAATATCTTCACCCAGTGCTGCAAAGGCTTGCGTCACCGCACCAACAGGAACACCAGCAGGCGTGTTCATACCATCAATTGTGCCATTTTGTAATGCGCTCGCACTGCCACCGTAACCCATAAAGGCGAGTTTAAATTGTTCTGGGTCCACGGATAGGCCTTGCATGATTTGACGACCTGAGTTTTCAGTCCCAGAGTTCTTCTTACCGATAGAGAATTTCTTACCGTTTAGGTTCTCTAGATCGCTTACTGTACCTGTTTTTGCTAGATCTGAACGCACAATAAAGTGTTCTACGTTTTGCCATAACATGGAAACTGAACGCAGTTGAGTTTGTCTGCCAGATTTCTCATATGGCCCCAAACCCTGCCAAGCCCAAGCACCATACAAACCTTGTAGAATGGCGAACTGAGCTTCGTTCTCATTCAACAACTTTACGTTCTCACCCGAGCCCGCAGAGCTGATAGCCGCTAAAGAAAAGTGCTGCTTAGGCGCAAGCTTAACTTTACTCAATGTCGCTAAGGCCACACCTACCGGATAGTAAGTACCACCCGTTGAGGCCGTCGCTAAAATATAGCTGCGATCTTCTTCAGCTGACGCATTACTGATAAGGCCAAGAGAAGCCATTGCTATCGCTAAAGTTTTAACTAGCTTGTTGTATTTCATTGTTACTCTCCATGTAGGGTTATTCACGTTATATTTTTGTTAACAACAATCACTAGATAGCAAGCACAATGCCAATTTTTAAACTACTGTTTTTATTATGATTTATTTTAAAAGCCACCTAAAGTAAGCCATTTTCTGCTTATTTCACTACTAATGAGTAAGCTATTTTTTGCTTATCCAAAGCCGCAGTTAACATCCCCTTAAAGGTGGTCAGGTCACATCATGTTATATTTATGTGATCAATGTTTGTAAAGTGATAAATATACGATGAGCCATTTATTGCTCATCAATATCCAATAAACACGACTGTCAAACCGATCATTGAGAATCGACGTAGTCACTTCGATTCAACCCATAACGCACCATCTTTTGGTTCAATGTTCGACGAGGTAAATCCAAGTCTTGCATAACATCATTGATGCGTCCTTGATAACGCACTAGCGCATCATGAATCACTTTCCGTTCAAAGCTCTGCACTTGAACCGCCAACGGGATGCCTGCCGCTGTGGACTCTGTGACAGAATTAGGACGACACGCCAAAATATCACCAACGGTCAGGCTTTCATCCAGCGCAAAACGAATCGCAACATTACGCAGTTCACGCACATTGCCCGGCCATGCATACGACAACAAGGCATAGCGATCGGCTTCACTGGCCGCTCGGGTTTCGCTGTTCGCTTCTTGAGTGAAGTGTTCAAAAAGGATAAGAGCATCGTCTTCTCGTTCACTAAGGGGAGGTAAATGCAGTTGAGCAACGTTCAAACGATAGAAAAGATCTTGGCGAAAGTCAGGATGATTTAAAAGGTCGCATTTCGAAGCTGAAACTATTCTTAAATCAACATGTTGCTGTTGATTACCACCGACACGTTCAACAACATTGTCTTGTAAAGTACGTAGCACTTTTACTTGCATCGACAACGGCATACTTTCTATTTCGTCAAGAAAGACCGTACCTTTGTCGGCAAATTCAAGCTTACCAATGCGTCGTTTAGCAGCACCAGTAAATGCCCCGGCTTCATGACCAAACAGCTCGCTTTCAAATAGATTCTCTGGAATCGCACCACAGTTTAGTGGCACAAAAGGATGAGGTTTACGCTGACTAAATTTATGTAAACAAGAGGCAACGAGCTCTTTCCCACAGCCAGTTTCACCATAAATGATCACGTTGGTATCAATTGAAGCGACCTTTTGTATTTGTTCTCGTAATGCACACATCACTCTGCTGCGGCCAATCAGAACTTGTTCAATGCCCTTCAGGTTATCCAAATAGCTTTGACGATTTATCCTATCTTGACCACTTTGATGTTTATCTACCGCTTCCGATACCGTTTGAGACAAACGCTCTGGATCGAACGGCTTTTCTATAAAATCATACGCGCCTTGCTGTAATGCCTTAACGGCCATATCGACATCACCATGTCCGGTGATCAAGATAACAGGTACTTCTGGCACCAAATCTTTAAAGCGACTTAACAGTTCAACACCATCAATATCAGGTAAGCGCACATCGCTAATGATGGTCTGAAAATCACCTTCCACGACCGCATCTAACGCGTCTTGTCCAACCTCAAATGCGGTGACATCGAAGCCTGCCAACTGCAACCATTGGCTGGTTGCTTGACGCACAATTGCATCATCTTCAATCAAAGCAATACGTTGCATGATCTCTTCCCATCGCTTACACCTAAATAATATCGACCACGGTATGTAAAAAAGCCGCAGACTAAAAGGAGCTAGCTCCCACTTTGAATAACACTCCTTTAACAGTTTTATAATGTTTGCTAGCTTCAATTTGTTCCAGATTCAACCTTCCATGTGGTAATAAAACGCAGCTTTTCAACTCAATAATTTAAAAAGGATTTAATCAAGAATGGTTAACAAAAATCGATATTGGTTGTTCCTGTTTGCCTGTTTATTGATTGGTTTAGTTCAGGTAACTACCAAAAGTGGCATAAGCCAATGGAAGCTAGAACAAGCTCAGCGTTACGCAGAACAGCGCTTCCTTGGATACATTGCCGAAGCAAGACGCACGCTCAAACGTTTTTACTATTTGCCTTATCTCGTGACGAACGATGAAACCAGCGTGCGTTTTATTGATGGTGACATTCGCCTCCAAAAACACATTAAAAAACAGCTGATTCAGTTAGACAAAGCGGCTAACACCAAAGGATGGTATCTACTCTCTGCAAACGGTGATTTGCTTGTTTCTAGCGTAGAAAGGAACAAACTCAGTAAAAAAAGCGCCAGCACTATTGTCGCTAAGATCCACCAGCAAGGCGGTGCGATCTCCCTAGTAACCAAAAATAAAGGCGTCACACCCGATTATTTTATTGCTGCACCCGTTTATCGAGCATCCGATGTGGTAGGCATTGTTGCAGTACAAATTGATTTATCATTACTGATCGACCAATGGTTTGCCGATGGTGAAGCCATCTTGTTTCAAAACCCTCGCGATCAGTTTTTTCTATCGAGTGATCACCGATTGAATGCAGATTGGTTCAATGAAAATTTCACTTCACAACCGCTCGCTACAAAGCGTGAGCTATATGACCAAACCCACATTCGCGTATGGCGACTGAAAGATAAAGATTACCTTATTCAATCCATAAAGTTAGACGACCTGAATTGGCGCTTAACCTACCTAACGCCGTTAACCAGCCTAAACCAAACCACAAGTTGGATAAGTTGGAGCGTCGCAGTAGGTTGTCTGTTCATTCTGTTATTGCTGGTTATTCTTTATCAAAGACGTCAGAAAAAGCTCAGCAATTTACGAATACAAAAACTCATCGAAGAGTCGGAAAAGCGTCTGTCTGGGATGATCAATAAAACGCACGTTGGGCTAGTGCTGATCGACAAACATGGTCATATCCATGATATTAATCTCATGGCCAAGAACTACTTCTCACTATCCGATTCAATGATCAGTAACATCAAAGCTTGGCAGTTATTTGAGGCAGGCAATCCAAATTCAACCACCTTGCAATTGCTTCAGAACCTAGAGCAACACCAAGAACTGGCCGAAATAACCAGCGTCGAAACTATGGCAAGGCGCAGCGATGGTAGCTACTTTCCGGTACTGTTCTCTATAAGCGCCTTTCCTTGGCATGCGACCACTTATTATCTGTGTACCGTGATCGATATTAGTAAGCGTAAAAAAGCAGAAATTGCAGTGCAAAATGCTAATAAAACGCTTCAACTACGTGTAGAAGAGCGAACACAAGACCTGAAAGACGCACAACAAGAACTGGTTGAATCAAGCAAACTTGCCGCACTAGGGCGGATGTCGAGTGCGATCACTCATGAACTTAACCAGCCACTGACAGGACTAAAAACTCTGCTTTCAAGTAATCAATTACTGATGGAACGAGGCGAGACCAAGATGTTGAAAGCGAACATGGATCTCGTGATGAGTCTTATCGACCGAATGGCAAACATGACCAGCCAATTGAAGTCATTCGCCTTTAAAAGACTTGAAAAACCATACCCAGTGTCACTGACAGACGCACTGCAAGAAACCCTACGCATTCACCAAGCCGATCTCGAAAACGTCGATATTCGAGTACGAATCGCCTCCAATATTTCTATGGTGATGGGTGAAGAAGCCAGGCTAAGCCAAGTTCTTGGAAACCTGATTCGAAACGCAATAGACGCCACTCAAAATCAAACACCCGCGACCATTGTTATCAGCGCACATACCGATCAACAACGCGTGATCATCAAAGTGCAAGATAATGGCTGTGGCGTATCAGAAGACCAACTCGAAACCATTTTCGAACCCTTCCATACCAACAAAAAGATGGGCGAAGGTTTGGGTCTCGGCTTGGCCATCACAGCAAACAATGTACGGGATATGCAAGGTACCTTGATAGCCAAGAACAACCCAGATCAAGGTATGACATTCACGTTAACGCTACAGAACAGTGATAGTGAGTAATCGCTTACGTAAAGTTTAGAAAACACACTCTATTGAGAAGCTAAAACTAAAAAACCGCCCATAGAGGGCGGTTTGGATTCACTTATTGGCGTTTAACTTATCAGCTAATCAGTTAGCGACTTACTCAGCTAGCTGCTTTAACAGTAACTCTGTAGGGCGAACAATCGCGACGATCGATTCATCGTAGATCTTCGCCGAATCAGACAGTATCGCTTGATAGGCATTCACGTCGGCTTCTCTTACTTTCTCGCCTGTTTGTGCTTTAGCAATCAAGGTTAACGCCAAGTCTGCGACTTCCGCCGTTTTCTCTGCAACCACCACGGTATCGACCGAAGATACGTTACCAGCGAAGACAGTCTCTGCGGCAAGTGCAGCTGATTTTGCTTGCTGATAATGCTCTGTAAGTTGCACAATCGCTTGTTGATTACCCGTCACGACTTCATTGACTAAATCTTGCATCTCATACACGGCGTAGCTTTCTACTGGCAGCGCATCAACGAAGCGATTTAGACGCTCGTATTGGCTGTATAAAGTGCCCTTAGGTTCAGTAGAATTCCACTTCTCCCAGTTGCGCGCATAGTACTGTGCTGGTTCTGTGTATTTCGCAAGCACGCGCAGGTCGTGAATACCCTGCCCTTTGGCAATACGTTTTAACAGCATGTCAGCGTCCGCATGATGACGAAGTCCAACCGACACTTCAGACCATGTATCCATCGCCTTCATACGCTTGTACATGCTGCGTTCGTCCGTCAATTCCGCATCAGACCAGAAACGTTCTGCAATTGCATAGCTGCGTGGCCATAGGTAGTTTTCAACGGTGTGGCTGTCTTTGTTTTCTAACCACATGGTGATCTCGCCGCCTAGGATTAACTCTTTTTCTTTCTCTGTTAATTCTGCAGGGTAACCACCATTTGGTTCAGGAATCACGCTGCCGTCAACATCACTGCTTGCAATCACTTCACCTGTGGTTGGCCAGCGCACATTACCGACCAGTTGGTAACTACCTTCAGCAAAACCCTTTGGATTCAGGTTTAGGTTAAATTCGGTGTACGACATGAAGTTATCGAAGTGGCCAACAAAGGTTTTACCCGGCACATAATCAAGGATGTAAATCTCTTCACGAGACTTGCCGTTGTAATCACTGAACGCACGGAAAGTACCGTCTTTCGCTTCAATGATAGTCAGTGTTCCCTTACGTGGGCTGCCTTTAGAACGAGGCTTTTGCCATTGGTAAGTCACGAACTTCTCACCACTGTGCAGTTTATCGTCAACCGTGATGCCAGTTGGCATTGGGTCATTACGATAGTGGTAACTGGTAGGCTGAGGTTGGTCTAAGTAGTAACCCGTAGAAAGAATCCCTGGGTAGCCTTCCTTTGCCGCACGACCGATGCTGTCGTGCCCTTGCCAGCTTTGAATCACGATAGAAGTGGGCAGATCTTTGTGCCAAATCTCATCCCACCCCGTCATCTTCTTGCCGCGCTCTTCGAGCATCTTCTCAACTTTTACGTTGAGGTAAGACTGCAAGCCGCGCTCGCCATCGATATTGTTTTCTTCAATGAACTCTTGGTGCTTTTCGCTGTTTTTCCACTGCGCGTAGTTCGGCTCGTCGCCACCAATGTGGAAGTACTCATCTGGGAATAGTTCTGTCACTTCATCAAATACGTCACCCAGCATTTCATAGAGCTCAGGGTTCAGTGGATCCATCAGTGGTTCAAACACGCCCCAGCCACGCTCTTGTTCGTAACTTTGACCTTCACCACCCGACATCAAGCGTGGGTAAGCGTGCGCCACTGCAGAAGAGTGACCCGGCAGAGAAACTTCAGGAATCACGCGAATACCAAGGTTACGTGCATACTCAACTAGGTAACGAACTTGGTCTTTGGTGTAGTAATTACCATCAGCGGTTTCAGACCACAGACGCGGCCAAGATTCCGTTTGAATACGGATGCCTTGGTCGTCCCAGAAGTGCCAATGGAACACGTTCATTTTGGCAGAAGCCATCGCATCTAATTGACGAATCAGCACATCAAATTCAATGAAGTGACGCGAGGTATCATAAGAGACTCCACGCCAACGAAAGCGGGGCTCATCAACAATGGTTACGGCAGGAATATGGTAGCCAGTCGCTGTCGTTTCAACGAGCTGTAAAAGGGTTTCGATGCCGTGGATAGCGCCATATGGGCTTGGTGCGCTCAGCGTGATTTGCTCACCCTGAGTGGTAATCTTGTAGGACTCTACAGAGTCGATGTTCTGTACTTCAGACTTTGGTGCCGAGTCGATATCAATGATCAGGTTCGCTTCGTCTGCGCTATCAACCTGCCAGTTTAAAATCGGCACACCCGTTTGGCGCTCTAGGCGATCGATAAAGCGTTTTGCGGTGTACTCAACGCGATCAGAGTTAAAGCCTTTGATGTAAACCTTGAAGTTACCGTCTACCTTAACTTGCCCAGCTTGCAGCTCGACTGTCTGTGGGTACGGCATTAAATTTAGATCGGTATTCGGAGCCATTGCTAACGCCATTGGGGACACTACTGAACCTGAAATCAATAGAAACAATATAGTTTTTTTCATTATTAGTTTTCCTATATAACGGGGGTTCTGTTTTGTTTATCGGAGGCAATTCACAAAACAGAACCTTCAGCCACTGCTGTTGTTTATCGAGAGCTCAAAGCCTATCGCCTGTTAAAACGAATGAGCTCACAAACTTATGACTAGCTAACCAATTCAACGGCTTCACGAACCAACACCGCGATCTCATCCCACTGTTCGTTCTCGATCATCTTTGGAGACACCATCCAAGTACCACCACAGCAGACCACACGATCAACCGCTAGGTAATCATTGACGTTGTGTTTGCCGATACCGCCCGTTGGCATTAGCGACACATCAACGTAAGGCGCTAGCAAAGATTTCACCATATTGATCCCACCAGACGCTTCTGCAGGGAAGAACTTCAAGAAGTTAAGACCTAGCTCCAACGCTTGCTCTACTTGGCTTGGGTTGTTTACGCCAGGAACGATTGGCATACCGATCTCTTGGCAACGCTTAACCGTGTTTGGGTTCAGGCCAGGTGCAACGATAAACTCACTGCCCGCTTCTTTTGCAAGGTCGATCTGCTCTGGTGTCAGTACTGTACCTGCACCGATACACATCTCTGGGTAAGCATCACGCATCGCACGAATCGAATCTGCTGCCGCTTCGGTACGGAACGTCACTTCTGCTACTGGCAGGCCGTTTTCGACTAATACTTTTGCTAGTGGAATCGCATGTTCCACCTTGTTGATTTGAATAACAGGAATGACTTTGAATTGCTTAAGTGTGTTGATCATTTCTTGAGACATAATAAATTCGCTTTATTTTTCTATTTTTTAATTAAGTGATTCATAGCGCTTACCGGGATGATCGCGCCTGAGTATTGAATAACGGTAGAAGCCAGTTGGTGGCCGAGTTCAGCTGCATCGGTAGTGCTCTCACCTGTAAGGCGCGCAGCCAAATAGCCGGCAGCGAAGGAGTCACCCGCTGCGCAGGTGTCGACCACGTTAGAAACACGAGTCGCTGATACATAGCTCTCAACAACATCGCCCTGTTCAACTTGAACAATCTTGCATGGCTCACAGCCACGTTTGATGACGATCTCTTGGCAGCCTAAGCGAAGGCAGCGTTGTTGAACGCTCTCGCCATTGCCCCAAACCAGCAGGTCGTCGTCTTCGGTAATCAGTGCGATGTCTACCAATGGCAGTAACTTGGCGTACCAGTACTGAGCTTGCTCGGTGCTCCAAAGCTGCGGGCGATAGTTGTTATCAAAAATCAGCTTGCCGCCTTGATTTGAGAACACGCTAATGGCTTTGAATAAGCGCTCACGAGAGGCGTCATCTAAAATCGCGATACTGATACCGCTGATGTAAACCGCATCGACTTGTTTCTCTGTCAGGGCGATTTCAAGCTTATTCAGGTCGTCAGCTTGAAAGTAAGATTTGACTGCCGCGTCGTTGCGCCAGTAGTGAAAGTGTCGCTCGCCTGTATCGTCGGTTTCGACCATGTAAAGACCAGGGAGCTTATTCGCAATGCGCTCTACGAAATTGGTTTGAATACCTTCTAACTGCCAGCTATCAATCATATTTTGAGACAGTTCATCGCCACCAAGGCCTGTCGCGTAATGCACAGACAGATTTTGATGTTGAGTTAAACGAGAAAGGTAAAGTGCGGTATTAAGTGTGTCACCGCCAAACTTTTTGGTTAATGGAGAGCCGCTGATTTCGACCATGCATTCGCCAAAGAAAGCAATATTGAAATGAGAAGATGCAGGCATAGCCGATCCTAAAATAGAGAGATATATGGGGAAAAGGCCCTGCCACTAAGCAGGGCCTGAATTAAGCAAACCAGTTGTGAGACTAGGTTTAGCTTGTTTGATTTGCAGGACGTTGAGGTGCCGCTTCTTCTTCAAGTACGCCAGTCTCAGACATTTCCATTTCCATCAGAGCACGCTCGTCATCAAGAATCGCTTTTGCCATTTCAGGTGTTACTTGGTTAGCCGGAGTCACTAGGCTCACAACCACACCTGCCGTTAGCGCAAACAGACATGATGGAATAACTGGGTTGCCCCAGAAGGCTGTGTAGTCAGCGTTTAGCATTACTACGAATGAAGCTACAGAAGCACCCGCTAGCGTTGCAAGCGCACCTTGCCAGTTGTAGCGTTTCCAGAATTTACCCAACATACCGCACACAAACATGCCCGACATAACCGTTGAAATCATCTTCGTGATGTAGCCAATGATGTCGTTTGACGTCAGTGCGAACAGTAGTGCGAAGCCAATCACCACAACCAAAGCTAGACGAGAGTAGTTCAACATTGATTCTTTGTTTGGTACGCGGCCTGTGAACATCACGTACACATCACGCAGTAGGATAGATACACCGGCAATCGCATCTGAGCTTGCGCTCGACATAGTTGCAGATAGACCAGCGATAAGAACAATCATGCCTACGCCAACTGGAAGAACCGTTGCAGCTACGTATGGGAACGAGTAGTTCGGGTTAGCCAATGATGGGTCGATTGCGTGCGCAGCCATACCAATGATTGCTGGAATAATTGAGAAGAAAAGGTACAACACACCAGAAGCGACGAATGAGCGACGGATAGTTGAAACATCTTTACCAGAGTAGATACGCTGACGGAATGAAGGTGTTGCCAGTACGCCCACACCGATAACCACAGCCAGAGAAACAGCAGGCAGAATGCCCAGTTTATCGATTGCTAAAAAGCTTGTAGCAGCAGGGTCCATCGCAGCGTAAAGGTTGTCCATGCCACCGATGTGATCGACAGACATTACCGCCATTAGAATGAAGCCAGCAAAAAGGATGATTGCTTGAATCGTATCAGTCCATACAACCGCTGTGTAACCACCGATAACCACGTAGATAGTGAATGCTGCAGCAATAATGATTTTCGCAAGGTTAAGGTCGATGTCTGCAATCCACGCTAGGTACATGCCGCCACCTAGAATGTGCGCACCTAACCAACCGATTGACGCGATAAAGATAAGTAGGCCAACCACGTTTTTTACGATTCGGTTAGCGCCAACATAGTAAGCCAGCTCTTCACTCATGGTCATGAAGTTCAGTTTACGAACCGGAGCAAACCAAAGTGCAAGCAATAGGATGCCTACAGCACCGCCAATTCCGTACAGAGCACCCGCCCAGCCATTTGCGTAGCCAAAGCCAACCGCGCCCATACTTGAACCCGTGCCGACCATAGTCGCAACTGTTGTACCAAGTACTAAGAATAATGGCAGGCCACGGCCGCCTAATAAGAAATCTTCGCCAGATTTTTGATTACGCGAGACAAACCAGCCTAACCAAATTAAAAAACATACGTACACGCCGAAGCCTGTAAGAAAAAGTGTGCTGTTCATTTGACACCTCTCAGTGAAATATTGAGTTCATTCTTGAACTTTATTTATGATTCATTCATTTTTATATTTCATATAATTACTTTATTGATTTTATCTATTTTAATTAAAGTAATTTTTATAAATGTAGGGTGAGAGTATTAAAGGATAATAACAGGGATGACTAACCCCTAATACTCTCTAAGTAGGTAATTGTGATTAGGTTATTACTAAACGCGATCCGCGCGGTAGCAAGTCACATCTACTTCAACCTTCACGTCTACAACTAGGTCGCAAACCATGCAGATACGAGCCGGTGGGTTAGCACCGAAGAACTCTTTGAATACCTTATTAAAAGATTGGAAGTAACGAGAATCCGTTAGCACAACCTTTACGTGCATTACGTCTTCTAGGCCGTAGCCCGCTTCAGTCATGATATCGACACAGTTTTGGATCGCTAGGCGAGACTGGTCAACAATGCCACCCTCTACCACTTCACCATCTGTCATCGGTGTCTGGCCAGAAACGTATAGGAAACCACCCGCTTCAGTTGCACGTGCAAATGGTAAATGTTGTCCGCCAGTACCTGTACCGCCTTCAACACCGTAACGTTTAATAGTCATTTTTTAACTCCACTTCTTTATAGATAATATTGGTTCTGTTCCAATATATTTAAATTAATTCGTCGTTTTATTATTACTGTATATTTAATAAAATAATTAAATTCTAATTACGGTAAATAAAAACGCCTGAACGATTATTTTTTACTTTTCCTTTTTGGTAAGTTAACTCACCATTTACAAATACACTTTCGATTCCCTCAGCAACTGAAATAGGATTTTCAAATGTTGCTGTGTCTTTAATATTCTTTGGGTCAAATAAAACTAAATCGGCAAATGCACCTTGGCGAATTTCGCCTCTACCAGACAAGTTGTAACGCTCTGCCGACATTCCGGTCATTTTGTGAATCGCTTCTGGCAGCGCGAACAGTTTTTCATCTCGGCAGTAGTGACCAAGTACTTTCGGAAAGGTGCCCCACAGCCTTGGGTGCGGATGTGGGTCGTTCGGCAAGCCGTCTGAACCAACCATGGTCAACTTGTATTTCAAAACACGCTTTACGTCGTTCTCATCCATACAGTGATAAACTGCACCGGCTGGTTGGAGCGCTTTTGCGGCGTCCATCAACGGCAATTTCATCTCATCAGCAATCTGCTTCAGTGTTTTGCCTGCATGTTCTGGCTTTGTTTCAGACCAAGTGATGAAGATATCGAAATCGTCCGTCACCTGTTTCAGATCTAACGTCGAGGAGCTCGCTGAGTATGGGTAGCAGTCGCAAGACACATCTTGGTGCTCTGAAACCTTGTCCATCAAATCAAGTACTTCAACAGTTCTGCCCCAGTTGCCCGCACCTGCACATTTAAGGTGAGAGATAACAACGGGTACTTTCGCGTATTGCCCGGTCTCAAACGCCTCTTCCATCGCGCTTAAGATCTCTTCGAATTCGGTACGCATATGCGTGGTATAGATGCCGCCGTGACTAGACAGCACTTTTGCTAACTGCATTACTTCATTAGCGTTGGCCTGTTTCGCGCTTGCGTATGCCAAACCAGAGCTCAAACCCAGTGCACCTTGCTCCATCGCTAAATCAAGATTGGTTTGCATTGCTGCAATTTCTTCTTCGCTTGCGGTGCGTTGTAGGTCGTCCATCACTTGGTTACGCAGTGTTGTGTGGCCAACTAACGCTGCTACGTTCACCGCTGGTTGCGCTTGCTCCACTGCTTGTGCATACACGGCAAAGGTTGGGTATTTGAAATCAGCCTGCGCGCCTAAAAGGTTCATAGGGTCTGGTGGATCACCCGCTAAAACCGTTGGTGAGGCACTGATACCGCAGTTACCAACAATCACGGTTGTCACACCTTGGCTGATCTTTGGTAAGCAATCTGGGTAACGAATGACGTTGGTATCGTCGTGTGTGTGTACATCGATGAATCCAGGAGCCAATGCTAAGCCTGCTCCCTCAACCAACTGGCTGCAATCTTCATGATCGATTTTGCCAATTTCGGCGATTTTTCCATCTCGGATTGCTACATCGGCACAAAACGATTGTTCGCCGGTGCCATCGAACACCTCTACATTTTTAATTATCGTATCGAACAACATTTCTCACTCTCTCAATCCACTCTGTTGATGGAGCTATATTAGAAATCCAGCCGATTATTTTCAGTGACAAAACACACATAATATTTTAATTTGTGTGATAGTTTCTATCACAAAACAAACGCGAGATAGATTTAAACATTAAATAACAAGCACTTAAACCATGTTAGGAATCAGCAATGAAACATAACCCTGCACAAAAAGATGTTATAAAGTATCAAAAAGATTGTTTCGTCTTGACTGAAAGAGGCCAAAAAGGGAGAGCAGTATCACAAACTGAGAACGGCGTTTATCGACTGGTCGATGAAGAAATTTCGCTTCCGGTAGCAATTATCAAGCAATCAGCATTGGCCAATAATCTGAATTGGATGCAATCATTCGCCGATCATCATCAGGTTAAATTGTCGCCACACGGCAAAACATCGATGACGCCTGATTTCTTTCGCCAACAGCTAGAAAATGGCGCTTGGGGAATTACCGTTGCAACACCTGCACAAGCAGAAATTGCAGCAATGGCAGGCGCAAAAAGAATCATCATGGCTAACCAATTGGTAGGTAAAACCAACATGGCGATCATCGAACAGCTTATTAGTGAGTTCGACGTTGATTTCTATTGTTGTGTGGATTCATCAGTCAACGTGCAGCAACTCAACCAATATTTCGCCAACAAAAAACAGACGCTAAAAGTGCTGATTGAGTTTGGTGTTCCGGGTGGTCG
The DNA here is from genome assembly GCF_000272105.2 of Vibrio splendidus 12E03. Classification (GTDB taxonomy): domain Bacteria; phylum Pseudomonadota; class Gammaproteobacteria; order Enterobacterales; family Vibrionaceae; genus Vibrio; species Vibrio splendidus_I. The sequence goes on from NZ_AJZD02000003.1 coordinate 66,699, forward strand.
TTGTGGTTGTCGTTCTCCTAAAGAAGTTCTAGAGCTGGCGCAAACCATCCAAGATACGCCTGCGCTTTCGCTAGCGGGTATTGAGGTGTATGAGGGTGTGATTCATGGTGACAATGCCGAGCAAGACATTCGCACCTTCTTAAACCAGGCACTAAGCTCTGTCGAAAGCCTTGCATCAGACAGCTTAATTACCGGTCAGCCAATCATCACTGGCGCGGGATCGGCTTGGTATGACGTGGTGGCAGAATGCTTGGCGAACCTCACAGATTACTTAGCGATTATCCGCCCAGGTTGTTATGCCATTCACGATACTGGGATCTACCTAGATGCCCAAAGTAAGGTATTGCAACGTGCCCAAGTAAACCAAGGTTACGCGTGTGAACTGGGTGGTGACTTAGAATCGGCACTGGAAGTGTGGGCGTATGTTATCTCTCGTCCGGAGCCAACCAAACTGGTGATCGGTCTAGGTAAGCGTGATGTTGCCTTTGATGCGGGTTTACCTATTGCCGAGCGCGGCTATCGCAATGGCGAAGCTATCTCTGTGAAAGGGCTAACAGCTACCGCGGTGATGGATCAGCATACCTTTGTTGAAACGGACGGTTCTGCTGAGATTGAAGTAGGCGATATGATTGCGTTCTCAACCTCACACCCATGTTTAACCTTCGACAAATGGCGCTACATTGCCATCAGCGATGACGATCATCAGGTAAGCCACTGGGTAGAAACCTGCTTCTAGCTTGATTTTTCAATAAGCTAGAATCAGCGAAGCAATCAGATATACTAAAGGGGCTAAGGCTTAGCCCCATCAACAAAGGATCAGGATTCTTGAGTTTAGAAGTAGATATCATTTCACAGATAACCGAGCGTTTTCCCGCTCTTCGTGATGCAGAGAAAAAAGTCGCCAAGCTGATCATGGACGACATTGATTTCGCAGCCAATGCCAGTATCACAGAGCTTGCTGAAGGTGCTCAAGTCAGTGAAGCCACAATTACGCGTTTTGCGAAGGCGATCGGCTGTAACAACGTGCGTGATATGAAGATCAAGCTTGCTCAAACCCTAACGGTGGGCCAGCGTTTTATTCTCGAACCGGTAAACCAAACTGGCTATCAAGGTATCTACGAATCGATCAAGCAGAGCTTAGACATCAACCGAACCTTGTTCAAAGAGCAAGACGTTGAAACCGCGGTGAGTTGGCTGCACAACGCCAGACAGATCATTGCTATCGGCATGGGTGGCGGCTCAACCATCGCCTCTCAAGAGCTGCAACACAGACTGTTCCGATTGGGTTATCCGGTTGTGTCATACAACGATGGTTTAATGTCACGCATGGTTGCTGCCACGGCAGATGCCAACGATGTGATGGTGATGATTTCCGCGACAGGCTTTACGCCAGTGATCACCGAAACCGCCGAACTAGCGAAACAGTACGGGCTAAAGATCATCGCAATTACCCCGCAAGACACGCCACTGGCAAAGATTGCGAATATTGTTTTGCCAATCAAACACATGGAAACCGACTTCATCTACAAGCCATCAGCGTCTCGCTACGCAATGCTAGCATTAGTGGATGTGCTTTCAATGGGTATGGCGGTCAATCACAAGAACCGCTCGCGCGATAAACTTCGCCGCTTGAAGGTTGCTTTAGACTCCTACCGAGGCGGCGGCGACCGACAACCTCTCGGTGATTAAACGTTACCGAAGCCAAGCTTGTCGCAGCTAAATCAAAATAGAATCTGAATAAAAAGCCCCGCAGTATTCACTCAATCGAGTCGATACTGCGGGGCTTTTTAGTTGTGGATTTGCTAGAAATTACTCGCCTGAGTCAATTGAAGTTAAAATGAACGCGACTCGTTCCTCGACAGATAGCTTAGGCACTTCCACCAGCTGATAACCAAACTGAGTATAGGCTTCCACCATCTTTTCATAGGTGGCAACCGCCTCTTTAAAATCTTGCTTGCGCTCTTGGTCATTGATGAAAATAGAGTCCCATGGCGGGAAGATAAACACCTTACTGTTGTATACGAGCTCATTACAGCTATTGAGCAAGGATTCTGGAATAGGCAACGTCTCTAACAAACTGTAACCGTATGAATCCACGATGCTTCTATCAAAGAAAACGAGTTGCTCACTTGCCTCAAATACTTGGTAATTAGCTAACTCTTCTCGCACCATCTCATCACGAAAAGCCACTTTATCTAACCACGGCAAAGCGCTACCTTGTTGCTCAACTTGGTGCTGAATCACTTTACGCCCAACCTCTGGTGCGCAGCGATAGCCCTTGCTTTTCAAAGCGTCGATGACCGAGGTTTTGCCGGATCCCGGCCCACCTGTAAATACAATTAGGTTATTCAAATGAACCTCTTCAAAGGGGGAAAATAACGAATCGGACCTCAACGAAACCCAAGTTAACGAATCAAGGACAGAATGGACTTAAATTCTGGTGCGCGGCAATCTTTCACTAGCTCGTATAAGCTCATTTCTAATCCCGTAATTTGGACACCAGCGTCCCGCAATCGACTGATAGCCAGTTTCTTGTTCAATGCTGTTCGCGAACTAACACAGTCACCAACTACCTGAACCTTGTACCCAAGTTCCAACAAACCCACTGCGGTTTGATAGACACAAATATGAGCCTCAATGCCACACACTAACCACGTATCGACATCCTTGGTTTGCACTGTCTCAACAAATTTGGGTTCGCTACACGCGTTGAACGTGAATTTCGGTATCGGCTTAACATCACTCAATAGGTCATTCAGCTCACTAACGGTAGGCCCCAACTTCTCTGGGTTCTGCTCCAAACTCACAATAGGAAGGCCTAAAACCTGCGCTCCCTCAATCAGCTTCCCACAGTTAGAAATAAGTGTCTCACTCTCATCAACAAGGCGTGCGAGCTTGCCCTGAACATCCACAACCACCAAGCCTGTATTTTGTCTCATTAGCATGTGTATCCCTTTATTTGGCAACCTAACTCACTAAGCAATCTGATGGGTATGTTTTCTACTATGTAACGATTTAGCTTACAAAGCCATACAGTAATACGCATAAGACTACGGAATAATACTCACCAACGGTCGAAAGGCCGAAAACAAAAATAATTGATACTACATGACATTAAAGAGTGAGTAAGAACAATGAACAAATTCGCGAAATCAGCATTAGCACTGGGTTTAATCGGCGCGGTTTCTCTTCCTGCATTAGCAGCAGGCACTGACGGTGGTGCGTACATCGGTGGCGGCCTTGGTGTGTACCAAGATTCTGATACAGACGGTCAAGGCAACCTAGACTCAGACGGCATGGGTTACAACCTATACGGCGGCTACCAGTTCAACCGTATCGTAGGTGTTGAGCTTGGCTACAACGACTACGCAGACTACAAAAAAGGTACAGAAAAAATGTCTCCAACGTCTGTTTCTGTATCAGCAAACCTAGGTTACACGTTCGACAACACGATTCGTCCGTTCGTATTGGCTGGTTTAAGTTCTGTTGACCTAAACGCAAACAAGAGCGCTGGTTACGCTGATGACAGCGGTACAGGTTTCCACTTCGGTCTGGGTGTTGAATACACGCCAATCGAAAACCTAACACTACGACTAATTTCACAAGCTGATGCTGTGAGCGTAGAAAACTACTACGGTCCATTCAAAACCGAAGATAAGACACTGGCATTCAGCAGTGTTAGCCTAGGTGGTTCATACAACTTCTAATGTAGCGAGCCTACGTAGAACAACCTAACGTAAATAATTCACTTTGCTGTTCCACCTTGTCATGAAGGTCACTCAGTAAAGTGAATTTTTCGTTTCTACTGCCCCACACGCGTCATTTCACTTTAGCCAGTTTATCGCTCATCATCGTCGATTTGAGCTGTATTGATTGATATTAGAGCTTTCTTGATAGCGAGGCTAAAATAAAGAGATAAGAGGCGCAGGAGACAAGCATAGTGAATCTACCAAGTGTAAATATGTCGATAAACAAACTGCCCTTTGTATTGGCGGTATATTACCTGCTGATTATCAACATCCCTCTCTCCCAAGAGTTGTTTAGTATTGTTCAGGCATCTAAGTCTGAAAGCGTTGCGTTTCTTATATCCATCCCTATCTTCTTCCTTGCTGCCTTCAATTTTATCTTCCAAGTCTTCAATTGGCCGATATTCTCCAAGCCATTTTTTATCTTCTTACTGATCACCTCAACACTCGTCAGCTACAGCATGTTCAGTTACGGCATCTATGTCGATTATGGGATGATAGAGAACGTCTTCGAAACCAATAGTGGCGAAGCAGCAAGCTATGTAAGTACCCACTCCATCTTATGGTTATTCGCGATGGGTATTATTCCGTCACTGCTGCTACTGTTTACCAAGCTTAAGCGAGAGTCATGGAAAGATTTCTTTGTCTGGAAGTCGATTGGATTGCTCTCTTCATTGATTGTTATCGCGATTATTGCAGGGCTGTTTTACAAAGATTATGTCTCGATTGGTCGCAATAACTCGCACATCAAAAAGATGATCATCCCAACCGAATACGTGTCATCCGCGGTCAAATACATCAATAATACCTACATTAAAGAGCCTATCCCCTATCAAGAGCTAGGATTAGATGCGAAGCAAACACCACAAGCCAAAGCGGCAACCAAGCCGACCTTACTGGTGTTTGTGCTTGGTGAAACCGCGCGCGTGTATAACTACCAATATCATGGCTATGAGAGGGAAACGAACGCTCACACTCAGCCTTACAACCCGATATTTTTCTCTGATGTTCAGTCGTGCGGAACAGCCACTGCGGTTTCTGTGCCGTGTATGTTCTCGAACATGAATCGCAGCAACTACGACCGAGACAAGGCTTACAATCAAGATAACGTGGTCGACATCATGAACCGCGCGGGCATTCACTCTATCTGGCGAGAACATGATGGTGGAGACAAGGCGGTCGCACACCGAATCAAAGAGATGACGCTCGTCGCCAAAGACAGCGATCCGTTGTGCAATAACGATGTGTGCTACGACACGGCAATGCTAGAGAACTTCGAGCAAGATACTCAAGATCTTAGCCAAGATAGCATCATCTTCTATCATATTGCCGGATCTCATGGCCCTACTTACTTCGAACGCTATCCAGACGAACATAAGAAATTCACACCTGATTGCGCTCGCGCCGATATTGAAAACTGCACCAAAGAGGAAGTGGTTAACACCTACGACAACACCATCTTGTACACGGATTTCTTCCTCTCACAGGCAATGAAAAAACTTGAGAAGCTGACCGACAAATACAACGTGGCGTTGATGTACGTATCCGATCACGGTGAGTCTCTGGGAGAAAATGGCGTCTACTTACACGGCATGCCTTACTCTCTCGCTCCAAAAGAACAGACCCACGTTCCACTGATCTTTTGGATGTCGGATGGCTTTGCTGCCGAGAAAGGCATCAGTGACACGTGCTTGCGTAAAGCAGGAAAAGAACAGAGCTTCTCACACGATAATCTGTTCGACTCTTTGCTTGGTCTGATGGACGTTCAAACCCAAGAATACCGAGAAAACCAAGATATCTTCGCACCGTGTCGGTAGTTCTTTTCAAATACTGATTTTAAAGGGGCTCATTGTATTAGCCCCTTTTTGTTTTCTATCTAATCTAAAACTGTCGTTTTACTCACACCAGTCTTACAGGGAGCGGTGGGGAAATTTAAATAGTATACAGTAAAATCACGATTGAAATGACATAGAAAGCGACTCAAAACCTTTGACTCAATCTATAAAGGGCAAGGTGATCAATTATACTTATTAGGTTAACAACAGCTCAATTTGAGGTATAGTTGCAGCTTGAAGAACATTTGATATCTAGTTTAATGTTTATTAATACTTGCATGTTTAACGAATCAGCTAAAAACGCTCCGTATTCGTCACTTGACCTCCTTACAGAATATCACCAAGAAGCAAGTTTCTTTCACTATATCACTGAAGGAAACACAAAATGACGAGAGCCTTTAAAGTCAAGCAATTCGTTTTAATCGAGGACTCTCTGTTTATTCTCGACTCAAAAACCAATCAACAGTTGCGAATAGGTACACATGATTTATTAACTCTCAAAGAGTTGTGCTTTCATGCAGGAAAGATCGTTTCTAAAGAATCGCTATTGGAAAAAGGATGGCCTGGAAAAATCGTTTCTGATAGTTCACTAACCCAATCGATTCGTAACATACGAACGTTGTTAGGCGACAACGGCAAAGAACAAAAATGGTTAAAAACCGTCCCAAAAATCGGCTACGTACTAGACGAATCTATCGTTCACAAGATCAGTAATGAAAGCCTTTCTGTTGATAGCTACATAGAACCACTTCAAAAAGAGGCTAAATTAAAAAAAGAAATACAAAAAACAAACATACCTCGACTTAAGCGGTGGCTAAACTGTACAAATAACCTCAGTTGTGGGTTTAAACTAACAATACTGAGCTTACTTTTAGTATCGACTGCTAATTTGTCATATAAGGTTTACAAGCTGATATTAATCAAACAAAAAACAACTAAATATCCCAAAATAAGCTTTGCACAAGGGACAACAACAATCTATTCGGACAATACAGAGTTTGCTTTAGAAGCAGGTAAAGAAATTTATTGTTGGCTAGATAAAAATAAAATTAAGCCACAAAGAATTGATGTCTTACTATTAAAAGAGAACCTCTCTTTTGCTATCGTAGATCAGCAGGGTAAAATCACCAATAAATTAATTTTATTAGAAAAAGGCTTTGAAAATAAGCAAGTCGTAAAACTATTAGTCGATGAGGTAAGTCATGCTTTCAATTAGTTTATTCCTTGTCGCTTTCCTCAATATTTTACTCTTTATTATCTACGGTTTCAGTGACACTCCTGGCGTTGCTTATGATATAGATTACCGAGTCGAAGATGTTGCAAGCGACTACTGCGGCCGTAGTAAGTCACAAATTTACTTCGATGATAACAAATTCGAAATGAAGTCAGTCGTTGAAGAAATTACTCCAAATAACGAAAAGTTGTATTTCGAAACACAAAAAAAAGGAACGTATTTATCGCTCAGTGAAAACGTTTATAGTATGAGTTTCACTGAACATACCTCTAATTTTATTGGAAACAAACGCCTACCTGAGACTCCTATCATAAACAGTTTTTATAGCGCAGAACGGTATCTACCCAACCGAAACTTGATTGAAATAAAACACCGAAGTGAAAACTACCTTATTTTAATAAGTTTTATTAATGGTGGCCAGATTCTTGCTCTGGAGCGACACTAAGATACTTCACAATAATGACATCCATGTACAGGCTAAACAATTTCCCCACAATAACGTTTAATGAACGTTTATATCTTTATGCAATGCACCGCTTTGTTAAATAGCGTCAGTTTGTCGGCCAACTGCCTTTCTACACTCGCGGCATTGACCTCCCACTCTGATACCATAATAAGTTTATCTTTAGTGGTGTTCATAAATACCTGCTCATCAGACATCAATAATTCAACCAGTTTTGATGCTTTGAGAGCCAAGACACGTCGATCACGTAAAGGTATTTCTACGAACGCTTGAATACTCTTTTCATTCAGTGAAATAAAAATCTCCTCTCCATCGACCAACTCAATAGCAATAGGTTGATTACCCTCGATTCTTGATAACATGTTCGCGGGTACTCCTAGGTTTTCGACCAAGGTTTTGAATACTATCTCTCGCAACTTTTTCAACATTAACTCCTATGAACTTACAATATTTGAACTTGATGTAAATAATGGTTATAGCTGCCGGAACAACAAATGAAACTGGTCATAAATGTTGCCTCCAACCTGAGTGAGCAAGATGATGAAAACAACCAACTTTGCCGCCATAGGTAAACCAGGGTCCTGGACGCTAAACACCGTTTGAAGTAGACCAACAACCACGCCAGTTATCACAAAACTCAACGAAAATATAATGATCGCATCTTTCACTATGTCCAAACAGGCTGCGGTCACATCAAGTACGGTCATAAACATCCTCTAGAAAACTAGTCACTTGGTGCTCCTCAAATTCAAATAGATAATATTTATTACGAAACAGAACTAGATAACTATTGACCAGAGGGTATTGCCAGAACATTTCTGGTGCGAGCTCGAAGTGCGTTCTCGTTGTTCTCTCTACTGGTACTAGTGTTTGTAATGCAAGCGATGACGGGACAGTCAATCCTCCTCGGTCTGTATTGGTTTTTACCACCTCCCTATGGAAAATATCGTGGCTTGCTTTCCCTTCCTCAGAGATCACGGTAGTGAGTGCGACTTGATTGACCAATTCAGACGAGACAGCACCCCGTTGAACCAGAGTTGAGCTCTGCGAAGTGACTCGACCACTCAGCTCCAAACCAAATGTATGTCGCCCTGACGGAGTAAAGGGAAGCGATAGCGTCCCTGTTCGATTTGGCACATCAGACATTGTAGGCACTGCTTTACCCGAAAAACTATTATTCAGACCTTGCTCCTTGGAATACCTAGGCTCGGGGGGAGCCATGACCGCTCTAGTTCGCCAGATCTCATCTAGAACAATAGGACCTGTCTTCGCAATGCTACTTCGGTCTCGGTCATCGAGAGACTTAAACTCGGGCAGAGTAGTTCTTTCCTTTGAATGACTGGTCACGCCTGGCTCGGTAATACCAATCTTAGCGACAGAGCTATTACTCATTTCACGCAGGTCGATAGATCTAGTTACTTGGGGCATCCCGAATCGACTAGTCACATTAGGCTCGGCATTACCAGCCGTAGCAACAACACCATGACTCCGTTCTCGTTGATGAAGAGGAGGAGCTAGGGTCACCTCTGCTGAAACCTGAGTAACAGGATGATGTTCTCGCCTTCTTAAATTTGATAGTTGTCCCATGAAGGCTTTATCTAAATCAGCAACCATTGGCATTGTATTTAACAATGCATGCACGACCTTGGCATCCAGCGATAAACTCACTTTTTGCAACGTAACCCTGTTCAACATTGGCTGACCATATCGCAGCGTTCCTGCTAGACCTAATCCAGAGTGACCATCAGAATCTCGCTTGACGATAACCAAAGGATCAATTGCGGCTTTGCTTTCAACGACATGTTGCTCCCCCTTATTCTCACAGCTCTGATTGGATTCCTTAATACAAAGGTCACCAAAAACATTCGTTTGGGGGATTCCTTTTGCTATCAGAAGCTCAACTTTAATCTCAGTTTCTAACTCTTTATCGTCAAAAAGCAGAAGTGTATCTAAATCAGGTTCGCGTAAATCAGTGAGGTGTTGATCCAACTCGAATCCTTCACCAGTATTGAGTGTCGTACGAGTCACCTCACTGATAAATAAGTTAATCATGCTTTTCATACCTCATCTGCTCGCGAAGTTCGGCGAGCGCGTCCTTTCGCTTTTCTAATCTTCGCTTTTCCGCTTCAACATCTGTTATTTGATGCGCCAGTTCTTGTGCATTCTGACGCTTTATCGAGGCATCAAAGAACAAAGACTCTATCGCTGATTTGGTACTTTCTCGGCGCATAAACAACCGACTAAGGGCGTTAGATTCACCAACGACATTAAGACACTTCAAATAACGCTGTTGCTCCTCAATTTCTTGCCACTTCTCTTCAATGAAATTGACCAATTCCTGGTACTGCTTCCTCAGGGTAACGAGCTTTCTTTGCTGTTTACCAATACGAATGTCAACAATATTAATAAGCTGTCCAAATTCCTTCCATCGCTTCGAGGGTTTGCTCATATTCCACTCCATCGAACCCTTGCTTTAAGAAAGACATAATGTGCGGATAACGATCTATCGCCTCATCGGTTTCTAAGTCATTTCCTTTTTCGTACTCTCCAACTCGAATCAACAACTCAACATTGAAGTAGCGATAAACCATGTCTTTTACCCGTTCCGATAATCTTACGAACTCATGGCTCTGAACTTTGTTCTGCAAACGACTTTTGCTTTTTAAAACATCGATAGCAGGGTAACGGCCAGTTGATGCTATTGTCGTCGAATAAACCAAATGACCATCAATCAGAGACTTCACTTCATGCGCGATTGGATCATCATCAATTTCCTTTTCAATCAATACCGTGAAGATTCCGGTTACAGAGCCAAACTTAGAGTTGCCACAACTTTCAACCAAGCGAGACAAAGCGAGGGAAACGCCTATCGGGATTCCCCCTTTGATCGGCGTGTTATCCAGCATCGCCTGAGCGCGAGCAAAACGAGTCAGTGAGTCAAAATACAACACGACCTTCTTGCCCTGCTCCATATAATGACGAGCAATAGAGACGGCGACTAACCCTGAACGTACCTTCTCCAAAGGATTAGCTTCCGAGGTCGATACTATAGTGATCGATTTCTGAATGACTTCAGGGCCAATTTCACCTTCAAGGAACTCAACGACTTCACGAGCTCGTTCGCCAATCATGGCGAAGATCACGACATCAGCATCCATATTGTTCGCCATAATAGATACCGTAGTCGTCTTTCCGGCTCCTGCTGGTGCAAACAAACCAACACGTTGCCCCTCTCCAATGGTAAAAAGTCCATCAATAATTTTGAGTTTGGTTGGAAAAACGGTTTCAATCGGTGCGCGAACATTTAGAGGTATCGGCTCTACAGCAATTGGTAGATCATGAAACTGACCTTCTTGATTGAGATAGTTATCGCCATAAATCGATTCGCCATAGCAGTTGATCACTTTCCCAACCAAGGCATTTTCATTTAATGGGAAGCAGAAACGACGCGGCGTAATTTCAACTCGACCGCCACGCTGGACAGCTCCGGGCTGAAGAAGCTTTATCTCAACTCGCGATCCGGCAACTTTCATCACTTCCCCCCGAATACGCTCCATCGTAACCGTATCGATAAAACACTCCTGACCAACAAAGGTATCGACAGAAACATGACAAATAACCGTATCTTGATAGGACTCCTTGACCTTAAAAAAGTGCGTCAACATTAGTTAATCACCTTAAAAGAGATCGATACGTAGCGTTTATATTTTCTCTTAGTTTCGTTAGTATTTTTAAACAACTCACCTAAAAGCGGAATACTAGAAAGAACGGGGACTCCGGTGACAGTTTGTTGGGTTACTGTATTGTCAAAGCCTCCCAAAATAACGGTTTGCTGAGGTTGGATATACACTTCTGACTGCAATGACTGAGAGCTAACTCTCGGCGGTTTTGACGTCCCGCCTCCCTCATCCTCGTCATCATCCAAAGATTCTTCAATATATTCGACTTTAGCTTGGACATCGCCAGAGGGAAGCAAACGACCAGTGACATAGAGGCTATTGTCAGCCTCAATCTCTTGAGTCTGGACTTGTTTCTCTGATATCAAAGTAATCGTTGCCGTATCTTTTTTACCAAAATGACCCTGCTGATTTTCCAGAATCAATAAATTGGTCTCATAAATACCGCGCGCAACCCCATTCGACGACAAAGCCTGAAAATTTTGTAGAAAATCCTTAGTTTGCGTAAACGGGGGCACCACTATGTCGTATATACCACGACTGCCATTTAACCAAGAGCTGTCTATTCCTAGGTTTTCACTTCTAGATACTGCGATGTCGTACACTTTGAGTGAAAATAATAATTGCTGACGCTTAATATCGATCAGAGCTGCAATTCGTTTCGCTAGCTTAACTTCAGCAGGTGTCCCACGGATAAGTAGTGCATTAGAGCCTGGTAAAGGCTGTACTTTGGAAGTTTTCTCTTCTTCATCTAGCTGTTGTTTATCCCCATCACTCAGCTTTACTTTGTAGGCTCTTTGAATAATTTCATCGTCGTTAACATTTTGGAATTGCCCAATGTTTATGATCGCGGCTGAAATCAAAGAAGTAGCACCGGGGAAGACAATGTTGCCGTCAAAAGTATCAATTTGTCGGTCAACCACAGAGAGGTAATGGAAATTGATTCTTGCCAGTTCAAGGTCATTACCATTCTCAAGAAACTGGTTCTTATCCACCATAGTCGCGTAACCGACCGCATCATTGACAAACTTTCGAGTACCAGAGAACAAGATAGAATTACCGCGTTCAACTAACTTCACCTTAGTTGTCGTGCTTATTTTGAAGGTTTGTTGGAGCTCTTTTAACAAGGTTTTCGGTGCGATGTTACGCGGTTTATAAGCATAATTGATATAAGCTTGACCCGACTGAACCGTGAGAGTACCGCCGTAAACATACCAGTCAAAGTCATATACTTCTGATAACTGACTTAACAGATCCGCTCCATTCCCTGATAATGTCTGAGTAATCAACTGACGTTCAGTTTTGTTGTCTACATCTTCAACCAGCTTAACTTGCATCTCTTTAGCTATTGCTTTGAGCGCACCTTGCAAATTAATATCCTGCTGTTTAATCAACACTTCAGCTCGAACCAGTGTCGACAAAAAGATTAGGCACAGTAGTCGTTTATACTTCATCAATAATCTCTTCTAGACGTTGTTGATCTGCTTTCATGCGGCGAATAGTTTCGTTAATCACAGTTTGTTCAATCACCATATCGACAACATCCTGCTCAGTAACAACATTATCCTCACCAGAAGAAGCTTCACCTAGAGCTTGCTTATTTTTATCTACCTGCTGAGCCACTAATTCGAAATCAGATTGAGTTTCTGATAGCCCAGTAATATAAGTGGTATTTATCATTTCAACTCTAGCCATAACCTACCTTTTGCATCATTTGCTTGAAAACATAAAACTGGTCGTTCAGCAACCAGAGGTTAAGTAAAATAATCACCACGATCGCTTTAATGTTTGGTGTAACAAAAAGTGATAAGGATGCTTTTTTGAAAAACAGATCGACGTAACCGCAACAGACTGTAATCGCGAGCATAATAATGATGTACTTGCCTGCTACAATTACCATCATCTTCAAACTATCCGTGATGAGGAAGAACAAGGACTCAAAATCTAGATTGAGATTTGTCTCATTACTGTGCGCTATCACGTCAATGATCGGGCGAAACAAAGTACCGCTTTGCAACGCATAAACTAAGAAAGTTAAGCTACTTATTTTTGCCAACGCCTCCGATTCATCCGTAAAGCGTTTGTCCTGAACCGACTGCTCGTTAAGTAGTAATAACTGTTGAATAACGCTGCCTACGGTTCCACTAAGCCAGTAAGGAACAGAGGAGAACATCGCAAAAATCACCGCCGTTATCACCCAAGCAAATGTCGGGATCTGGTCGAGTTGACTAGAATCAACAAAAATCGCTATTGCTGCGGCGATCGCAAGACAGGTAATGTTGTCTAAATAAAGCCTGGTCGGGTTATAAATTTTTAAAAAAAGGAAAAAACCAGCAAACAGCATCCAATTGGGAAATAATAATTCCCCCATATTAGCCAAGAGCTCTGAACAATAAAGTCCAGCTATCCGAGAAGTAGAAAACCGCCAATTTCACGGGTGTTGAAATTACGGTAGGTGACAACATCGTCATACCAACACCACTCAAAATCACCGCAATCAAAAAGTCGATGCTGACAAACACCATGTACAATTTAAGTCCCAGTTCAAAACCCTGATATAGGTCAAGAATCAGATTGCCTAGAAAAAACTTAAACGTATCGTTATCCTCATCAAAATGAAGTGGAATATCGATCATACTTGTCAATTGATTCGTCTTAGTCTCAGCTCGATCCAACAATTCGGGGAAAAAATCAAAGATGTTACTGGCTAAATAATACATCGTAATATCTTTGGGCTGCTCTTCTTCCAATGTCAGATCCAATGGCAAACCAAGAGTCTCTTTCTTCTGTTCAGAGAAATAGGGCTTTACGCGCTCAATACCAGGCTTAATAACTGGCCATAAACTATTCAGCGCCATTAGCGCTGCAAGCAAGTTGACAACGATCGTAGGTGGTATCTGCTGAGTCCCAACCGCATTTTTAATAATGTTGAGCACAATGTTGTATTTAACAAAACCAGAAAAGCAGATAAAAAATACCGTTGACAACAACGCCAGCGTCAACAAAACGATCAGGTTTGCACCAGAAAATGCATTATCTGGACTAAGCAACTGAATCATAAACTGGGCTCACTTACAGCTAAAAGTAGCAGGGTCAAATGACCCCGACGTATTAAATATTTCGTGCAGAAGCTGAAATTGAATCTTTGACGGATTTTAGTGTTGACGTCGATGTTTGAGCGGCGATGCTCTGATCGGCCATCAACTGCTGAAGCTCAAGTGACTCGGACGCACTTAAGACTAGTGTTCCAGTAGGATCTTTCGTAAAAGTACCGTCGCTAGCTGTAGTACCTGTATGGTCTGTAATAAAAGTCGACACTTTGTCGTCTGCATTATCGATAAGGCCACCGAAAACGCCTGAAATATAACCTGTGCTTAAATTGGACATTGCTTGTTTCCATTATGTGATGTGTTGAGCGCATTATCACTAAACAACCTGTCACCACACAGTGAAAATTCCTGATAATTACCCTTATCATGCACACTCAAAAAAGGTCAGCTTTTACCACCCAAGACTCTTCTGGATATTAACTTGGTACACTATATAAAGAGCCATCAAGACGATTGATGACTTCAGGTTCACCCTCCTCTGAATACAAGAAGTTAATGTCACCTAAAGACTCATTAAGCATTACCTGACTGAGTTTTTTAACTTTAACCATGGGTAAAACTCCAGCGGGATGACGACTCAACGAAGACGCTCGCATACACTCAATTTTACTCAACTTATAAAGACTCCGCCCAGTCTCACCTTTTCTATTCAACTGTTGATTCAAGGATTTAAAAATCGCCCTGACGCTTTTACTGTCTTGCACATCGTCAAGCTGCTCAAGGGTTTGTTTAAACTGATCAATTAACACACTTATGGGCATCTGATATTTTGCTACAGCTGTTACCGAAGATGCTTTGTCCACATTTAGCATTTGGCTCTGACTTTGGCTTGATGCACGTAAAGCTCTCAGCATCTTCCCCCCGGATGGATAAGCCTCCATTAACTGACCAAGAGACGCAGAATGTTTGGGCGTGATATGAAAAGCTCGGCGCATGTTATCCGCCCAACGAGAACTCCAGCTGATCTTTTGCTCATACGATACTTTTAAATGTTGTATATTCTCTGCAGCAATAGTTTTAATAACTTGATGAGAGCCACTTTGCCTTGCATTAAACAAAGTCATAAGTTGTGATTTAGCGAGGTTTTGCGTTGCTATATCCCATTCAGGATGCTTTTCAATACATCGTTTGAAATTTTCTATCACAGTACATATCAGCTCAAGCTGTTGAGAAGTGATATCTGAACTGGCTGGCTTTGACTGTTGGCTGAGCTTACTAATCGTTTCCGTTGTTTGATGTTTTGTGGGGTAATGCGCAGTTAATCCATCACCAAATGGCTTAACAGACACAAACGTCTTTTCATCAATGGCTATTGGAAATGCATGGGTAGACGATAGCGGAAATAGCATCACGCTCGCACCACTGTTAGCTTCTGCATCCACACTGACAAAATAATCCACGCTTTGTGTGGCACTAGTTTGTTCCCCTAGCTTAAACTCCCTGGCTTGTTGTCTACTCAATTCAATGTCAATACCGGCTTTAACATACGTTCGAGGCATCACCATTGAAAGACTAGGAGAGGCATCAATGCCCAGTTGAAATCTGAATTGGCTATTTGCGGAACCACTCACCTTAGCTATTGATGAATCACTACTGGAAAACTGAGCCTTATTAAACTCAGTTTCAAGGCCCTGCTGCCAATCCTCTGTTCTAAATAGATACCCAAGAGTTTTCTGCAAATCATTATTACTCACATCAAAAGCAAAGCTCTGCTGACTGTCTTTCATTGCCGTTAACGCTAAAGTCGCTTCAAACGGCATAAGGGTGACTAAAGAGCCATTGCGATATCTGACTAATTTAGTTAGATCTTCTAAACCTCCACCAGTCCCAACGATAGCACTTGCGCCTTTTTCACCCTTGCGCACGAATTGAATTTGAGTTGTATTCCCCTCCAAAGAGAGCAGTTTACAGTCGTAATGCTTCTCATAGTTGGCGACCACCCCGGCGAAATATCCCCCAGAAAACGGTAACCCGAAATGAGCTACCCCCGCAAAACCACTCACCCCATAATGGGCACTTAGAGTCAAAGCATCGCCTTGAGGTAAAGTACTCACTCGACCGCTGATCTGCTCAGTGATCTGATGTGCTGGAGTTTGCCGCCCCATCCAATCATTCCAAATTTTTCCCAAACCACTATGGGTATTGCCCATAGACTCAGCTAATCTAACACCCGATTTATGGGCACTCCGCAGTGCCTTCATCGATGCAAGACCTCGTAAAACAGCCTGATTACATTCACCATGATTTTCAGTGAATAACTTATTAGCCAATGTTTGATTTGATTGCGCTTTACCCTGTTTAAACTGTTCGCTCACCTGAGTCGCTAAATAAAGGCGTGCATTGGTCAATGTGCGCTCAATATAAGGTAGATACAGGTCAAGATCTTGCAGGGTAAAAGGCGTTGATTTAGCCTCAGATAAAGCAGTCAATGACATTTGTATTGATGCAAACTGAGTGAAGTCAAACAACACATCAGATGAAGGGTGGCCGAGTAAATCATCCATTCGTTGCTGCAATGAAATGATTCGTTGTTTTAGGTGTTTATCATAAGAGCCATGCTCGCGTTTAAAACCTAACACTAACTGATCTAAGATGGTGGTACTGTTGGATAATTGCTTAGCTACCCCCTGCTTAGCCGGTTCAACACCTACTGTCGATGACCTATCAGAACCAGCTTGTATCGCCATGGCAATCCGCATTTCCTGATCCGTTTTCTTATACACCCTAGCTGAACTACTGATAATCTGGTTGAGTGATATCCCTTGCTCCCATTTTGACTGCAGGTACTCTTGCTGACTTAGTTCATGGAAAATTCGTTTCTCAACAGACATGATTACAGGAGAAACTTTCTGACGTTCTATCTTATCCTTTACCCAATGAACTGAAGTTTGTAGGCCAGGATCAACGACTTTAGCGAACGACTTTACCGCATCAATTTTTCTTCCGCGATTCCACTTCTCATGACCACGAGACAACCGATGCTTTATACTGTCAATCCAACCCGATAAAGGCACATATTGATTTCCAATATGCTTAATTTTGTGATCTATAAAAGGGTTGGCATTTGCAAAATGGTTACTGTTATTGACGTTAAAATGCGCAAAAGCGATAGGAGGGCTGTCGGACACTATGGGAGATAAACTATTGTCCCCTTTTTGTAAAGTCAGATGCTGCGCATCAACATATCTTACCTTGGACACTTTAGTAGCACTTTCGATCACCACTTGAAGCGTTGAACCGCAAGGTTTTATGCTGGTAATATATTCATTGGAAGACAGGCGTAAATCAAGCTTCACGCTTTCCTCTTCACCTATCACAAGTTCTCTTGGGCTAGCTAGGATTACTTTCGTAGGTGTTTCACCCTTTAACATTATTACCGAGCAAGATTCAGTAGGTGTGTCTTTGACGTCAGCCTGAGCAGGTGTTTTATCGACTCGCACATTAAAGCCAGCTCCCTCTGCCCGCAGGTTCTCGGTAAATTCACCGATGAGCTTTAAAATGCAGTGACGTTCATTACCTGTTTTTGTGTCTCTGTAACAAGCATGAAGCTTATTATCGTGGCCAACCCACAAACGACTAAAGTGAGCATCGGGCGTTCTGACCTCTGCTTGGTAGTAGTTAGGCTTAGAAAAGCTTCGTTGATGCAAGAACTCACGTAATAAGCCTTTGTTCTTACCCGTAATTAAGACGAGTTTACCTTTTCTGAGCGACAGCATCATTTTTAAACCATGGTGGTCATCGACACTCGTCAAATCAATAAAATGTTTTGCTTCAATCTCTCGACGCTTTACGGGAGTAAACAAGAGACCTTGCTGGACTGGATCTACTTCCGTTCCACTGGATCGAGAATAAACAGACATTAATGATGTAGAGTACATAAACTTACCTGTTAGTTTTAACCGAACAAGTTTATCTATGCACGAAACAGGACATTATTGTAATTAATAAAAATGATAATATCGGAATAAATACGTCCATTGGATATTACATGAACTGTTTTTATTCAAATCACCTTAATTCGTAAAAACACTGAACTATCTAGCGTGTAGGTAGGAGAACAGCAACGACAAACGCCATTGCTATCCCAAGATGCAGAGAGTTCATCTCATAAAAAGCAGAATTCCAGTCGTCAGAACCGAGGCCAATAAAGAAGCAGAAAAAACCATTGTAAACCAAAATGTCCCCTTAACAGGGGAACTGATAGGTTCAGAAACAGAGTTAAGATAAGAAGAATTGATAACCGGTTTAGTGCTACTAACGATACTTTTAATCGCCAAGGTCGGTATATCTTCGGACGATAATTGGGCTACGGCCTCATCATCAAGAATCAACATATAACCCTCTTTCGGTACGGTTTTTATCTCGCAAGCCAGATCACTAAATAAGGCTAGCGATTTACGTAAATTGGAAATTGCTTTGGTCAGAGACGTTTCACTCACCAAAACCCTTCCCCAAACCTGCTCATGAATCTCATCTTTGCTTAATACTTGATTACTTCGTTCACACAGTAATTTGAGAATTGCAGCTTCCCGCCCCCCCAAATTCACAACGTGATCACAGGCAACAACCTCACGTTTTAAAATGTCAAAAATCACCTGATTTCCCAATACGTAATTTCTTTCCATCATTCACCCCTATATACACTGATTATTCTTGCTCTATTTTATTAACCCAAACAAGGCGATAAAACACCAACTCATCTGGATCGCTGACGTCACTCCACCCTAATATGCTGATTCAGTGTCTAATGTTAGAACCGCGTACTATTTTATGAGTAAATTAACGATAGAGATAATGTATTAATTTGGAAAAAAAATGATAAAAATGCCGTGAAAAACCCATGAATTTATAAAACACAAAAACCAGTAAAAATAAAAATATCAAAAAACCTCAAAAACTCATAAAAAGGACGGTTCAAATTTTTATCTTTGGTTATTAATGATTTAGCTTAGTTATGCTGTTACGTTAATTTCGTCAATTGCTACACAAAACTGCTCGTCAACTTTGACGAGTGTTCCTGTTGCAATCAGCTCATTGCCACTTTTAAGCATGACTTCAGACTGGATAAAGTCCGCTACGGGTTTAATCTGACCTTTATGTAACTGATTAAGTTCATCCAGAGTCATCGTGGTGTGTCCAACCACAACATCAATTGCAACTTTCATTATTTACCCCTGTGTAATCGCCACAATGGCACGGCGCACATCACGTATCTCTTCTTGAGCCGATGATATTTCCGTCATAATATTTTTAAACTCCTGCTGCTGTGTATCTAGGTCAACCTGAATCGTGTCACAGTACGCTGTCATCGTAGCATTGTATTCTTGTAAGGTTCCATAAGAGACCTTCATATCTTTTGTCGCACTGAGCTCCTTACCTGTAATTGCTGCGATTCCTTGCCCGTCATTTAAATCCTTCTTGATAAGCCTATCAATTTCATCCAGAGCATAAACATCTGGATTTGATGATATTTTTACATTTTTCAGACCCGTCTCATCATTATTTGAAGGATCGGTATTAGGGAGTGTTTCTGCCATGATTAATCCCCATAACCGGTTAATTTCAGCAATAGCACTCGATTGTGTCTCTATTGTTTGAGCTGTCTCATCCGCTTTAGCGGTTTGATCCTCAATGTACTTGGATAACAGTTGATCAATAAGGTCTAGTGGATCGGAAAACCCAGGAGTAAAGAGATATTGTGACGAACTTGTATCCCGGCTTGCGTTGACTACTCGCTGAACCAGTGGGCTGTTTTCAACGATGGCTTTTGCTTGTTCCGAGCCCTGGTCTTGCACGCTCGGAACTCGCGTCATTCCAATATGAATTTCTGACATACTATTTTCCTACTATGGTTGAATTAGGTACACACGAGTTTTATGAGTATTTTTGAATACGACTTTGTCTCGAGTTATCGATTGAATGACCCCGAGGCTTGGGACAGTGCTGCCTTCCCAATAGCGCCCTTGTTGGTCGTAAATATAGCCACCAGAAGTGGTTGAATAAAAAATTGAGTACGGGAATTCTCTACTAGAAATGACCTCGGTTTGGTCAAGTTTCGTTTTTAGGTTCGCCGTCAATGAGCCGAGCCCTGCACTCTTCAATAACTGCTCCGCTTTAACCCGATCTGACACAAACCAATTATCCCCCACCTTAGAAAACGTTAATCCATACTCCCCAAACAGAAGCATTATCTGATTCTCTTCTTCATAGGTATTAACCTGAACTTCATCTCTGCTAGCTTTAGATACCAACTGACTCTCAAGCGATTGTCCTGTCAGAGAAGAAACTAGCTCAATATCGAGTTGCGTTAATCGAAGGTATTGGTTTGATTCTACTAATCTAAGGTTGTCCTGCCAGTAATCAGGAAGAGCCTGCAGCGCTGCTTCATCAAAAACGTTTAACTTGCCGTCTTTAATAAAACCAGAACCCAACATATTTAAATATCCTGCAATCAACGTCTGCTGCTGATTATAAAAAAAAGCCAATGCTGTAGCCGCCAGTGCAACATTAAGGAGCAAAGTAAAAGCCACCACGGGCTGATACTGCCTAAAACCAAAACGACGTAACTTCGGGCTCCTCTCTCCTTCTTGATATAAGAAAAAACTCAACCCTTTAAAGCTGTAGACTCTATTAGCCACCAGTTTTTTAAGCTTATCGCCGCGACGAAAACCTTTCACGAACCATGCTTGATCTTCTATTTTAAAAACTAATTCCGTATCACTAGGAAGATATTCCGGCACAGAAAGTTGATTATCTCGCCTGACCTCTTTGTTGCCCATGAGAGAGAATGTTGTTTGCAATGGCAGCGATACACCGTGGAGGTGGCCGTCTACAAATTCAATCAACCACATGTAGTTTTATCTCTTCATCCAATATAGTGGTTTGAACAACAAACTCATTTAACAGACGGAGTAGTTCCTGAGGATGTTCCGGCAACGTAATATGGCGCATAAAATCAAAGTCTTGCTCTGTGATACAGGCGATGTAGCCGTCCGCCGTAAGGCGAAAATCGGCATTGAGCTTGAGCGACAGGTTAGCGGACAATGACTGCTGATTGATTTTTGTCACCAGCACAATTTGCCCATGTAAACCAAGCCTAGCGCCATTCTCAACTCTTATCTGCCGCTCTTTATATTGACAAATTAAAGCATCGCCTCCTTCAAGGTGAAGGCTGCCTCCGTGATTCAAGTGAACAAATTCATTGACCAATAAAAAAAACTTTCTATTTTTCATGTTTTTTTAACTTTACCTCTATCATGAAACGTCTTTGACCGACTCGCTGCTGCGCCGTATCTAGACCATTTTCAACACTACCTCTGATATGCACAGGGACATACCTCAATCCTTCTTCTATTAAAAATTCACGAGTCACTTTCGCTCGTTGGTCCGCCAGCGTTCGATTAGTAGAATAAGTGCCAGATGAATCAGCCACTCCATAAATAGTCACGCTTTGTACTGGCCACTTTTGTAATTCCGTTAACACAGCAATCAAAGAATTACGCGCTTTTCTGGTCAGACTAAACTCATTGACGGGAAACAAGTTTTCAAACTTAAGTAACAAACTTGAATGATTGAGTTCACTTTTGGAAATACCATAGACTGTTCGCCATTGCTCACCATCAAAGGCCTGGCTTCTTTCTGGTTCAACTAGGTTATTGACCGCCAGATAATTTTCACTACAGCTTTTCACTTCCGTCAGACCATAAGTATTTAGGTTAGCAATATAGAATCGATTTGCCTCTGTCGGTTGCGCAACCTCAACACAGGCTCTTTGGTGCGGCGATCCTTCTGCGTATTCCGGGGCCCGCCGAACCCAAAATCGCAAATTATCGGCATCGGCAACATTAGCGATCACCAAATTGTACACATCGGGTTTCCAATCATAATCGAGTATTAAATTGTCGTCTCGAACCTGGTTACTGCACGCGCTTAGCATGATCACCCCGACCAACGGGAGGCTGATTTTATTTAGATTGTTCATTCTTTTGATGCTTTTTAAGGGCAGATAGGATCATGGCCACGTCACGATAGAATTCTTTAGGAATAAAATCTTCACCGTGCTTCATCTTGCGATAGAAGGCTCGTGCCAAAGGTTTGTGTTCAATAATCGGCACGTTCATCATCTTTAAACGCTTTTTTTCTTCCTGAGCGAATAAGTCCGTACTGATTTTTAAGACAACCGGAGCTTTATCAATATGTGGTTCAAAACAGACAGGAACCAAAATATGAGTTGGGTTTGCCAAGGCAAATGTCGGTGTTCTACCTTTGGTAATAGGAGCCTCCATAACCTCGCGCATCTTTCTTTTGCGTTCTGATTTTATTTCGGGTGATCCTTCCGTTTCTTTCATTTCATTCTTCATCTCAGTGAACGTCATACGGTTTTTTCGTTCAAAGTGGTAACGCTCGACTAAGAAATCGACACAACCAACACTCACCCCATAAACAAAAAATAACAGTGACACCATCAATAGACAGAACACCAAGTTGTAGAGAAAGAAGCTGCGATTGTTGATCTCTTTGAGTGTATTAAGTTCGTCACCTGCAATATCAAAAACATACTTGAGCAAAAACAGAAGAAAAAGCAGCTCTAAGACCTTACGCAATGAGCGTGACATTGCCTCAATACCAAAAATATTCTTGAACCCAGTAACAGGGTGAAGCTTTTCAATTTTTAACCCCAAGGATTCGGTGTTGATAACATTTTTATTAATAACAACCCAATCAATAACCGCCATAATCATTTTGACCAGTACCAACCCCCCAATCACTGCACTAATCAATGAAAGCATCAACTTAAAACCAACTTGAACGTCGGAGTAAAGCATTTCTTCCATCCAACGGTCTGCGTTTTCGAAGAGTAGAAAAATGACACCAATTAGCACCACAGCAAACACAATCAACTCTAAAGTCGGCTCCGCCAGTTCAGTTTTGGGAAACTGCCCTTTCTTTTTCAGATCGCGTAATTTCTTTTCCGTAGGCGGATATTTTTTAGGTTCAGTGGATTCCATTTAAGTCCCCTTAACTTGCAATCTGAAGTGGCTCAGATGTCGCAACATAAGAAGAGTCGGCAATATCGCCATGGCTACACACCACAACTGTTGACATTACCTGCTGGAAAAAGGATTTCACCGGATTGACCTCGCTATCATTAACCACTAAAACAGGCTTACATCCGTACTGTGTCGTTAAACGCACCACTTCTTTACGCAAGCTTTGTTGAATATCAATCAATCGATCTACATCTTCCGTCTCACCCATAACAAATGATTCAATCAATTCCGTTAATGGGGGATCAAGTAGAGCAACATGCAGCTTATCTTGGTTATGAAGTAAGCGTGATGTAATCTCATAACGCGCTTGGCTACGAATGCGGATCAACCAGTTTTTAGGCTCGCTTTCAATACGAGACCAGTAGATCAGCGCCTCAAAAAAGCTAATCCTATCCAAATAGAATTCAGATGAACGGATCATCTCTTTCAAAACATCATGAACACGATTCAAACCAATCGCTGAGTCGATTTCGTTTTTCATCACTTCACTCTGCGTCGCCAACCCATCTACAATATTGCTGGTATATTGGAGGTTATATTTTTCCACTAAGCGTTTTCGTAGAAAGTAATCAACGATTGTCGAAACATTTGATACAACATCTTGATGGCGGATAAAAACATCATCCTCCATCACTTCAATTACAGACTGCGAAGCGTCATGACTAAAACGGAAAATACATATACCGGAGACATAGACTTCAATATCATTATCGAGCTGGGCATTAACAGTTACTGCAGGCACCCCCAAAGACTGCCCCCACAAAACTTGCTCAATATCTTCGACTCTACGCTGAATAACAAGCTGATGGTTACCTTCGCGAATAACAAATTTAAGCGACTGAAATACACCAGAACCTAACGGCTCAAATACCGCTATGGCTGTTGGCTGGGCTTGCTTACGCCATAATAAAAAAGCCAATAACGCGCACATCAGCGCGAGAGGTGCACAAACGTACAACAAGTTGCTATTAGATAGGCCAAGCGCAAAGATGACGAATCCGATGATCAATAGGCTTTTCCAGAACACACCAATTTGCGTCATTAACTGTTCAATAAAAGGACTTGATTCTTCTCCAGCACCTTTAATTCGGGTTAAGTAAACCCCACATGCCATCGAGAGCAACAAACTCGGGATCTGAGAGACAAGGCCGTCACCAATTGTTAGAACCGAAAATCGACTCACACTCTCTGAAAGCGATAAGTCAAATTGATTGATGCCGACATAAATACCGCCAAACAGGTTAACTAGACTGATTAGAATCCCAGCGATAGAGTCCCCTTTAACAAACTTCATAGCCCCATCAAGCGAACCAAATAGTTTATTTTCAGTACTAAGATCTGAACGTAATTTTTGCGCCTGCTCACCAGTAATGAGGCCACTTTTCAAGTCACCATCAATCGTCATCTGTCTACCGGGTAGTGCGTCAAGAGAAAATCGCGCACCGACTTCGGCAACCCGCTCTCCGCCTTTAGTAACCACTAAAAACTGAACAATGGTGATAATGACAAAAATAAGTAGGCCAGAAATCAAATTATCGCCCATTACAAACTCGCCGACAGTTTCAATTACATCGCCAACATCCTCGTTTGCAATAATATTTCGGGTAGTTGCAATAGAAAGCAATAAGCGAAAGGTAGTCAGTAGTAGCACCACTGTAGGCAAAAAAGTGACGTTCAGAGGGTCATCATTTTCTAACATGATCACCAAGAGCAAAGCGGAACTGATAAAGCTGACTAGAATAAATGCATCGATAATACCGCCAGGTAAAGTCACCAAAATAATGGTAGGCAATAGCAAAGCAATAATGACACTGCTCGGGTTGAACAGTAACGACCGCCCTTTGAACCGAGTTATCATAATTGGTCCAAACCCGCTCTCAACTCATTAATGAGGCTAACAGTGTTAATACTAATAATACTGTCTTCATTCTCGATAGTTAAAACCACGCCATCTTCTTGGGTGATTTTTTTTACCGACAAGTTTCTCGCTTCATCATCAATTTCAGCGTGCAGCAACTCAACCAGGTGACCAATCAGATGGTCACTTTGATTCAATTTGGTTAGACGTGAATTGACCGAGGTAGCAATCGATCTTTTGAGTTCTTGCTTGACTTGATTGAAGTTGTTTTGTTGATCATTGAGCAATTCCGCCAGTTGATGTTGGGCATGTTCAAACCACTCACTCTGCTGACGCAGCCAACTTTCTATGACCTTATCGTAAGCTTTCTCCACATATTCATTGAGTGCCTGCTCTTTGTCTTCAATCATCCGCAATACTTGTTTCTCAAGAATCTTTTGATGCTCTTGCGTTTGCTCTTCTATCGCCATCAACAACGCCTGAGCTTCGTGAAAAAGGCGTACCTCAGACTTTTTAATTACATTAGAGCTACGCCTGCGCTTAAGTGTGATTTGTGGAATCACTCGCTGTTCTGGTTCAATTTCAATGTACAAGGGAACACCTCTGTTCAATACTTCGGCGTACCTTAACCAATCAAGCTCACTGAGCTCAAAAGAAAAAAAAAGACTAAACCTGAACTTAGTCTTTTAATACAAACCTCTGCTTTTGACAGATTTATTCACTACGCGACATAAGCGATATTCTGTTTATCCAAAGGCCGTTCAGCTTTCCCGTTTATAATATTAAACTCTGAGAGCTGCTTTACTGATACTCCCTCTTGAAGCTTATGAAAAGACTCTCGTCGACTTTCACCAAGGTCCTTCACATTGGCAAAAATACCTTGCGTATAGTTTTGCGCAACACCACTAATGGCTGACCCAGCACTAAGGATCACTGGTCTTTGTTGAGTATTTAAATTGCTCGCTTGAACATTAACCCAACGAGCTTTACCACCTTGAACCTCAAATTTCCAACCACCCGATAAAATATGTTCTGATAGAAAAGCTGTCTCTTTCTTTTCAGGGATATCTTCTTTCGAGCTCACTTTAGATGAAACCAAAGAACCTTTAGAATCGCTACGAGATATCAACTCAGCCACCTTGACCTCATTAGTGGTCGGCTGTAATTCGATAAAACCGTCGTCGCTCAAAGGCTCCGAGGTATCGTTGCGAGAT
>NZ_AJZD02000004.1 GCF_000272105.2 Vibrio splendidus 12E03
AGCCGCACATTGCGGCTGTTTTTCTTTTTAGGTTAGGCATCTTGGCGCTTTAGCGTGTTGTCCACACACTAAATAGACCATCTAGCTTCGGCATATCTCTGCCAATGTCGTGAGGCGGCGCTTAGATTCCTTAACATAAGGGTTGGCTTGATCCCATGCGTAACCCGCCAGAATTGAGCACACCATCTGCTTAATCTTTGGGTTTGGATCTTGATAAAAAATCACATCCTGCAAAGTACCTGAGTACCACCCCTCAACATACGTTCTAAAGGTGTTTACGCCAACCATCAACGGATCGGCATAATCGCGCTCCCAATCAACTTGTTCACCGTTAAGCTGCTTTTCAACACACTCAACCGCAAACTGCGCCGACTTCATAGCAATCGTCACGCCGGATGAAAATACCGGATCAAGGAACTCACCAGCATTGCCAAGCAACGCGTACTTATCCATCGCCAGATGTTTTACATTGGCAGAATAGCCACCAATTTCACCCGCAGGGTTTGGATATTCGGCATTTGCCAGAATTTCGGCTAAGCCCGGCTCTTCTGCCGCTAGCTGTTTAATGGCAGCTATCTTGTCTTCTGGATAGGATTCAAAGAACTTAGGCTCACCTACCACACCAAACGAAGAGACACCGTTGCTAAACGGGATCAACCAATACCAAACATCAGGGTTGGTTGGGTGCACAGAGATCAAGATTTTATTGCGGTCATATTCAAGGTCGTTATCAACCTCTGCAATATGATCGTTAATGTGCGTAAAAATAGCTTTGCGTGGAGGAAGCGATGATGGCTCTTCTAAATCAAGCATCTTCGGTAACACGCGACCAAAGCCACTGCCATCCAGCACGAATTGCGCTTCGAGCTGATAGCGTTCTCCATCAAGCACTTGTACGTCTAAAATGGTGCTGTCTTCAGTGAAGTTAATGCCCATCAACTCATGTTGATAATCAATGCAGACCCCCTGCTCCTCAGCCGTATCTGCCAAAACCTTATCAAAGGCGCCTCGTTGAACCTGAAACGTCGTTCCCGGCCCAGCAGAGAACTTGTCTTCAAAATTGAACGCCGTATAAACGCCATTTTTGCGAAAGGCTGCGCCATCTTTGTATTGGAAGTTGGCGTTGATCACTGCGTCAGTCATCCCAGCCTGTTCAATCACTTCCATGCAAGCTGGTAATAGGCTTTCACCAATAGAAAAGCGAGGGAATACGCTCTTTTCAATCACTCGAACATCGATGCCTTTTTTATGAAGCAAAGACGCAGCAATAGACCCTGACGGTCCAGCTCCGATGATCACCACTTGAGTTGATAGTTTTTTCATTATTTAAGCCATGTTTGTTATTTTTATTGCGCGCCAGCTTTCAATTCTAGAAGCGTGTGACCAAGACCGATATCGTCGGTGCGAGTTACCACTTCAAAGCCCGCTTCTTCAACAATCTCTAAGAAATCTTCACTGCGGTAAAAACGGCTGTTGCCATTTGCCAAGCAGGTAAAGTAGAGAGACGTCGCGTTTAAGCTATAAGAAGCCGCATCGTATTTCTGTGCATCCCAGAACAGTTCAAGGATATAGACCGTCGCTTCTTCTGACATATGAGAGCGAACACGCTTTAATATACTCAGAATCTCCATTGGCGAGAAGCAATCAAGGAACTGGCTCATCCACCACACATCGGCGCCCGTTGGCAGAGCTTGCTGTTTATCCAACATATTCGCTGGGAATGGCGTTACTCGGTCTTGATGACCATGCTGTGTTGCGTTTGCCATTGCCATCTCTAACTGCTGTGGCAAATCAACAATCGTAACTTCAACGTCCGAGTCGTGATTGCAACACTGCATCGCCCACTTACCGGTGTTACCACCAATATCCACCAGTGACTTAGGTTTCTTGCTGAAGACTTTCTCAAGTAACACAGGGAACGAACGATCTGAATAGAAGTGATCAAACTTGAACCAGCTCTCTTTTGCTTTCTCTGGCAGTTGAGACAAGCCTTGGTAAATGGTTTCCCAATCTCCAAGCTCTTTCAAGCCAGCAGGTGTGCCCTCTTCAATCGCTTCGGTTAGATGCATCATCGCGGCGTAACAAACATCGGCCGTAAAATCCATGTTTGCGTTGGTCATGCCATCGTGCAGAAGGTAGAAGCCAAGATTGGCTATTTTATAGTTAGGTTTGTCCCAAGTAACAATATGCGCACTTAACGCCATATCGAGCAGGACTTTCACGCCGTACTCAGAGACACCAGTTGATTCATAGATCGACTCTGCTGCCAAACCCTCATTACCCGCGTCATCTAACGCTTTCAAGATACCTAAATCACGAAGTGTACGAGCAGTATGAAAAACAATAGGAGCGAACGACAATTTCTGCGCTTCTGTTTTTGCTTCTAATGCGTTGAATGGATCTAATTTATATTCCGACACGAAAAACCTAACTTTAAATAATAGAGAGTTACTCAGCTGCCATTTGTGCAAGCTTACGTTTAATATCAACGTTTAAGTTATTAACCCAACGGTTGTAATTACGGTGTATTTCACCATCGTCGTACTTCAAATTCTCTGACTCAACGTAAAGAATAGAGTAAAACTTATCACTATAAGGAATTTCAACCACAGCGTGGTGCGAACGAACATACAACTCAGCACGTATCAAGCCAGGCTTTATTTCTGAAACCAACCAGCCTCGATTTTCAGCCGATTCATAAATAGCTGATTTAACCTGTTTACTTTGAAGATTCAGTGCAACTGGAGTATCCTCAACATTCATTACAGGTTGGACGCGTCCACATCCTGCAAGAACGAATATGAATAACATTGAAACCGCTATTTTTAGTAATTTCATTTAAATTCCTTATCTGTGTTTATTTATAAGCGCGCTTAGTATTTAGTTAGACCCAAAGCAAATCAATACTCTATGTCAAATCAATCCCAATTAATGTCGTTTAATATTGAGAAATGGTCTGCAAATTCGGCTGGTCTCAATTCTGTTACCCAATGGCAAGCGTGGAGCACTAATTTAGATTGGCCACAAGATGGCTCAACTGAATTTAAAGCTATCCCTCCAATGATGCGCCGTCGAATGAGTGTGCAAAGCAAACTTGCCGTCCAAACCGCGTTAACCTTATTAAAAGACACCTCGATTGATTATCTTGTCTTTGCTAGCCGACATGGTGAGCTGCACCGAACTGCCACTTTGATTCAGTCGATATTAGAAGGTGACGATGCCTCGCCGATGGCGTTCTCACAATCGGTACATAATACCGCTGCCGGTCTAACCACTATTGCCGCCAAAGCGCCGATTCCACTGACTTCAATCGCCGCAGGGCAAGATACCTTCCATAACGCTCTGATTGAAGCTTATCTTTACCTTCATCAGTATCCGTCACATCGTGTACTCGTCATTGACTTCGACCAGCCTTTGCCTGAGCTTTACCAAGAATACGAAACACAACACTATGCGGATTACGCTCTGGGCTTCGTGCTCACCGCTGGCAGTGAGTACTCTATTGCTAGAGCAGTAGAAGCCAACCAAGCACCTTCCCAGTTACCACAAGGGCTACAAACGCTCCAACATATCTTATTGGGTACAAATAAGTGGGCTATTGCTGGCAAGCACCAAACTTGGTCTTGGTTAAATAACACCGAGCCAGGCCCACAGTCATGAGCAAAGTCGACCAATATTGGCGAGTATTCGCGACAGGGCTGTGCTTTACCATCTTTGGTCTAGGCGGCTTAGTATTAAGCTTCTTAATCTTACCCACTATCGCGCTAACGACTCCCAATACCATTAAAAGAGAGCTTAAAGCGCAGCGATTGATTCGTTTCTCATTCAACGCCTTTTGCCAAATCATGAAGTTAACGGGCGCGATTGATTACCGAATTGATGGCGCGGATCTATTACGTGAAGATCGTAACTGCATCATCGTCGCCAATCACCCTAGCTTAATCGACTATGTGCTGATCGCTTCTCAACTTCCTCAATGTGATTGCCTCGTTAAGGCCGCTATTTGGGAAAACCCTTTTATGAAAAGGATTGTCAAAGCCGCAGGTTATATCCCAAACCAAGCTCCTGACGATCTTTTAGAGCGCTGTGAAGAACGTTTCTCACGTGGCAATGTGCTGCTGGTTTTTCCCGAAGGCACTCGCACAACGCCCGGAATTGAACCATCATTACAACGTGGGGCGGCACAAATCGCGACTCGAACACAAACCGATTTACGCGTGATTCATATTACGGTTTCTCCGACATTCTTAACGAAAGAGAAAAAATGGTATCAAGTTCCTGCGACGAAACCCTTTTTTCATATCGCGGTGAAAGGTAAAATAGAAGTCGCACCATTTATTGAGAATTCAAATAACTTAACTTCGGCAGCAAGGCGCCTTAATCATCACCTTGCACACTCGATTTTCCCTTCCGAAGAAAGCATTTAGCTCATCAATAAAGCAACTGGCGATATCAGCATTTCGAAAATACATCGCATAATGTAGAATCGCCCCCTTAAAGCAGCATTCAGATAAAGCATTAAGTAGGCCAAAGTGGAAACATTACACAACGAACTGAAACAACTGATCATCGACGCATTGAACCTTGAAGACATGAGTATTGATGAGATTGAAACGGAAGCTCCACTATTTGGTGATGGACTTGGATTAGACTCTATTGATGCGCTAGAGCTTGGTCTTGCTATCAAGAAGAAGTACAACATCGTTATCGATGCCGACGATTCAAACACTCGCCAGCACTTTGCATCCGTTGAAAACCTAGCAAATTACATCTCATCTCAAACGAACAACTAGACAGATCTTTATGACACAAGCTAACCAACAAGAAGTATACAACCAGGTTAAAGATGCGCTGATTGAGCTGTTCGAGCTTGATGCTGAAGATATCACGCCTGAAGCACACCTTTATCTTGATCTAGACCTAGACAGCATTGATGCGGTTGATTTGGTCGTTCACCTACAGAACGTAACAGGTAAGAAGATCAAACCTGAAGAGTTCAAAGCAGTACGCACCGTTAATGACGTTGTAGAGTCTGTGGTTGAACTATTGAAGGACGCATAATGCGTCCTCTGCTGACTTTACTGTCGGCAATCATACTTTTCACTTATCCAATAGCGGTTTACTTTGGACTCAACAAGTTTGGCCTACAAACCGTTGGTATCGTCTTGGCCGTTATCTTTGCTGTCCGTATTTTCACTGGCGGTCAGGCTAAAATCAAAGAGCTAAAACACCTAGCTTGGATCAGTGGTAGTGCCGGGATTTTTCTGCTGGCATTAGGATTAACCTTCAAGCAGCATGGCTGGTTAACCTATTACCCGGTCATCGTTAACGTTTGTATGTTGGTTGTGTTCGCTTCAAGCCTTTGGCAACCGCAAACGATTATCGAGCGTCTTGCTCGACTCCAAGAGCCTAAACTTCCGCAAAGTGGCATTGATTACACACGAAAAGTCACCAAAGTTTGGTGTTTGTTCTTTGTTATCAATGGCTCTCTTGCTCTTTACACCTGCTTCCAACCTCTTGAAATATGGACCCTATACAATGGCTTACTCAGCTATTTGTTCGCAGGGTTACTCTTTGCAGGAGAGTGGGTAGTAAGACAGCGCATTCGTCAGAGTTAAATTGTTATGACACAAACCGTATCTTACATCTCGTTGTCTGAACTTCTCAGCCAAACAAGAGCCCCTGAATCGATTGTCTGCTTTGACGACAATAGCGAGATTACGTGGCAAACATTTAGCGCCGACTTATCTCAACTCGTGCACCTTTTATCTTCATCCCCTTTTCAACGAGTTGCGATTTGCACCCAAGACAGCTACCTATTTTCGGTGACCTTTTTGGCATGTGCCGTCAGCCAAAAACACATCATCTTACCGGGCAACTACCAGCCCTGTGCACTTGCGGAATTGAGTGAACATTTTGATTGCCTGTTAGTTGATGACTCGATTGGTATGGTTGAAGTGAGCGACGTTCGCAATATCCAAAACTTGTTGGACTCAAACACCTCTTCAAAACAACCTCTAATCGATAATCTTGCGACCATTGATTTGGCTGAAATCCATTTGACCTTGTTTACGTCAGGTTCAAGCGGCACACCCAAGGCAATCAATAAAACATTAGAACACCTAGACATTGAGACGGCTCAGTTAAATAAGAACTGGGGCGAATTACTCAGGGGTAATCGAGTTCACAGTACTGTTTCGCACCAGCATATCTATGGTTTGTTGTTTCGAATCTTATGGCCGCTCTGTTCTGGTGTTCCATTTGCTCGAAACAACCTTGAGTACCCAGAACAGATCTTGTCTCACGCTAATAAAAACTGTGTGCTGATAAGTAGCCCTGCTCTGCTCAAACGATTAAAGCACGAAACAAAATCTGCACAGCTTGCTGGTGTGTTTTCTTCTGGCGGCCCATTACCGACTGAGTCTGCTCACCAATCACGAAGCCTGCTTGGTCATTTACCGATTGAACTCTTTGGTAGCACAGAAACCGGCGGCATCGCATTTCGTCAGCAAGAGAGCGCTCAAACGCCTTGGCAACTTTTTGACTGTCTTAAGGCTAGTCTCAACAGTGAGAATTGCATTAAGTTATTGTCGCCGTACATCGACAAAAACAACTGGTATCAAACCGCCGATGAGTGCGAAATGGTCTCGAGCAATCAATTCATATTGAAAGGCCGGACCGACCGAGTGATCAAGATAGAAGAAAAACGAGTATCACTGGTTGAAGTCGAAAAGCGACTAGAGCAACTGCCTTGGATAAGTGAATGTGTGGTGATTCCATTTGAAGAGCCTGAACGCTTAATCTTGGCGTCGGTTTTGGTATTATCAGATGAAGGCCAAGCGACACTCGCGACCATGAGCAGAGGCAAGTTCTGGTTGATGCTGCGTTCAGAACTCAGAAAATGGTTAGAGCCAATCGCCATCCCGAGAAAGTATCGTGTGGTTGATGAGATTCCCCTCAACAGCCAAGGCAAGCGATTAACTTCTCACATAGAGCAGCTCGTAAAATCATAGAAATCGCTTATCGTGTTTTACACTGAGTTTATCTTTTTATATTTTTGTCAAAACACCTATTTTCAGCCCAAGGATTCTAAGCACACGCTATGGATAAGAGAAAGCCAAACATCATTGCTGTTGACACTGCAGAGAAGGAATCGACCCTGACTCTCCATGTAACTGGAGACATCACCGATTTTAAGGGGCACTTCAAAAGCTTCCCTATTCTTCCGGGTGTTACACAGATTGATTGGGCGCTTTACTATGCAGTCCAAGAGCTGAATGTCCCTGGTTGCTTTAAAGGCATGGAAGTCATCAAATTCCAAGAGCCTATCCTGCCTGATGCAACAATCCAGCTATCACTCAAATGGGATGCTGACAAAGACAAGCTCAGCTTCAGTTACACCTCGAACAAGGGTGAACATACCCACTCTTCAGGTAAAATGAAGCTGGGAGAGAAAAGTGAATAGCGCTGCCGTCGAGGCTACTTCTCAGCACCAAAACAAAGAAAGTAGCTATAACGCTTGCTTCCTGATTCCGTGCTTTAACCATGGCGCAACCATGCCTGCTGTGGTTTCTTCACTCCATCATTTTGAATTGCCGATCATCATCGTTGACGATGGCAGTGAGAGCGCCACTAAACAGTTGCTAGCTCCCCTTACCGATAGCCCAAGCGTAACTTTAGTAACGCTTGAACAGAACCAAGGCAAAGGCGGCGCTGTAAAAGCTGGCATCAAGCGAGCGCAAGAGCTCGGCTTTAGTCATGCAATCCAGATTGATGCTGACGGTCAACATGACCTTGAAGCACTACCCGCATTAATCCAAGCTTCGCGAGCTAAGCCGATGCGCTTGATATCAGGTCAGCCTATTTATGACGAGAGCGTGCCCAAGGCAAGGCTCTACGGACGCTACGCGACACATGTTTGGGTATGGATAGAAACCCTTTCTTTATCAATTAAAGACAGCATGTGTGGCTTTAGAGCGTATCCGATCAACCCAACACAAGCTGTGCTCAGCAAATACGATGTTGGGTCTCGAATGGACTTCGATATCGAGATTCTGGTTCGACTGTATTGGGAAGGCTGCGACATCGACTTCGTTGAAACGCGGGTTATCTATCCTGAAAACGGTATCTCTCATTTCGATGCGCTGTGGGACAACGTAAAAATCAGCTGGATGCACACGCGATTGTTCTTCGGCATGCTACCAAGAGCACCTAAGCTGATTGCTCGCCATTTCAAATCCGATTCTGCTAAAAGTGGTCAAAAGCAAGATTCATCGACTGGGTCAAACAATAACGAGTCAGAGCAACCCCATTGGTCCCGCACTCAAGAACGCGGCACCGTACTTGGCATCAAACTGTTATTGGCCGTTTATACCTTGTTAGGCCGAGGCGTATTTAATCTGATTTTACGTGGTGTGATGCGTTACTACCACCTAACGAGCAAACGCGCACGAAACGCTTCAGAACAGTACCTGTTTCAACTAAAGACTTACGCTGAACAACAGAATATTGAGTTACCGGCGGAATTAACCAGTTATAACCATCTGCTTTCATTTGGCCATACCATGCTAGACAAGTTGGCTGCATGGAAAGGGGATTTTTCGGTCGATAACCTGAGCATTCATGGTCAAGAACAATTTGAGAGCATGGTGGCTAACCAACAAGGTGTGCTGATTCTGGGTTCTCATCTTGGCAACATCGAATAGTGCCGCGCTTTGGGTCGCAGACACTCAAACATCAAAATCAATGCATTGGTTTTTACCGAGCACGCTGAGCGTTTTAATTCGGTGATGAAAGCGGTCAACCCGCAGTCTGATTTAAACCTGATTCAGGTGACATCAATGGGGCCTGATACCGCTATCTTGTTGCAACAGAAACTGGAACAAGGTGAGTGGATTGTGATTGTTGGCGATAGAACCTCCACCAGCAAAGAGAGTCGCTCTGTATGGGCTGAGTTCTTGGGTAAGGAAGCGCCCTTCCCTCAAGGACCATTTATGTTAGCCTCGGTTCTCAAAGCGCCAGTATTTCTATTATTTGGACTACGTGACGACTCACAATCCAAGCCGCATTTTAATGTCTATTTTGAGCATTTTAGCGACAAGATAGAACTACCAAGAAAGACCCGCGAACAATCTTTACAGCAAGTCGTGCAGAAATACGCAGACCGACTACAGCACTACACACTGAAAGCACCGCTTCAGTGGTACAACTTTTTTAATTTTTGGACATTGAGCAAGCACCATGACGAAAAAGAATCCAAATAGCATCACCTTTGGTGCCGAACGCCTCACGATTGAGGATGTTGTCGCTATCTCACAAGGCGCAAAAGCCTCGATGAACTCAAGTGAAGCATTCACATCTAAGATCGACCGTGGTGTCGCTTTCTTAGAACGCCTACTAAAAGAAGAAGGCGTAATTTATGGTGTAACAACGGGCTACGGTGATTCATGTACCGTTGCGATTCCACCAAACCTTGTTGATGAATTACCACTGCATCTAACACGCTTCCACGGTTGTGGCTTAGGTGAAATACTGTCTCACGAGCAAGCTCGTGCAGTATTAGCAACGCGTCTTTGTTCGTTGTCACAAGGTGTCTCTGGTGTTACTCATGATTTGCTCAACCAGATCGTTACTCTGATTAATCAAGACATTTCACCACGTATTCCTCAAGAAGGCTCTGTCGGTGCCAGTGGCGACTTAACGCCGCTATCTTACTTGGCTGCAGCCCTAATCGGCGAGCGCGATGTTATCTACAAAGGCGAAGTTCGCCCTACTAGTGACGTCTACAAAGAACTAGGAATTAACCCTATCAAGCTTAAGCCAAAAGAAGGCTTAGCATTGATGAATGGCACGTCAGTAATGACGGCTTTGGCTTGTATCGCCTACAAACGTGCAGAATACCTAGCTCAGCTGTCGACTAAGATCACCGCAATGGTGTCTGTAGGTATGCAAGGCAACGATTTCCATTTCGATGAAGCGCTATTTGCTGTTAAACCACACCCAGGCCAGCAGCAAGTTGCAGCATGGCTGCGTGATGACTTACAGGCGGATCGTCCGCCACGCAACAGTGATCGCCTACAAGATCGTTACTCTCTTCGTTGTGCTCCACATGTGATTGGTGTGGTTCAAGACTCTCTACCTTGGCTACGCCAAATGATTGAGAACGAACTAAACAGCGCTAACGATAACCCAATTATCGATGGCGACAATGAGCGCGTACTGCACGGTGGACACTTCTACGGTGGTCATATCGCAATGGCAATGGATACACTAAAAACAGCGGTAGCCAACCTTGCAGACCTACTTGATCGCCAAATGGCACAGTTGATGGATTACAAGTTCAACAACGGACTGCCATTTAACCTAACAGGCGCAGAAGGCGAACGTAAGCCAATCAACCACGGCTTCAAGGCAGTACAGATCGGTGTTTCGGCTTGGACGGCAGAAGCACTAAAACACACCATGCCAGCAAGCGTGTTCTCTCGTTCTACTGAATGTCACAACCAAGATAAAGTCAGCATGGGTACCATTGCTGCTCGTGATTGTTTACGCGTTCTAGAGCTAACGGAACAAGTGGCAGCAGCATCACTTCTGGCGGGTACACAAGCACTTGAACTTCGTAAACGTCACAATGAGCTTGATGAGCACCACATGAGTGAAAACCTAAAGCACATTCGCGACGAAGTACTCAAAGAGTTTGAATTTATCGTTGAAGATCGACCACTTGAAGGCGATCTACGCCACTTTATTTCTCGTATTCAAAGTCAGCATTGGTCACTTTATTAAAAGAACTTTACTCATAGAGTAGCTAACCTCATAAAGTAGCTAACCCTTTACGTATTATTGTTGAGAGCGATTTATGTCTGAAATCCTTCATCCATTACAATCTGAGGTAACTCTAATTACCTCATTCCAAGATGCCGACCCGATGGGCGTGATCTATCACGGCAACTACTTCCGGTTTTTTGAAGAAGTAAGGCGCATCATGATGGACAATATTGAGTACAACTATCATGAGATGAAGGATTCAGGCTACATGTGGCCGATCATCGACACGCGTGTAAAGTACATTAAGGCGATACCGTTCAATCATCAGATCAAGGTATCGGCTAAGTTGACTGAATGGGAAAACCGCCTGCGTGTTGACTACGAAATTCACGATGCCAACACAGGTGCTCGCATGACACGCGCCCACACAATGCAGGTTGCGGTGACCATTGAAGAACAAGAGATGTGCTTCGCTTCACCGAAAGTGTTTACTGATAAAGTCGAGCACTGGCACCAGTTTGGCTGCTTACCCCAATCAACTGAGCAGCAACCAAGCGACCAACAATCAGACCAACCTCAAGTATCTAACACACAGCAGCAGGTGAAACATGAGTCTGTTTAAGCGTGGCCGTAAGCAAATCAGCATCGCACTACTAGGGCTTGCCTCAATGATGGCGAGTAGTTTTGTTATTGCTAATGAAAGTACAGCTACGGTTGGTTCTATTTCAGATCTGCAAACAGTATTAAGCGCAAACAACATAGTGCGTGGTGAGTTCACTCAAACGCGCAACATGGAAATGTTTGCCCAGCCTTTGACGTCACAAGGTACATTCCTATTAGATAAGTCGAACGGTTTGCTTTGGACACAAGCGACACCCTTCCCTGTGAGCTTGGTGCTAACCGACAACAAACTGAGCCAAAGGTTTGCTGATCAACCAGCCAAGATCATCACCGACCAAGAAAACCCGATGGCGTTTTATTTCAGCCATATATTCCTATCGGTGTTCCACGGTGATACTCAAAAACTCCAAGAGCAGTTCTCACTGTCATTTGAACCCGCGACTGAGCAAAGCTCAGATGAAAGTGCAAATGAAAGCACAGAGGGTACGTCATGGACACTCACTCTCAAGCCTAAAAGTCCGCCGATGAACGCGGTATTTGAAGCCATTACTCTGCAAGGTCAAAATGATATTGAACGCATTGAGCTGAAAGAGATTCGTGGAGACAGCACAGTGATCGAATTTAGCCAGCTAAGCCATCAACCGGAAGTATTGTCAGATGCCGAAGCGCAACAATTTCAACTCTAAGCTCGCCCTTGTCTGGCTAGTGATTGTGGCACTTTTCAGCGGACTGTTGATTAAACAGTTCGCTTTTTCTTCTTCAGTGCCTATCGAAAGCAACATCATGAAATTGCTGCCTGAAAATCAGCAAGATCCTATGGTTGAACAAGCTTTCCAGCAGATTTCCAACTCGATGAGTGAACAAGTGGTGTTTATCATCAGCGCCCCCGACGTCGACCAAGCCATGATTGCGACCGACGCTTTTGAAAAAGCTCTCAACCAAAGAGCCTTTTCAAATCAGCCAACTCTGTTTCAGCAAGTTCAAGGCAAGATCAACGCCAGCACCCAAAGCCAGTGGAGTGATTTCTACTTTCGTCACCGTGCTCAACTACTGACTCAACAACAAAAAGAGACGCTGACCCACTCGCCTGATTCACGAGCTCAATACGTCATTCAGTCTCTGTACAATCCGTTCTCAGGCGTCACTGCAGCCGAACTATCGATGGATCCATTTCTACTATTTCGCGACTACATCAGTGCTATTGGCGTTCAATCAAGTAATTTTGTTTTGAAAGAGGGCTACCTAACCGCTCAATCTAATGACCAAACTCATATTTTGGTGACGGCGACTCTGGCGGGTTCACCTTATAGCTTGGCGATTCAAGAACAACTTCCTGATCTTGATTCAATTGAGCGCGAAGTCGAAAAACAGTTTGGCGTCAAAGTGCAGCATACTGGTGTGGTGTTCTACGCCAATTACGGTACCGAAAGTGCGAAATCAGAAATCAGTACCATTGGCTTGGGCTCATTGGCCGGTGTTATTTTATTGGTGTGGCTGACGTTTCGTAGTGCCCTACCTCTTGCCTTGTCTTTGCTTTCAATCAGTACCGGATTATTGGTTGCGCTGGCAAGCACCGTCGCTATCTTCGGCAAGGTTCACCTGTTTAGTTTGGTGTTCGGTGCCAGCTTGATTGGCGTGTCCATCGATTACTCCTTTCACTACCTGACTGACCGCTTGGCAGCTGGAAGTAAATGGCAAAGTGACAAAGGCTTGAAGCACATTCTCATTGCGATCACCTTGGGTCTGATTACTAGCTTGATTGGCTACTTAGGTTTGTTGGTCGCGCCTTTCCCGGGATTGCAGCAACTTGCTCTTTTTTCGTCGATTGGGCTGATCGCAGCTTACGCCTGTGTGGTGTGTTGGTATCCGGTTTTAGCGGCAAAACCAAGTCAAGAACGCCCTCTCCCCCTGTCGAAACTTTGGCATACTTGGTTAAGCCTCTGGAGCAACCAAAAATTTAAAATTGGCTTACCGTTAACTGTGACAGTCTTGAGCCTGATGTCACTCAGTCAAATTCGTTACGACGACGATATTCGCCAACTTCAGGCAATGCCAGAGCAACTCAAACAGCAAGAGCAAGCCATTACTGAAATCTCAGGATTAGGCAGTGGGCAAAATATGCTTTTGGTGACTGCCGACAGCGATCAAAAGCTACTCAAAAAACTGGCAGAAATCACCACAAGCTTAGATTCTCTAGTCGATAGCCAAGGTATCTCAGGGTATCGCAGCATCAATCAACAGTTGCTAAGCGAACAAGAGCAACATGATAACTATCAGTTAGTTGAACAACTCTATAGCCAACAAAGCCATATATTACAAAGCACGCTAGGTTGGTCTAGTTTTCCACAACTACCAAAATTCGAACCCATCACGGTATCTGGATTTTTAGATTCACCGGTGTCAGAACCCGTTCGACCACTTTGGTTAAAACCGATCGACGGACAAGCGGCGTCAGTCATTTTGATCAAAGACGTCACAAATTCAGAACTGTTCTCTCAATGGCTCGATTCAAGCTTTGCTCAGCAACAAGGTGTTAAATACCTCAATAAAGCCGATGAAATCTCTGCTCTCTTTGCGGAATACAGAGTCAAAATTACCGAGCTATTATTGATAGCGTTAGCCGCTATTGGAATGGTGTTAGGCTGGCGTTACGGTGTGAAGCAAAGCCTGTTAATGCTGTTGCCGTCATTGATTGCAGGCGTGGCAGGCTTAGCGGTTACGGGTATTTTAAGTTCCACGTTGAACCTGTTTAATCTGTTGGGCTTGATTCTGATTTTAGGGATTGGCATCGACTACACCCTGTTCTTTGCTGAGCAGAAGAAGTCGCTGAGCACCTTATTAGCGATCACCTTGTCTGGTCTCACGACATTGCTGTCATTCGGCTTATTATCGTTGAGTCAGACTCATGCCATTCATAGCTTTGGGATAACGGTTCTGACAGGGATCTTTGTCGCGTGGTTACTTTCTCCGCTCGCGATCAACAGTAGTAAAAACGTAGAACGACCAACCTCTCGAGAGGCTTTTAGATGAATAAGACGTTAAAGGTAACCTTCGCCACACTAGTGGGTATTTTACTCACTGCCTGCTCGATGGTTTCTCAGCAACCGAGTGGTGCCAGTGTGTCTATCAACAATGACACCGAGCTAGCACTGCCATTGCCAGCCGAACTGGGGTACTCCCTCACGGCTAGTCAGCTGATTAGCGCTACGTGGGAAACCGACACACAGCAGCTTCCTGTTCAAGTCGAAGTCACACCAGATAAAGTCGTGCTAGCGGGTTTTTCCTCTTGGGGAACGCGCATCTTATCGCTGCAATACCAGGATCAAGAGATCGATACACAAGTTCTATCTGGCCTTGGCGCGACTTTACCGCAACCCGAACAGGTGCTTTTTAATTTAATGCTGACCTTATGGCCGGCAGACGCATGGGCGCAGCCTTTACAGAGCATAGGTTGGCATCTGGTCGATACCGACAAAACAAGAACCGTTTTTGACGACAACCAACAAGCCATCATTCGTATTGAATACCAAGCAAACGTCGGCGAACCAAATACATCTGGAGAGATTGTTTTCAAGCATCTAATCCAAGGCTACACCATCACCATACAAACGTTGAACTCAACGATTGTCGATAACCCAAGTAAGAGCTGAATACTATGCCTATTTATATCCAAGACTGTGGTTTCCACTCAGCGTTAGGCTCAAGTCTTTCAGACATTCATGGTTGTCTGAAAGACGAGCGTGAACCAAACATGGTTGAAGTGAGCGATATGCTGAACGACGGCAAACACACTGTCGTTGGAAAAATCGCAGGTGAGCTACCAGAGGTTCCATCCACCCTCGTGAAGTATGCCACTCGCAACAATCAGCTGGCGTTATCAGCTCTCAACCAAATCAAAGATTCTATTGAACTTGCCAAGGCACAGTTTGGCGCAGACCGTATTGCTGTTGTTATAGGCACCAGCACCTCTGGTATCTCCGATGGTGAAGCGGCTTTCAAACATCAATTGGCACACGGTGAATTTCCTGAGCATTACCACTACTCGAAACAAGAGTTAGGCAATACCTCTGAATTCGTTAGCCAGTATTTATCATTAACCGGACCAAGCTACGCGATCTCAACCGCCTGCTCATCGAGTGGTCGTGTGTTTCTCACTGCGCAACGTTTGCTAGATTCAGGCATGGCTGATGCTGTGTTAGTCGGTGGTGTAGACACCTTATGTAAACTGACACTCAACGGTTTTCATGGCCTAGAAGCACTATCAACGACACATTGTAAGCCGTTTAGCGCCTCTCGTGATGGTATCAATATCGGCGAAGCGGCGGCATTTATGTTGCTCAGCAGAACAAAACTAGTCGGTGTTAATGCAGCACAAGACACGTCAAACATTGCCTTATTAGGCTGTGGTGATAGCTCTGATGCACACCATATTTCAGCGCCCCACCCTGAAGGAAATGGCGCCGAGCAAGCGATGAGAAAAGCTTTATATTCTGCACAGTTACAAGCAGAAGACATCGGATACATCAATGCCCATGGCACCGCAACGCCCCTCAACGATTCAATGGAAAGCAAAGCCATCCATCGTATTTTTGCAAACAAGGTTCCCGTTAGCTCAACCAAGCCGCTTACCGGGCATACTCTAGGAGCTGCAAGTGCGATTGAGGCGGCAATTGCATGGCATATTTTAAAATATGACTTACCGCTCCCCTTACAAAAATGTCAGGAT
Source organism: Vibrio splendidus 12E03 (assembly GCF_000272105.2). Classification (GTDB taxonomy): domain Bacteria; phylum Pseudomonadota; class Gammaproteobacteria; order Enterobacterales; family Vibrionaceae; genus Vibrio; species Vibrio splendidus_I. The sequence continues at coordinate 16,115 of NZ_AJZD02000004.1, forward strand.
AAAGCTGAAGATATTGAGATTGATTTGGTAAACTGTACCCAGAAACTTAAAGTAAAGAACATCTTAAGCAACTCGTTTGCTTTTGGTGGTAACAACATTAGCCTGATTTTTGGTGTAGTAAATGACTGATATCCCTTCTGTAGACCAACTCCTCCCTCACGATGATCCGATGATATTAATCGATCGTGCTATCAACGTAGAGGCGTTGTCGATCCACTGCCAGGTCGATATTGGTGACCATAATCTGTTCCTTGACGCCGAATCTCAAACGGTACCCGCTTATGTAGGTATCGAGTTTATGGCGCAGTCTGTTGCTGCTTGGTCTGGATACCACGCACTGAAAAACGGCACCACTCCCCCGATCGGTTTCTTACTCGGTTCTCGCCGTTACAAGTCACTGTGTGATGAATTTACTCAAGGTCAGACCCTTGATATCTACGCCGAACAGCTTATGGAAGACAGCGGTATGGCCGTGTTTAGCGCAAGAGTCGAAGACCAAGGCGAGTTGGTGGCTCAATGCCAACTCAACGTTTACGTGCCGACCGAACAAAAATTACAAGAAATGAAAACTAGGAGCCCATCATGACCCGTCAGGTTTTAGTCACTGGTGCCAGCAAAGGCATTGGTAAAGCGATCGCTATTCAACTCGCGAAAGACGGATTTGAAATCGCCGTTCATTACATGGGTGACAAACAGGGTGCTGAAGAGACTCTACAATCGATCACCGAGCAAGGTGGCGCTGGACGTCTTATCCAATTTGATATCAGCAACCGCAGCGAATGTCGTGAAAAGCTAGAGTCAGATATTGCTGAACATGGCGCTTACTACGGTGTGGTAAACAACGCAGGCATTACTCGCGACACTGCATTCCCTGCCATGACGGAAGAAGAGTGGGATGGCGTGATCCACACCAACCTAGACAGCTTCTACAACGTACTTCACCCTTGTGTTATGCCTATGGTTCAAAAGCGTAAAGGTGGCCGTATCGTCACTCTAGCGTCTGTATCAGGCATTATGGGTAACCGTGGGCAAACTAACTATGCAGCGGCAAAAGCGGGGGTGATTGGCGCAACTAAGTCTCTTGCTCTAGAGCTCGCAAAACGCAAGATCACGGTAAACTGTGTCGCTCCGGGCTTAATTGACACAGGTATGGTTGACGAGCACGTGAAAGATCATGCACTTCCTCAAGTACCACTGCGCCGTATGGGTGAGCCGGAAGAAGTGGCTGGTCTAGTCAGCTACCTAATGTCTGATATTGCAGGCTACGTAACTCGCCAAGTGATTTCAGTAAATGGAGGTTTAGTATGACCCGCCGCGTTGTTGTAACTGGCATGTCTGGTGTTACTGCTTTTGGTAACGACTGGCAACAGATAGAGCCTAAGCTAAAGGCCTGTGAAAATGCGACTCAATATATGCCAAGCTTCGAGCAATATGACGGTCTCAACACTAAGCTTGCAGCGCCTATTGATGACTTCCAACTGCCTAAACACTACAAGCGTAAGCAAGTGCGTGGCATGGGCCGTGTATCACGCCTAGCAACGGTTGCTACTGAGAATGCATTGGAGCAAGCCGGCTTAATTGGTCACGATGTGTTGACCAATGGTGAAACGGGTATCGCTTACGGCTCTTCAACCGGCAGTACTGATGCGGTTGGTGCGTTTGGTGTGATGCTGAATGAGAAGTCGACACGAGCAATCACAGCAACCACTTACGTTCAAATGATGCCGCACACAGCAGCGGTAAACGTAGGTCTATTCTTTGGTCTACGTGGTCGCGTGATTCCCACCAGCAGCGCATGTACTTCAGGAAGCCAAGCCATTGGCTACGCCTATGAAGCAATTAAGCACGGCTACCAAACCGTGATGGTTGCCGGTGGTGGTGAAGAACTATGCCCAACTGAGTCTGCCGTTTTCGATACCCTTTTTGCTACCAGTTTAAAAAACGACACACCCAAGAAATCCCCTAGTCCTTACGACAACGAGCGTGATGGCTTAGTTATCGGTGAAGGCGCAGGTACACTTGTTCTTGAAGAGTATGAACATGCTGTTGCTCGTGGCGCAAAAATCTACGCTGAGATCATCGGTTTTGCCAGCAACTGCGATGCCGCTCATGTGACCCAACCTCAGATGGAAACCATGCAAATCTGTATGGAAAAAGCTCTGAAAGATGCGCAACTTCCGGCAGAAAAAATCGGCTATGTTTCTGCACACGGAACCGCGACTGAAAAAGGCGACATTGCAGAGAGTAACGCGACAGCGAATATCTTTGGTGAAGTGCCAATCAGCTCTCTTAAGAGTTACTTTGGGCATACGCTTGGCGCGTGTGGTGCAATTGAAGCGTGGCTCAGCCTTGAGATGATGCACAGCGGCTGGTTCAGCCCAACCCTAAACCTTGAGAATATCGACGAACAGTGCGGCAAGCTCGATTACATCACAGGTTCAGGTCGCGAATTGGATGTTGAATATCTGATGAGCAACAACTTTGCCTTTGGCGGTATTAACACTTCAATCATCTTCAAAAAGATTTAAGCTTATTCCCTAGACAAAGCTCAAAACAAATAAAAAGGGTCAGTAACCAAGTTACTGACCCTTTTTTGAATCTAACAACTGCTCAGTTAAGCGTTAGCTTCACGCTCTGCAATGAACTCAAGAGCCATCTTGATGCGAGCGATTACGCGCTCTTTACCAACAAGCTCCATCACTGCATCAACAGAAGGAGACTGACCGCCACCTGTTACTGCTACGCGAAGTGGCATACCGATTTTACCCATGCCGATCTCTAACTCTTCACATACTGCTGCAATCACACCATCTTTGATGTTTGCTGTCGTGAACTCTTCAAGAGCTTCAACCTTAGCAAGCGCAAGCTCTAGTGGACCTTTAGCTACACCACGTAGGTGCTTCTTCGCTGCGCCCGCTTCAAACTCAGAGAAATCTTCGTAGAAGTAACGAGACTGCTCAGCAAGTTCGATAAGCGTGTTACAACGCTCGCCAACTAGCTTGATCACTTCAGTGATTGCAGGGCCGTTTGTTGTATCGATCTTCTGTGCGTCTAGGTGCCATTGCAGGTATTTTGCCACGTACTCAGGCTCAGAAGTTTTGATGTAGTGGTTGTTCAACCAAAGTAGCTTGTCAGTGTTGAATGCAGAAGCAGACTTGCTGATTGCTTTAAGGCTAAAGAACTCAATCATCTCTTCTTGAGAGAAGATCTCTTGGTCACCGTGAGACCAGCCTAAACGAACTAAGTAGTTGTTTAGTGCGTTTGGTAGGTAACCTTCATCGCGGTATTGCATTACAGAAACAGCACCGTGACGCTTAGAAAGTTTCGCACCGTCATCACCAAGAATCATTGCACAGTGAGCGAAAGTCGGAACTGGCGCGCCTAGTGCTTCGTAGATGTTGATTTGACGAGGTGTGTTGTTGATGTGGTCTTCACCACGAACAACGTGTGTAATACCCATATCCCAGTCATCCACTACCACTACGAAGTTGTAAGTTGGTGCGCCGTCTGTACGACGAATGATTAGGTCATCAAGTTGGCTGTTAGCGATTTCAATGCGACCACGGATTTGATCATCAAAGACCACGCTGCCTTCTTTAGGGTTACGGAAACGGATAACGCACGCATCACCTTCTTTTGCTGCTTCGTTTGCTGCAACAATTTTAGGGTGGTTAGCATCGTAGCGAGCCATTTCTTTGTTTTCTTCTTGCTCTGCACGAATTTCATCAAGCAGTTCTTTAGACGCATAGCATTTGAATGCTTTGTCTTCAGCAAGTAGCTTATCAACCATTTCGTTGTAACGGTCAAAACGCTTAGATTGGTAATAAGGACCTTCATCCCATTCCATACCCATCCATTGCATGCCTTCTAGAATTGCATCAACCGCTTCTTGAGAGTTACGCTCAAGGTCCGTGTCTTCGATACGTAGAACGAATTCACCGCCTTGGTTTTTAGCGAATAGCCAAGAGTAAAGTGCAGTACGTGCACCACCAACGTGAAGATAGCCAGTTGGGCTAGGAGCAAAACGAGTTTTAACCGTCATTTAAATACCTTGATTATGTAGGTGATTCTTTTAGTGCTCGCCATTACAAAGCCTGTAACGGACAAATATCACTAAATTTTGGGCGCTATTTTATCACCACCGCTTAAATCTACAATCAGTAGTGAATGATTAATGTGCTGTTGTTGCGCGAAAGCGATTATAGAAAGCCGAATTCCGCCTTCGAAATAGCAAATCTATTGCCTTAGCCAGTAGATTATAGCTGCGGATCCTTTATTCCCTTTTCCCATTCCCAAATTGGATCCACCAGCTAACGCACCACTAAGATCAAATTCTTGAATTTATGTTTGACCTTACCCTTACGGGAAGGTTTATGTTAGGCGTAGATGAGAATTGGAGTATCGATATGAACCACTACACAACCGCACTCAACGGCCTAAATTGCATGGGTTGTGCGAAGAAAGTCCGCACACTGTTTTCTGATCTCGACAATACGACGATTAATGATATATCGCCGACCTATATCGATATTTCGACACCATCGAATTACGTTCAACTCAACGAACAGTTAGCGACACTTGGCTATAGCATGGGTAACAAGCTGCACCTTTCGCTATCCGGCCTCAGCTGCGGCAAGTGTGTGAACAAACTGACTCAAGCGCTTGAACAAACCGAGCAAGTCTCAAATCTAAACGTCACCAAACATGAATTGTCGTTGGTTACTCTGCTTGCAGAATCCGAGGTTATTGAGCTAGTCGAGAGTGTGGGTTATCACGCAGCTCCCTACTCTGAAGCCAATAACCTTTTATCTAGTTCAGATTCAGAAAACGAACAAACAGATAAAAAGATTGAAGATACTGAAGATAAAACCACGGCTAGCCAATATACCTATCACCTTGTTCTTGAAGGTATGACGTGTGCGAGTTGTGTTTCTTCGGTAGAGAAAGCGCTGAAAAAGAATGAATTCGTCGACCAAGCGCAGATCAACCTAGCTGAACAGACAGCCTTGGTTTTCACCTCTCAAACAAGAGACATCATTGAAAACGCTCTAATAGAATCGGTGAAAGCCGCTGGTTATGGCGCTGAGTTTGTCGACGATGCGGCGACTCAACAGCAAAAACAACAAGAACAGCAACTTCGTACTCAACAAGCCTTCCTTAGAAACTCAGTAAGTGCGCTGGTGATCGGTGCTCCGCTGATGGCATGGGGCGTGTTCGGTGGCAGCATGACCATTGCCACATTTAACGATCAACTGGCTTGGGGCTTGGTTGGTGTCGTTTGTTTGATACTGCTTGCAACCTCAGGTCGTAGCTTCTTCACTAATGCTTGGCAGTCGCTTATGCATAAGCGTGCGACCATGGATACCTTAGTCGCTCTAGGTACAGGTGCGGCATGGTTCTATTCTATGCTGGTTGTCTTGATTCCATCATGGTTCCCAGAACCATCGCGCCATGTCTACTTTGAAGCAAGCGCAATGATCGTTGGCTTAATTTCTTTGGGTCACTACATCGAAGCCAAAGCCAAAGCACGTACTACAAAATCGCTGCAAGCACTGATTAATTTACAGCCTCAAAAAGCGGTCGTTATCGTCGATGGCAAAGAACAAACCATCGCAGTAGAAGCCATTCAGGTAGGCATGCAAGTACGAGTAAAACCCGGAGAAAAAGTGCCGGTTGATGGTGTCGTAGTCTCAGGTGAATCTTATATCGATGAGTCGATGTTGACCGGTGAACCACTTCCCAACGTTAAATCAACTAATGATGGCGTTTCTGCGGGCACTATTAATGGTGATGGTAGTTTAATTATTGAAGCGACTGGGATTGGATCAAGCACCATGCTGGCTAGAATCATTCAAATGGTTCGCCAAGCTCAAAGCAGTAAACCAGCAATCGCCAAGCTTGCCGACTCTATCTCAGCCGTTTTTGTTCCGGCTGTGGTCGCAATCGCAGCGGTTGCCGCCCTAATTTGGTTTTTTGTAGGTCCACAACCAAGCGCCAGTTACATGTTAGTGGTATCAACCACAGTGCTGATCATCGCTTGTCCATGTGCATTAGGCCTAGCAACACCGCTTTCGATTACTGTTGGCGTCGGTAAAGCGGCTGAGTTTGGCGTTCTTATTAAAGATGCGGATGTATTGCAGTCTGCCAGCAAGATCGATGCTGTTGTGTTTGACAAAACAGGGACATTGACCCAAGGCAAACCAACCGTTCAACAGGCCTTTTACGCTAATCTAACGGAGCAAGAGTTACTGGCTTATGCTTATTCAGTAGAAGTAGGATCTGAGCACCCACTTGCCAAAGCCGTTTGCCAATATGCAGAGAGCTTGGAAGTTTCAGTACTCCCACACAGCGAATTTGAAAACCAACGCGGGCTTGGGGTTCAAGCAACAATTAACGGCAAGAACGTGCAAGTTGGCTCGCTTAAGTACCTCACCCAATTAGGTATCAATACAGAGATTGGCGCGGATTTCATCGAGCTTTGCCGCTCGCAAGCGTGGACGCCTATTTTCATTGTGATTGACCAAAAACTGGAAGGCATATTGGGCATTTCAGACGCGTTAAAAATAGATAGCAAACAGGCGATAGCTCAACTAAAATCCGCCGGAATTCACACTGTGCTATTAACGGGCGACAACGACTCTGTGGCTCAAGCAATAGGTAAAAGCGTCGGTATCGACGAGGTTATCTCGGAAGTGCTTCCAGAGCAGAAAGCTCAACATATTGTTCAGCTTCAACAGCAATATAAGAGTGTTGCCATGGTCGGAGACGGTATTAACGACGCACCCGCTCTTGCTCAAGCGGATATAGGAATCGCAATGGGTAGTGGCAGTGATGTCGCGATTGAAAGTGCGCAAATGACGCTACTCAACTCATCGCCATTATCAGTAAGCAACGCGATCGAGCTATCTCAAGCGACCGTGAGAAATATGAAGCAAAACCTATTTGGTGCCTTCATCTACAACTCGCTTGGTATTCCTATCGCGGCCGGTGTGCTTTACCCATTTTTCGGATTTCTGCTTAGCCCTGTCGTTGCAGGGGCAGCGATGGCGATGTCGTCAATTACGGTAGTAAGCAATGCCAACAGGCTGAGATTGTTCAAACTAACTCATTCTAATATTAATAAAAACCATATTCATGAGGTTAACCATGATTCGTAAAATTATGACTCTTACTGCACTCGCTGCAATCTCAGGACAAGCTTTAGCTACTGATGTTCTAAACCACAAATCTCCATACTGCGGCTGCTGCACAGAATGGACTGAACATATGCGAGATGCTGGGTTCGATGTTACTGAGAAGCTCCACGATGATATGAACCCAATCAAGCAGAAACTAGGGGTAACACAAGAGCTAGCCTCTTGCCACACTGCAGAGATCGACGGTTACGTATTTGAAGGACACATTCCAGCAGATGACATTCAAGCCTTTCTAGAAAACCCACCACGTAATGCGATTGGTTTAGCGGTTCCGGGTATGCCAATGGGTTCGCCAGGCATGGAGTATGGCGATAAGAAAGACGAGTATTCTGTGTATGCGTTTAACGAGAAAGGTCAGGTGTTTGAATACCGTCATTACAACGGAAAATAGAGCGTAAATAGACCTGCGAACAGCAATAAAAATAGAGCCTAGCATTAAGTAAACCCAAGACTGTGGTTTACTTGCTAGGCTCTTTGCTTTTGGACAGTAAAGCAAATCTTGTCGCAGCACCAACCGGGCTGTTAGTGCCGCTGTATTTTCGTCGCTAGTTAGCGAATACGCTATTTAACAAAAAGCTAATTAACGAAGAAGCTCACTTGGCCAATAATCTAATCGACTAAACAGCCAAGTGAATCAGCTTAGAAGCCGTAAGAAGCACCGAATACGAATGCGTTGTTAGCATTGTCAGCTTGGTTACGGTACTCAAAGTAAGGTTGAACACCTTGACGAGTCCATGTAGCACGAAGCTCGTGGTCCATTGTGTTATCAGCATCGCTGATTACGTATACGTTGTTGTAGCTAAGCGCTAGTTCAGCATTTACTGCGTAACCGATACGGTTGTCAAAACGAGTTTGGTCATCAGCTTTGCTGTCTTCCATTGCGTGGTAACGAGTACGGTTACTAATAGAGATACCGTTATCGAAGTTGTAGCCGATCTTAACCAATGGACGGTACTGAACCGTTTCACCGTTGTTTAGTAAGTGGTGGTAACCCGCAGCAACCCATAGGTTGTCATTGATGTTGTACATCTGCTCAACACCTAGAGTGATGTATGGAGAGTTACCTAGACCGCTGTCTTGGATTGCATCATTGTCGTACTTACCAAGAGAGATACCATCGAACTCTGTTAGTAGCGTTGTACCAGAGTCAAACGTGTGGCCCGCTTCTAGAGTTGACGTCGCGTTTGGTTGGAAATCAGAGTGAAATTGAACGTTACCTGTAACGTAAGAAGAACCAGCAAAAGCACTAGAAGCGAAAGCAAGAGAAAGAGCACTTAGAGCGATAATTTTTTTCATAGTAAACTGCCTTAGTTTGATTTTTTCAGCGGCATATCTTCGGTACATCATTCACCTTCAGCGCTTGAGTAGTTGGTCGCCTCCCTGGCATGAAATCTATGTTGCTCGAATTAATTTGCGTTTCAAAATAAAAAGAACAACAGAGTGATCCCTCTCACTATCAAAAAAAGACAAGTTATTTAACACATTAAAATCAACAACTTAAAAACATAAAAATTGATAAAAAACTCAAGATGGAGAAATATACAGATCGGGATCACATTATTTCACGAAGAAAAATTAGATTTAGATAATTGAATCACATCTGATTTAGAGTTTTTTACAGGGGACTTATTTTTTGAAGAGAATAATGAGAAGCGCGTCACTTTTGGGATTAAGGTCACCTTATGTGCATTGTTGATGATATGAACAAAGGCGATTTCTATATGTTTCAGTTTTGGATAAACACCTAATTCGCAGTAAACAAAAAGAGCTCCCGTTTTATCTTGAATAAGATAAAGGTCAGGAGCTCTTCTACTAATAGTGCTTATCGATTATTTAACTGAGGTCACTCGACTTACTTTCTCACCACTTTCTGAAATAGAGCGGATGTAAGTCTCACCAGAAACAGATGGACGTTGTTGCTCATCGTACGTTAGCCAGTTTTCGCCATCAGCAGAGTATTGCAGCTCTACACCTGGGAATTGAACGTTCATCGCTAGCTTACCGTCAACAACCTTCGCACCTGGAACTGGTAGTCGGTAATCAATACCCGCTTTTTCTAGCTTAGCTAGCTCACGTTGACCAAGAATATTCGCGAAGCGATTAAAGTCGCTGTTCAACGCTTGCTTGTTCACTAGGTTAGTTTCTTGAGAGTATTCAACACCAACCTTGTAGTCGTTTTCCCAATCTGCTCGGTGCCATGCGCGTTCTGCTGCTGCTAGTACGCGAGGGAACACCATGTATTCATATTGCTCGTCAGTACGTACTGTTTCAGACCAAAGCTGCGCAGATAAACCGTAGAAAGGTTTCGCTTCAATCTCACCTTTACCTGAGAAACCATTACCATCACGGTCTAATGATGTTTCTGCGTTTTGTGGCATGTTTTCTGGTGCGAAGCCAAACATCTTACGAGTATCGGTTGCACGTGTTGCCCAGTAGTAACCGCGCTCAGCTGCATCAACTTCGTATGGCATATCCATGTATACGTAGTCTGGGTTAGAGACAATCACGTCATACCCTTTCGCTGACCAATCGTATACAGATGAAGTGCCGCCCCAGTAAAGAACGTCCCAGAAGTTCACGCGAGTGCTTTCGGTTGCAAATGCGTTCTCGCCTTCGCTGTATTTCAAGCCATCTTGCCATGCTTGGAAGTGAGGAATGCCTTTGTCAGCAACAATCTTAGATACTTGCTCTGCAAAGTGACTTGGCAGATGACCGAAGTCGCTTACAGTACCATCAGCGATCAATGACTGACATTGTGGTGATTGTTGGAACGGCTTATCTTGCTTAGACAAATCGATGTTGCCTTTCCAAGCCACTTTATCTTCTGCATTAATATCTTGTAAGCCTGCGCCTAACTTGATGTTTTTCGCTTCATCGCCGCCGAAGTGCCAAGTCGTTAGCGGTACGCCCGCTTCTTGGTGCATTGCCGCCACTTCAGAGATCACTTTATCGACGAAGTGAGTTGATGACTCCATACATGGGTTAATGAAGCTTTGCTTATCGTAGAACTGAACCGTGGTTACGTTCGATGTATCTTGTGGATCCATCAAGCGGTATTCGTTCGCTTCTGCTTCTTTGCCTTCCGCCATGAGACGCGTGTAACGCGCTTCCATTGATACCACAGCTGAACGAGCGTGTGCTGGCATATCAATTTCAGGGATAACTTCGATGCTGCGCGCTTTAGCGTAGCTTAGGATCTCGACGTAATCCGCTTTACTAAAGAAACCAGAGCCAAAGTTGTCTGTTGTTGGACCAGAACCTAGCTGAGGCAGTAAGCAGCTTTGTTCATCCAAATCAAAACAACGATTAGACCCTACATCCGTTAGCTCTGGTAAACCTGGAATTTCTAAACGCCAACCTTCATCATCCGTTAGGTGAAGGTGCAGTTTATTCATCTTGTATGCCGCCATTTGATCTAGCGTTGCTAGGATGGCATCTTTTGAGTGGAAGTTTCGAGCAACATCCACCATCACACCACGATAATCAAAGCGCGGCGCATCTTTAATTGACAGTTGTGGTAATGATTCAGCGTTCTGACTATCTATTAGGCCAAAAATAGACTGAACTGCGTAGAAAGCACCCGTTTTATCAAACGCTTTAATCGCAATCCCCTCTTCCGAGATGCTTAGTTCATAAGCGCCAGATTTTGCTAAATCACCCGTCAACTGAGTAGGAACAACGACAACACTTACAGGAAGGTCACCACTCACATCTACGTTTACCACATCTGCACGTTCTTCAATTGCAGCGAACTGATCAGCGTCGAATGCGTCTTTTGGTAAAGCAATACCACCAGTAATACTTACTGAACCTTCACCCGCTTCTACCGACATTGGCGTTGGCAATAGCGTTGTTGATACATCTTGAGTTGCTAGATCAGCATTCTTTTCAAAACGCGTCACCGCTGTCGCCATTACGTTATTATCATCAGGCGTACGCTTAAGGTTATTACCCTCAAGGCCGGTTACGAACGATGCAACATCTTCTGTATTCAATGATGCAATCATCTTAGGTTCTGCGTTTGGCGCCGTCACGAATGCACCTGGCATAAAGTCAGTTTCAAACAGTTGCCAGTATTCACTCGTTAAAGGAAGAACCACTTCTTCACCAGCCGCAAAGCCGTCAAATTTTTCAGTAGGTTCTAGCTTGTGAAGGTCACCAGTAACGCGAGTGATCTTAAATTGCTCATTATCAACATCTAAAATAAGGCGAATACTGTGGAAGTAGATGCTCCAATCTTTAGAGTCAATCGCTTCACCGTCATTGGTTAGCGTCATGTTCACTTTATTACATGACGCCCATTCAGCACCTAGGTCCTGACAAGCCAAGCCTTCATTCGCACCATGGTTAGTTAGAATTTCGTACTGAACACCAAGATTGTCAGCCAGTGCATTCACTACTTTTTGTTCTGGTGCTTGTGTCACAGCACAACCCGCCAAACCAGCCAGTACCGCTACAGATAGTAAGTTTCTCTTCAACATCGTATTCACCCATAAATTTAAAAATTGAGTAAGAAGCAAATTGGAGCGCTTCGAAAGTTAGCTAAACTATATGGGCTTATTTTTTACCGTGAATTAAATCAAGCTAATAAAGTGATCAGCTTCAAATCTCAAAATCAGCGATAAAATTAATTATATAAAAATCATTAAGTTAGAATTAACGGCACTTCCGTCAGTTTTATTTTGACGTAAAAATTGAGAATTGAATCACAATCTTTTTAAAGGATTTCATAAAATCGTGTCGTTGATAGAGAGAAAGGTTTAAGAGTTTGTTCGGGTTGTTATACTTTTCGTACAAACAACGTGACATCGTTCTCAAAAAAAACCGTTAAAAAACACCGTCAAAATCGATTTTAACGAGTTTAATACTTCCTAAAGGAGCTCCCTTTGCGCCCACTCTGGTACATGGTTTTATTCGTTCTCGCTTTTTCAGCTAGGCAAGCGGTCGCCGAGCCCCTTTATTGGCAAGCAGAAAAGGAGGATCTGACACTCACTATCTTAGGTTCTGTGCACGTTGGAGACGAGAGTATGTACCCCCTTCCTTCGGCGATCACCGACGCGCTAAAAAACAGTGATGGCTTAATTATCGAAACGGATATCAGAAAGTCTGATGGCGTTGTATATCCCCGCAACAAACTCACAACTGCCGATGTACTCAATGAACAACAGCTGCAATTATTAACCGACATCTCAAAATCATTGGGCATGCCGACGCAACAACTGCTTAGCTCACCGCCTTGGGCAACTTCTCTCTCCATACAAATGCAGCAGTTAAAAAACCTTGGTTATGGCTCCGCCAGCGGCGTTGATGCGACGCTAGCGAACAAAGCGACTACCCAAGATGTTCCGGTTATCAGTTTGGAGCCTCTGCAATTCCAAATAGACCTGATGACAAAACAAAAGGACGACGGTAAAGAGTGGTTAGTCAGTAGCCTTGAAGAATTTGACCAAACTGATCGCGTGGTTCATTGTCTGATTGAAAGCTGGAAAGCGGGTGATTTAGCGAAGCTGGAAGCCTTCTCAGAGCTATCAGAGATGTCTCCTGAACTTGAGAAAGCATTCTTAACCGATCGCAACATAGATTGGGTAAACAAACTATCCTCCAATGATTGGAAACTTAAGTCTAAAGGGAACTACTTGATCGTGGTTGGTACCTTGCACCTAATTGGAGAAGGTAACCTTATACAGTTATTAGAAAAGAAAGGCTTCAGTGTCATCCAGCAATCACAAAGTCAACCAGCCCAATGTCAATTCGAGGCTAGCCCAAAAAGCTAACGATGCTCAACCTCATTTAGTTTTCGTTATAAAAGCATTTCCTTAATAACAGAATCTTTACATTTAATAGCACCGTTGCGGTGCTATTATCTTTCGCTCTTTTTACCTATGGCGTTGTTCTAATGAAACCAGTACTTTTTGCTTTCCCTTTAGCCCTCACGATGCTGATGCCCTCAATAGCCTCAGCCAAAGAAACATGCACCATCGAACAGTTTCAGGCAATAGACATACAACCGGATACCAAAGGCGGTGTATTAGATAAAGAAAGCGGACAGTTTTTGATTACTGAGAAACCACCGATGCGCTGCGCCAATATTACGTTCACAACATCTACAACACGAAACCGTATCGCAAGCCAAATGAACAACAATTTTGAAGCAAACTTTTACGACAACCAAACGGGAAGCTCTCACTCGGTGACGTTTGATGAAGATGAAGTAAAGGCAGGTTACATTCGAATAGGCCCTAATAAGCGAGCGAAAGCGTATGTTTGTTTTGTTACCTCGGAAACACCGATAAAAGACATCACGTGTGATGTTAAGTAAATAATTTGGGGACTGGCTTATTGGGTCAATCCTTGTATCTAAACTTGGTGTTTAGAACAACAGAGATTCCCGACTCACTCCTTCGTCGCTCTATTGAGTGACACATATACCAGAACGCAAAAAGCCGTAGTCCCTTCTATTACAGAGAGTGCTACGACTTTTTTCAATGTGACGGTGAAGAGCTTATTTCGAACATCGGCGAGCCCCACCTAGGTTCTAATCCCATGTTCTGAAACGACGAAAGCCTGCTCAATGAGCAGGCTTTCTTAATGTGGTCGGTGAAGAGGGATTCGAACCCCCG
>NZ_AJZD02000005.1 GCF_000272105.2 Vibrio splendidus 12E03
GCACCTTGTGCTTTTTCACCTCCGCCCAGCAGAGATTTAATGTCATTAGCCACTTCGGTAGTGATGTCCACATCCGAATACTTCACGTTCAGGTATTGACCTTCAATGGTCGCTTCCCCTTCGGTTTGACTGCCCTGTGAGCCGAGTTGTCCATACATTTTTCCCGTGGGAATGTTCAGCGAAAAGGTGCGCGTCACACTCGCCGAGACCTCAAGGCGCCCCGCTCGATGTTCAATGCTGTAACCCACCTCACGCGATAATAGGTTGAGCACATCTTCTCGCGCGTTCGAATAGTTCAAGGTCACCGGAAGATTGGGGTTAATGCCTTCACCAAAAAAGACGGGCGTGTCGACGCCTGCCATGATTTCTTCCAGCACCACCGATAACGGCATCTCACTGACGTTCACGGTGATGGTCTCTTTCATCCATTCATGGCCTTTAGGCTGTGTCAGCAGAGCGAACGATTGAGGCGGCTTACTGATGCGAGTCACCTTCGCTTTTTCAATAAAAGTACTCTTGTCTGCGATCTCTTGTTGCACCGCCTTATTGCGTTCGATGTTGTCTTGATATTCTTGTGACGCGCAACCAGCTAACACCAGCGCGCTCATTAATAGGGGTATCCACCTCATAAGGCTTCCTCAATAAAGACCTGTCCGGTCGAATCCAAAATAGACGCCGTGACGGGGTAACCGTCTAAGACCGTCGCCAACGCACCGTCAATGTCATCCCATGGCGTCAACAGGTAATAATCGGCGCTAAATTGATAATCATTGCTTGCGAGCCAAGAGCGCTTATGCGTCAACGACTCGCCCCAACGTAACTCGTAATTGAGCACCACTTGTTTCACCACCTCACGTAAGGATTGGCCACTGACGTACGTCAGGCGCGCTTTCCCGTCAAAGTCGTACACCCCAGCCACGGGCTGACCCTGGTAGGTGGTTTGCACCAAGTGCAGTTTGAAGCCCTGTTGCTTTTGAATGTCATCCCAGATTTTTTTAAAGCTACCGGTAAAGGCTTGTTTTTCCATCGGCGCATCCAAAAGCGCTTGATGCTCAGGCGTGATTGACCACGCGACATTGCGATAGCCTTCGCTTTTTAGCCAACGACGCAGCGCACTGCCGAGCGGCTCCCCCTCATACACCACGTACGTGGCCATGGGTTGAATCGCGCGTTTGGACGGCTCAGAAGATGAGGCGCTTAAACGGGTATCGGCAAGCTGAACACTTTCAAGCCGCGATAGATCACGTTCAACCAGATTGACGTTGTCCAATTCAAAATATTCCCCTTGTCCGGTGTACGTCGGAGTTGAACACCCCGCAAGCAAGACGCAGGCGCCACCGATTAATAAGAGTTTGTTCATAGCAGCACCCCCTTTGAAAACGTAATGAGTTTGTGCTCTCTGTCCACAATGAGGCTGTTGCCTTCACCGATTAACAGTTGAAGCGCGTGTGTCACGGGCATCGTACGGTGCATCTTAGCCGCCGTCGGGATAGGCTTAATCAATATCCCCTGCGCACTTTTCGGGGCGGGGTAATCCGTCACAATGTGATACCCCAAAGGTTCAAGTAACCACGTGGCCGCCTCACCGACCGTCCTCACCTCTGGCGGGTAAAGCGTGCGAGCGGACACTTGTAGCGTGTCCACGTCAGGCAGTGGCATGGCAAAAGCATGAGGGGCAATCACGCCCCCCAATATCAATAATGTCCTTGTTAATTTCACAGATAGTCCTCGTAGATGTTTCGCCAAGGCTTGAGGAAGACCTCATCCTCGATGATGATGTTCATGCTTTGGCCTGAACGAATGACGTTCGTTGGCCGCAGTTGAAGGTATTTTTGAACGTGTGGCGCCAGTTGATCACGCAGCCCTTGCGCCACTTCTAACTCATAGCTGCTGTCAGAGTCGTTGCCGGTTCCCTCATAAGAGGTGTTATTGGCCACCAACGCATACGCGGCGACGCCCAAAAATTGTTCCATCCAGTGATGGTCAACTTGGTCGCTGATGCCCCCCATGCCCTCACGGTCGAGACCGCTCGATTTACTGGTGTCAATCTTGTTGCCATCGGGCAGCACTATCCATGGCACGCTCATCCCGACCACGCTATTAATGGCCTCATTCGCGCCGCTCATACGAAAACTCTTAATAATGAGCTCTGAGCCTTTGGGAATGAGCACCCACGTTTGGGTGACGTCCATGACGTCTTGAGACACCACCGCCTTAAACGTGCCTAAGCGGTCGCTGTTGGCTTTCATGACGGTGACCGCCGGTATGATGGTGCCGATGGGCAGCGTTAGTAGCCCTTCGGTGGACGCGTTATAACGGTTTTCATCGGTATAACCGACGATGGCCTCGGGCGGCGGGGTAAATTGCGCCTGCATCGCGGTGATGGCTTCCTCGCCGTCCCCCATCGA
>NZ_AJZD02000006.1 GCF_000272105.2 Vibrio splendidus 12E03
TGCTTGAGCATTTCTCTCACTATGGAGGGTGATGTTGATGCAGATTATCTATGTATATGATGATGAAGGCACCATGGCACTGGCCAAAATAACGGAAAGTCAATCAGCGCAAGATGCTGCGATCGATGTGGTTGAGGTTGTGGTGAAGTGGACAAAAGAGTTCGGCTTTTTGATTTATGCTCACAATGAGTGCCGTGCGCATCTTCAAGAACTGGAGCAGTTAACGCTGCAGGTGAAAAATCATGAGGTCGATATCCATCAACCCGATTGGTTTCGTAGCGTGTTGGGTTTTACTTTTTCGGTTCAAAAGCCTGAATGCGACGAGGTTGAGTGGCCGACTTGCAAAAAATATCGAGAAGAGGAGGTGTTACCGGATGAACAAGGTCACTGTTCATTGTGTGGCAGTCTTATGAACAATAAAGGAGAGTGTCTGTATCAATGAACAAGGGAATTGACTTAACGCTTTAACATCAAACGCCAGCGATAAGCTGGCGTTTTTGTTTCTACTGTAAATGTAAAACTCTACTTGAGGTTTAATGCTTAGCAGTTAAAAAACCAGTAATGATATCACAATTTAAAAAATAAATACTCGTTAAAAATACATCCACCAATGTATTTCTAATCGAGATTTTCCTCTTGCCTTTTTGTTAGCGTGTCGGGGTCTTTTATTGTCAGGAGAATGATATGCAAACGCGCTGGCTCATGTTGTCTTTTGCAGGCTTGTTGGCCGGGTGTCAAACCCCGCCTGAGCCTGTAGAGACGCCGCCACCCCCATTAAATATTCGCACCGCCCCCGAATTATCGGGCAGCAGCGTGCAAACCTCACGTTATGTCATTGAACGCTCGGCAGGCGAGCAAATGATCGACATCTTAGGCGTGCCGATTGAAGCTCGCTTGCCGGTGATGAGTAAAATGAGCATCAAAGACGGCGTCGAGTTTTTATTGTCAGGCAGTGGCGTGTCGCTGCGCACCCCGACGTCTTACGCTGAAACGCAGCTCTATGCGCAACCGTTGCCTTTGGGTCATACCGATATGGGGCACATG
>NZ_AJZD02000007.1 GCF_000272105.2 Vibrio splendidus 12E03
TTAAATATTTTTTATACTTTAAAATATTTTGTAATTACTTTGTTTTCAAAGGTTTTATTGATTTACCTCAATATAATCACCTTTGTAAAAATATGGTTTTTGGTTGTTTTTTGACTTAAATCAATGTTAACCTTACTAATATTAGGTATATATTACCCAGCTCAATAAAAATCGAAAGTTAACACCATAATCAAACCACATTCAGTGGACTAGGAGATAGTTATGATCCAAGGTATTCAAATTACTAAAGCAGCAAACGATGACCTACTAAACTCAATCTGGCTACTAGATAGCGAGAAGAATGAAGCTCGTTGTGTTGTTGCTACTGCAGGTTTCGAAGCTGACCAAGTTATCTCAGCTGCAGACCTAGGCGAGTACGAAAGCCGTGAAGTTGCAATCGAAACAGCACCACGCATCGAAGGTGGCCAACACCTAAACGTTAACGTTCTTAAGCGTGAAACGCTAGAAGATGCAGTTGCTCACCCAGAGAACTACCCACAGCTAACTATCCGTGTATCGGGTTACGCTGTACGTTTCAACTCTCTAACAACTGAACAGCAACGTGACGTTATCGCACGTACGTTCACTGAGTCTCTATAATTTTTAGAGCTTAAATTAGAATACAAAAACGGCGCTCATTGAGCGCCGTTTTTATTTGTTCGAAAAACAAATGGACGTTACGGTTGAACTCGACGAAGCACAGCTTTTAGCGCTTCAAAATCGTTATCAAGATCTTCAGACAACAGCTCCATCGCCGCGTGTTTTGCTAGCGGGCCAGGCAGTTCGATATCAGAACCTAGGATGTCATCAACCACTTCTTTGAATTTCGCTGGGTGTGCTGTACACAGGAACAAGCCAGTTTCGTTCTCTTGCAGTTGCTCTTCCAGTAGACGGTAAGCAATCGCACCATGTGGTTCACATAGGTAACCTTGTGCTTTTAGGTCGCGAACTGACTCAGCGCTCTGCTCGTCAGATACTTTACCTTTGCCTAGTGTATCTAAGCCCCAACCTTTCAGTTGGCAAAGTTCTTCGATACGAGGCCAGTTGTTTGGTTGGCTTACGTCCATCGCGTTCGATGTTGTCGCAACAGTCGGTTTTGGATCCCATTGGCCTGTTTCTAGGTAACGAGGAACCGTGTCATTTTCATTGGTTGCTGCGATGAAACGCTTAACAGGTAGACCTAGCGCTTTAGCCAATAGACCAGCTGTTAGGTTACCAAAGTTACCACTTGGTACAGAGATAACAAGGTTTTCACGTTGCTCTTTAGTCAGCTGAGAAGCCGCCTCAAAGTAGTAACAGATCTGAGCCATTAAACGGCTGATGTTGATCGAGTTTGCCGAGTTAAGACCGATCTCTTTACGCAGTTCAGCATCATCAAATGAGTCTTTAACTAGCGCCTGACACGCATCAAAGTCGCCATCAATCGCCACAGTGTGGATGTTCTTACCAAGCGTACAGAACAGCTTCTCTTGCAGTGGGCTGATCTTGCCTTTCGGGTAAAGAATCACAACATTAATGTCTTCCATGCCGTAGAAAGCATGCGCAACCGCCGCACCAGTATCACCTGATGTTGCCGTTAAGATAGTGATTTGACCACCATCAGAAACAGCTGCTAAAGATTGAGCCATAAAGCGGCCGCCGAAATCTTTAAATGCCAGTGTTGGACCGTGGAAAAGCTCAAGCGCGTAAACGCCATCTTTTACTTGGTTGATTGGTGCAGGGAATTGGAACGCTGCATCCACCATTTGGTCGATCTGCTCTTTTGGTAGTTCATCACCAATCAATGCTGACAGAATCTTTGAGCTACGAGGGACAAAATCCTCTGCTAGCAGCGCATCGATATCATCAAACTTTGGCAGTTCAGATGGGAAAAATAGACCTTGATTACGGCCTAAGCCTTGACGAACGGCTTGGCCAAAAGAGACTTGTTCATCATTTTCTTTGATGTTGTACAGTTTCATAACTCACTTCCTGTAACGATCGAACCCTGCTTATCTAGGCGACAAACGTGAACGAATCCTTCTTCATTTTGTACGTAATTTTGTTCTAACCAGCGTGCAACACGCTCGGCGACATCTTGTTCTTTGCAAATGCTAAATAGAGTTGGACCGCTACCAGAAATACCAGTAGCCAGTGCCCCAGCCGACAGCGCATATTTACGAGCATCAGCAAACCCTGGAAGCAGTTTCTCACGATATGGTTCAGCGATCACGTCTTTGATCATCTTCGCAGCCAGTTCAGGTTGACCTGAATGACACGCGTGGATAAAGCCCGCTAAATGGCGACCATGAGCAATCACATCCTGGCGACGATATTGAGAAGGTAGAATCTCGCGAGCTTCTGCCGTTGAAACCTTAATGCCCGGATACGCCATTACCCAGTACCAGTCATCAAAACACGGTACTTCTTGACTAATGATACCTAGCTCTTCCAGCATTAATTGCACACCACCAAGGTAACAGGGTGCAACGTTATCGTAGTGGATACCGCCTGAAATTTTACCTTCCATTTCGCCCATCAGAGCAAGCAGTTCAGTTTCATTCAGTGGCTGACCATGAAAACGGTTTAAAGCATCCAGTGCCGCGACAATTGAACAGGCACTTGAACCTAAACCAGAACCAATAGGCATGTTCTTTTCTAGTGTCATTTCCAAAGGCTTTAGCGCAACGCCTTTTTTATCGAGCTCTCGAGAGAACACAACCCAGCAGTCGTAAACGATGTTTTCTTTGGTTTCAGTTGGCAGCTTAGAAACAAAACTGCCTGCTGTTTTTAGTGAGAATGATTCATCACCTGCTTTAACCATAACTCGGTCACCGAGCAGCGTGCCATCCACTGGAGACACAGCGGCCCCCAGCACATCAAACCCTACACTGACATTGCCGATTGATGCAGGTGCATAAACAACAACATCCATATCACTTGAACTCATTCCTAAACTCCTAATTTCCAACCAAGAGTACGCATCACATCAGAGAATACGCCTGCTGCTGTAACTTCAGTACCAGCACCGTAACCACGCAATACTAGAGGGATCGGTTGGTAGTAACGGCTATAGAATGCTAATGCGTTCTCGCCATCTTTAATCTTGAACATTGGGTCGTCGCCATCAACAGCTGCGATACGAACTTTACACTTACCATCGGCTATTTCACCAACATAACGAAGTACTTTGCCTTCTTCTGCTGCGATCGCTGACTGTTCTTGGAAGTAAGCATCCGCTTCTGGCAAGCGAGCCATAAACTCTTCAACCGTGCCTGAATCATCAAAACCCGGTGGCAATGCTTGGTCAACTTCAACATCTTCAAGCTCAAGTGCCATGCCCGCTTCACGAGCAAGAATAAGCAGCTTACGCGCAACGTCCATACCAGACAGATCATCACGAGGATCCGGTTCAGTAAAGCCGTTATCTTTTGCAATGTTGGTTGCTTGACTGAGTGTCATACCTTCATCAAGCTTACCGAAGATGTAAGACAGTGAACCAGAAAGAATGCCGTTGAATTTCTCCAGTTCATCACCTGCAGAGATTAGGTTCTGTAGGTTTTCGATGACCGGTAGGCCAGCACCTACTGTTGTCTCGTACATCAACTTACGACGTGAATTACGTGCAACTTCACGAAGCTGATGGTAGTAAGCCATGCTCGCTGTATTTGCTTTCTTATTTGGTGTTACCACGTGGAAACCAGCCGCTAGGAAATCAGCGTATTGCGCCGCAATTCCTTCGCTAGACGTACAATCAACCAATACTGGATTGATAATGTGGTTACGTTGAACAAGTGCATTTAAGCGCGCTAAGCTAAACTCCTCTGTCGCGCTCGACATGCGATCACGCCACTGCTCTAGCGGTAGACCATCGCTGTCTAGCAACAAACCTTTGCTGTTTGCTAAACCACATACGCGAATCACGATGCCTTTTTCAGCCAGTTTGCCTTGCTGACGTTGGATCTGGTCAACAAGCTCACCACCAACACCACCAACACCAACAACGAATACATCAAGGAAGTGCTTAGAGTTAAATAGGTTCTCGTGACACGCTTTGATCGCTTCAGAGATTTTGTCTTCAGGGATAACCGCTGAAATAGCGCGCTCTGAAGAACCTTGAGCGATAGCAACAATGTTGACGTTCACTTCTGCTAAAGAAGAGAAGAATTGAGACGCCACGCCACGTGAAGTGCGCATACCGTCACCCACCAGCGTTACAATCGCAACGTCATCCATGAACTCAACCGGCTCTAACAGGCCATCTTTAAGTTCAAGTTCAAACGCGTCTGACAACACTTGTTTCGCTTTCACTTTGTCAGCAGATTCAATACAGAAGCTGATGCTGTACTCAGAAGAAGATTGAGTAATAAGGACAATAGAAACTCCAGCAGAAGACATCGCGCCGAATACACGACTCGCCATACCTACCATGCCCTTCATACCTGGGCCTGATACGTTAACCATCGTTAGGTCGCTTAGCGTCGTAATACCTTTAATTGCTAGGTTATCTTCGCCAGTGTCTTGGCCAATCAAAGTACCCGCACCCTGTGGGTTGAAGCTGTTTTTGATTAGACAAGGAATATGGAATTGCGCGATAGGAGCGATAGTCTTCGGATGTAGAACCGAAGCGCCGAAGTAAGAAAGCTCCATCGCTTCTTGATAGCTTAGCGATTTAAGAAGACGAGCATCATCCACTAAACGCGGGTCACAGTTGTAAACGCCGTCTACATCTGTCCAGATCTCACAGCAATCAGCACGTAGACACGCTGCTAGCACTGCAGCTGAATAATCAGAGCCGTTACGGCCAAGTGTAACTAGCTCACCTTTATCGTTACCAGCTGTAAAGCCCGGCATGATATTTACGTGACCTTTAGGAAGTGGCGATTGACGGAAGTTCTGAGTTGAAACATCCACATCGACCATAGCTTCAAGGTGATCACCTTTAGCGTATAGGTATTGAACTGGGTCAATCAGGCTTGCTGGTTGGCCTTTCGCTTCAAGTACCGCTTTCATCAACTGGATTGAGATTCGCTCACCTTTACTGATGATGCGAGCATTAACATGGTTCGGGCACATGCCCAGCAGGTTAATGCCGTTTACGAACTGTTTTAGCTGAGCAAGAGAAGTATCAACCTGCTCTTGGAACGCAGAACCATCAATAGAAGGAACAACGGCTTGAATATCTGCAAACAGTGCAGCGAATGAGGATTCGATCTCTGTAATCTGTGCGTCTGCTTCACCATTTTTAAGTGCAGCTTCAATTACAGCGACCAACTTATTGGTTGTTTTTCCTGGAGCCGATAGTACAACGGCTAGCTCTTCTTGCTGGGCATTATTAGCGATGATATCAGCCGCTCGTAAAAAACGATCTGCATCAGCTAATGATGAACCTCCAAACTTTAAAACGCGCATCCCTTTCTCCATAAGTCATAAAAATGGTACAAAAAAAGGCCTGTATCTTGTTGGATACAGGCCTTTTTTTTAAAATCCGTTACTTAGCAGCCTGCCCCAACAATGTTAATGTCGGTAATAATAATGGTGGTGGTCATTACTAGGTGGCTTACGTGCTGCATATCAAATTCTCTGCTTGTGCTTTACTCTACGTGTATCAATTTTTACCACTGGACGTCAATGAAAAGTTGCGTTTTTTTTACATTCGCACCGTTTTTCAGAGCAAACCGTCATTTAAGGGATAAAACACCCTGTATAAACCTTCACTTAAGATACTGGATTTACTCATTGAATAGGCAGGAGTGATCAATTGCATATATGGTCATAACAAAATGCTATATCGATTGTGCGGCGAACGTACAAGTTCTGTGCTTTAATTGTACGATAACGTTCGAAGAACAACAATAATGACATCAGGAGTGGGAAATGAAGAGATTACTTATTCTTTTGGCTTTTGCTATGCCTGTTGTTTGTTCAGCGAATAGCTTGCCTCTACTACCCAGCCAAATCGATAGTTCTTCTCATAAATTCTTTATCTCCACACAAAACGCATCGAGTGAAAGCTTCGATACTTGGAAGATAGACAGTGGCTACTCTTATAGCTTGTTTTCAGATGTGGATCTTTACGTCGGTACACGTATCAATAGTGCGGCACTAAAACAGGAGAGTGGATTCTTGAGTGGTATCAGTTATCAGTTATCAGAAAGAGTCTCTTTCAACAGTTCTCTGCACACCTATAAAGACGAGACCGAAGACAATGAGAAATCGGTAGCCGCAGAGGTTTCCAGCCGAGTGCAACTAACAGATAACCTAGATTTGCATGCCACCCTTGATTATGAAGAGTGGCAGCAAGGTGTTGAAGTGGGACTAGGGTTTCGCTTTTAGTCTCTTTAGCTTGTTCTTTATTAACTGATTAGTGCGGATTGAGACCCAAACTTTCAGTACATCACAAACCATTCCCGGTTCTAATCTATCAACGGCATTAAATTTGAGTCAGTTACGATTCAATTAACAACTCAGATGAAACTAACACACCATTCCAATCGGCATAAATATAGTCACCAGGCTGAATCAGTTGATTATGTATAGAGAGCGTCACATTCACTTGGCCGACACCGCGTTTCTCTGTTTTGAATGGCGATGCACCTAACGCTTGAACGCCAAGGTCCATTTGCGACATCATGCCTACATCACGCACCGCACCGTTTACAATCACGCCTTCCCAACCGTTTTCTATCGCGAGAATAGCGAGTTGATCGCCAAGCAGCGCCTTTTGGCATGAGCCATTTCCATCGACAACAAGCACTTTACCAATGCCATCAGTCTCTAAAACCTCGCGAACCTTGGAATTATCGTGATAACAACGAACTGTTACAATTTTTCCAAAGAACGCACCACGTTGACCGAAGTTCTGTAATGGTAGGTTAAGTAATGTGACTTTGCTTTCAAACTCATCACACAAGTCGGGTGTTATATCGTGCATATATCCTCCGTGAGTAAGGCGTTACCGGTTATGTCAGGCTAGCCTCTATGCTTTTATATGTTATTAAAATTAATCCTTTGTTTTCATTGTTCTATGCTCAATTTATTACTCAATAAAAGTTGATTGAGCATATTTATCTACTAGACTCTTAAGACAGCTTTCAGCTTCCTTGGTTCATAATCCGGTCTTTAGCAGGCAAGATGTGCGAAGCATCTCGAATAATCATTCTTGTTTTGGTGCTAAATAGTCACCATAACATTGGTTAAGTTGTAGCCATACTATTAAAGTTTGTTGCGATACGGCAATTGATGTAAATCAACAAAGTGAATGGAATTAACATTCTCGCGTTGTTAGCATGCTGTTAACATTATAGAATCCACTCCAATCACTAAAAGAATGATTGAAAGGCGTACTGGATCTACGTTATTGGGCAATACTTCAAGGAAGGCAGATAGCTGGAAGTAAGTGTTTTTTTGAAAACTTTAAGTTATCATCAAAAATACATTACCTGTATGTTATGTTTTTGCCTAGAATTTATTCTATTAGCACAGTTTCGTCACAAATTTAGGTACCGCCAAATGCAAACCCCGCAGATTCTTATCGTTGAAGATGAGCAAGTAACTCGTAACACTCTAAAGAGTATTTTTGAAGCAGAGGGATATGCTGTTTTTGAGGCTAGCGACGGTGAAGAGATGCACCAAGTGCTATCTGACAACCAAGTTAACCTTGTAATTATGGACATCAACCTTCCAGGTAAGAATGGCCTACTACTTGCGCGTGAACTACGTGAGCAAGCAAACGTAGCGCTTATGTTCTTAACTGGTCGTGATAATGAAGTTGATAAGATCCTTGGCCTAGAGATCGGCGCTGATGACTACATCACTAAGCCTTTCAACCCTCGTGAACTGACTATCCGTGCACGCAACCTTCTGAACCGTTCAATGAGCACAAGCTCTGTTCAAGAAGAGAAGCGTAGCGTTGAGAAGTACGAGTTCAACGGTTGGGTACTAGATATCAACAGTCGTTCTCTGGTTAGCCCAGATGGCGAAGGCTACAAGCTACCTCGTTCAGAGTTCCGTGCTCTACTTCACTTCTGTGAGAACCCAGGTAAGATCCAAACACGTGCAGACCTTCTTAAGAAGATGACAGGCCGTGAGCTTAAACCACACGATCGTACTGTAGACGTAACAATCCGTCGTATTCGTAAGCACTTTGAATCTGTTTCTGGTACGCCAGAAATCATTGCAACGATTCACGGTGAAGGCTACCGCTTTTGTGGTGACCTAGAAGACTAATTCGATTCGCGCTTCTGACCATTTAGCACTACTCACCAGTAAGTACTTTGAACATTAGAAGCGTCATCAATAGTTGTTAAAAAGGGAGAATGCCAACGCATTCTCCCTTTTTTATTGTTCTTAATTGGATAAGGTTTTAGTAAACCGTATCCACCTTAACGTCTTTCTCTACTAACCACTTCACGGTTTCGCCATCTTTAAGTTCAACCGCTACATCAACAGGCTTGTCGCTGTCGATCTCTAGCTGCCATACAAACGCGACTTCCCATTGAGTTTCACTGTGTGTTCTTAAATCAAGATCGTCAGCCGTTACCAACAAGGTGTCTGCACCCTGTTTAACCGTAACACTCTCAACCGCAAGCGTTGCTGGCAGTTGTGAATCTGACTCTAGGTAGATAGAACCATGCAGGGTCTTATCTTGAGTCTCGCCAATCGTTGGCATCTTGTTGTGCCAAAGGTTGCTTTTCATGGTAACTGTTGCTGCAGATACTTCGACTTGATTATCTTGCTGCCATTCTACTTGTGGCGTAGAACAACCCGCTAATGCCACTACACATGCGGCGAATGCTAATTTTTTCATTATTCTTCTACCTTTGGTTTAACCAACTCTTTAAGACTTCAATGTCATTCTGGTATTCGTTATTTATCTCATCAACCCAATCTGAAATGTTCTCCCACCACGCAGGCATATCTGGAGATTGAGCTTTCTGGGCAACTTGTTGGATGCGTTTCAGGCCAATAGAACCTGCTGCACCTTTAATCTTATGTGCCTCAGAAACGATACTGGCTTTATCTTTCGCGACCATGTTGGAGTTCAATATTTCCATATACTCCGGCATCATATCTTCGAACATCGCGATGCTATCCAAAACCGGTTTAGGTCCAACAATATCAACATAAGACTCTAGCATATCAATATCAAGCAAAGTGGTATCAATTGCTGAAAGAACAGGCTTACTCGCGTCGACTTTATCAATGCTCTCAACCTTATCCGTGCCTGCTACCTTCTCAATTACCTCTGGTGCATCTTCGATAAGTTCACTGATCACATCTTGGATAGCTCGAACCGACAAAGGTTTGCTGATCGCTTCGTCCATGCCTTTCTGGAAGTACTCTTGCTTGTTGTTTAAGACGTTCGCAGTTAATGCCACCAAAGGTGGTAGCTGACTGTATTTCTCGCGGTAGTATTGAGCAATGTCGAAACCCGTCATGTCTGGCAGTTGGATATCCAACAACACCAAATCATAGTCTTCAGGGTTGAAAGCAATTTGCGCCTCTTTACCCGTCATCACGACGGTCACTTCATGGCCAAGGCTTTCAAGTAGAGAGCGAGCCACTGTGATATTGAGTTCAATGTCTTCGACCATAAAGATCTTAAGATTCGACTGTTTTCTTGGCGTTTTGATCAGAGCCTGAGTATCGTGATTCACAGGAACTCGAATCGAAACCGTAAAGGTACTGCCAAAGCCCTCTTCACTGGTGACTTCAATGTGGCCATCCATCATATTGATTAGCTGTTGAGAGACAGCAAGACCAATACCCGTGCCGACAGCGTGCAAGTTGTCCGTGCCCGATTTCACCTGATAGTACATCGCGAAAATCTTCTCGATTTCACTTTCAGGAATACCAATACCAGTATCTTCCACTTCCATTGTAATGTTGGCAAAGTCACCATCAATGTCGGCGCTGACTGTCATCACCACTCCACCATCTTTGGTGAACTTCATCGCGTTACTAACAAGGTTCCACAGTACCTGTCTAAGACGAGTACCATCCACCTCAACAGCAGCTGGAAGATCAGACAATCTTTCTAGATCGAACCTTAACCCTTTCTGCTCAGCCATCAACGCAGAAATACTTTCGATCTCGACAACGAAATCTTCAAAGTTAATAGGCGTAGGGAAGAGTTCAAGCTTACGGCGGTCGAACTTATCCATATCGATAATATCGTTGAAGATATTACCCAGTGTCACCGCGCTCACCTTGATGGTTTGCATCTGCTTACGCTGTTCGGTGGTCAATTGACTATCGAGCAACATGCGGCTCAAACCGATGATGCCGTTAAGCGGCGTTCTTAGCTCATGGCTGATGGTTGAGATAAAGGTGGTCTTATCGCGACTGGCTTTCTCTAGCGACTCTTGATGCTCTTTACGCTCGGTAATATCACGACCAAAACCCACTAAGCCTAAATGGCGGCCATCTTTGCTATAGAAAGGCACTTTACGCAGTTCGAAGTAGCTCTTACGGCCATCTGGGTATTCAAGCCATTGGTCATAAGTGAGCGCTTGGTTGTCGGCAAACACCTTCTTATCGGTTTCTACAACTTGTTGAGCGACCTCTTTGCTGTAGACATCCCAAGGCGTCAAACCGACTAGCTCTTTTTCTGTCTTGCCAGTGAGCTCTTCAACCGCACGGTTACAACCAGAGAAAACACCCTCTTCATTACGGTAGTAAATAAGGTCAGGAGAAGCATCGATAAACGAACGTAACAATGCAGTACGCTCTGCTAGCTCAAGCTGAGTTCGCTCACGTTGAAAGACTTCATTTTCAAGATCGTGCATCGCTTCAGCACGCGCTTCTTCGGCTTTTTCACGCTCTTCGATTTCTTGATTCAACTTCTCGATATTGAGCTGTAACTTATTATTCAGCTCTTGGTCTCGCTCACGCATGTCACCAAGCTTAGAGACCAACTTCGCTAATCTTTGACGAGACTCTTCCAACTGGTCCACGACGACTGACAGAAAATAAACCGCCCAAGGCGTGATCACTAAACCGAAGAAAACTGAACGGACAATGTCGATGTCATCAACATTGCCTTTGAGTGCGAGGGTGATACCGACTTGCACAACAACAGCGAGGGCAACAAGCGCTAGGGCGAGTAAGATAGAAAAGCGGACAATCCCCAGTTTTACGAGTAGATCCACGTAATACTGGGCAAGATTTTTCATGGGTTTCATTTAGCGCTCCATGCGATAAGACTAGCAACATTCTACCCTGTTTGAAGATGGGAGGTAAGCTAGCTACATCACACGCAGCAAGTGTTCAGCGGTAATTTCGAAGGTTAATTAACCAATACAAATACTAACTAAGCAAAAATAGACGGGGATAATCAAATTGCCAGTTTTATAGCGTTAGCGAATTGAGTATGGATGCACCATTGAACGGTTGCGACCGTCTGATTTCGCTTGATACAACGCACTATCAGCCAAGGCAACAGCCGATTCCATTTCATCATCAGGTGTAGGAATGTAAGAGATAATACCAATACTCACCGTGATGAATTCAGAGACTGTCGACTTCTCATGCGCAAGTTCCAATTTTAGGACTTCGTCATGAATACGCTGCGCCACCAGCTGAGCACCTTCGGTCGTTGTATTTGGCAGAATAAAGCCGAACTCTTCACCACCATAACGAGCCACACAATCAGATGAACGATTCAACACCTGCTTAAATGCCTGAGAAACCTGAACCAAAGCATCATCGCCTTGTTGGTGTCCGTAAAAGTCGTTGTAGCCTTTAAAGAAGTCGATATCACATAGCATGATCGTCAGTGGCAGCTTATCACGCACATGATAATGCCACAGTGTAGAGAGCTGTTCATCGAAACGACGTCGGTTAGAAACTTTAGTCAGGCTATCCATAAAGCTGAGGCGTTCAAGTTCAAGGTTGGCTTCTTCAAGCTTTTGTTCTGCTAGATAACGCTCTGTAATATCACGCGCCATGATCAACACACCATTAGTGCTCGATGCTGGATCTCTAAACGGTGATTTGACTACATCATACCAAGTAAATGCTCCATCACTTGAGACCACTTTGTCGATATAACGCAGCGATTTACTTTGATGAAGCACTTGATGATCGGTTTCTGATATTCGCGTATAGATGCTATGTGGCACCACATCTTGTAAACGCTTACCGATCAAGTCACTGACTTCAGAGATACCCAGCGCAGCCACAAATGGTTTATTACACGCTTGATACACCATGTTTTCATTAAAGATACCAATCGAGTCTGGGCTGGCCTCCAGGATGTTTTGCAAGATGGTGTCACGCTGCGCAAGTGCCACTTCGGTATCTTTTCGCTTCTCCATTTCGCCACGCAGCTTCTGCTGCATGTCATGCCAATCGGTCACATCATGGCTAATAGAGAGCGTGCCGATGGTTGATCCGTCTTGTGAGAGCAAGACACTTTGGTAGGTTTCAAGCAAGCAGCTTTTTCCATCTTGATCTGTAGTCCAAGAGCGTTCACTTACACGACCTTTTAATACTCCACCAGAAACACTCAGGGTGCCCTCTTCAGCACGACCATGCCAAAACTTTTTAAACGAGCGATTACTCGTCACTAACTGACCTTTCTGATCTTTCACGTAGATCAGCTCAGACAAAGAATCCAAAGCGGTACGAGCAACATTCAGTTCTCGAACTTCTTGGGACAGTTCTTCGTTAGTGTTTTTATAAGGTGAGGCGTGAATCATCCAAGCCTGCTTATTTCTAAAATGGATCTTACGACCGACTAGGTTGATCTTGAACGACTCAAATTCAGAAAGCGCCCACAGGGAGACCTGCTCGAAGGCTCGAGAGTTGATGTGGTTGGTTAAGTAGTGACGAAAGCTGTTCTCACTTTCCACAGTAGGAAAGCGAAAATTAACACCGATTTGGCGGATACCAAGCAACTGCATGGCTTGGCGATTGGCATAGAGTATTTCGCCACTTCGAACATCAACAAAGTAGAGTGGCGACGGAGTAGCAAGTAGAAGCGTTTCGATATGCGACTGATAACGAGAATAGAGATGCCAGCAAATGAGAGCAATCAGCAATACAACAACGATATAAATACCGTAGCCATACGCCCTGTCCCACAACCAAGTCATTACCAGTTCCATTTACTCTCAATCTATACCATAAAATCTGTGAGGGAAATGTTACCACTATTTGTTGGTTTTATCTGCTGTTACCTACAGTCACCCATTTCTATTAATTGGCCGCGTTTAAAACAGGCAACGTGTACTCGAATGCAGAGCCCATTTTGATGCCTTGAGCACCGGTTTTATCCAACGAACGACCTATTTCAATCATCGCTAACCAGCGGTTCTCACACCATAAAGGAGAAAGTAAGGTTGGGCGTCTCGCCGCTGAAGAAACACGGTGATAAACCACGTCCGCAGGCGTGCGTTGAATGATCTCACTCGCGATATCAATGTACTCTTCAAGGCTTGGTGCCTCTAGCTTTCCAGCCTTCCACGCCTTAGCCATGGTACTGCCCTCTACTATATGAAGGCCATGAAGCTTAATGCCATCAGTGCCAACGGCTAATACCTTGTCTAAGGTTTCAAGGTTATCCGCTTTAGTTTCTTTTGGTAGGCCAACAATCAGATGAGTACACACCTTGATACCTAAAGCGCGTGCGCGTTGGGTGATCGTTTCATACACCGCAAAATCGTGGCCGCGGTTAATTCGCTTGAGGGTTTTATCATTGGCGGTTTGCAGGCCAAGCTCGAGCCAAATCTCATAGCCTTGTTTAACGTAGCCCGCTAACAGATCCAACACCGCATCAGGCACACAGTCTGGTCGCGTGCCAACACAAAGACCAACGATCTCTGCACCGGGTGCTTTTAGCGCCTCTTCATACATATTCTTGAGCACTTGCACCTCAGCATAAGTGCTGGTGTACGCCTGAAAGTAAGCCAGATACTTCTTGGCACGAGCAATCTCACCCGCACGATCTTTTAGCTGGTCCGCAATACTTTGAATTTGAGTTTGCTCATCAGCAAAGGAAGCCACGTTACAAAACGTGCAACCTCCACGGCCAATTGTCCCGTCTCGGTTTGGGCAGCTGAAACCACCATGAAGCGTCAGCTTGTGAACCTTCTCGCCATAGCGGCGTTGAAGGTCTTGGCCGATAGTATTGACCAACTCGTGTAATTGCATATTTTCAAAGCACTCAAGTAAATAAGAATGAATATCAGTCTTTTTTTGAAAAAAAATTACATCCCTGCAAAATTCGACCAATTAGTTTACTCAAGGCTTTTTGCGAGCAACCTAACAAATATCAATAAACATGCAAAAAATCGGCTCTATTTGCCTAATGTTGCACATTTGCTAGGCATTAAATTCAAAATAAAACGAAAAAAATGGTCTACATGGGTCAACTTTCATTGCAATTCGCCTAGACAAAATTGTAGGATACTTACACATATTGGCTATTTTTGAGTATTTACTTACAACGAAAACTTGCTAATAAGTCGGTGATATCTAACTCCCACCTATATAAACCACTAGTTTGTGGTTAAAAATAAACAGGTATCACTAAGGATTGTTTTTCTCGCAATACTTTTCCTGCGAGATACGGAAAGGATTCAAACCGCCAGCATAGGCAGGTTTAGACCCATAAATATAAAAGGACAAGGCTGACTTTATACAAATAAGTTGCGCCTAGATTTAACTGGAAGGATGTATCTATGGTAGATCAAGAGCAGAACTCACAGGGTCTGTATACTCCTGAATTGGAGCATGACGCTTGTGGTATCGGTTTTGTTGCGCATCTAAAGAATCGCAAATCTCATGATGTAGTAACTCAAGCACTCGATATGCTTGCACGTATGGAACACCGCGGCGGCCAAGGCTGCGATCCGTGTTCTGGTGATGGTGCAGGTATCCTGCTACAGAAGCCGCACGAATTCTTACTAGAAGAAGCCGTAAAGCTTGGAATTAAGCTGCCATCTTTTGAAAAATATGGTGTTGGTGTTGTACTTTTCCCTAAAGATGAACACAAACGTGCACAGTGTCGTGACATTCTAGAACGCAATGCACAGCGCCTAGAGTTAGAAGTTATCGGTTACCGTGAACTTCCAACTGACAATTCAATGATTGGTGCTGACCCACTAAGCACTGAACCTCAATTTGAACACGTATTTATCTCTGGCGGCCCTGGTACTACACCTGAAGAGCTTGAACGCAAACTGTATGTTCTACGTAACTACACGGTTCGTGTATGCCTAGAAAGCGTGTCAAATATTGGTGATGACTTCTACATCAACTCTATGTCTTACAAGACATTGGTGTACAAAGGTCAGCTAACAACAGAACAAGTTCCTCAGTACTTCCTAGATCTGCAAAACCCAACCATGGTGACAGCTCTAGCACTGGTACACTCTCGCTTCTCTACCAATACATTCCCACGTTGGCGCCTAGCTCAGCCTTTCCGTTACATTGCGCATAATGGCGAAATCAATACGGTTCGCGGCAACCTTAACTGGATGAAAGCGCGTGAAGCGATCCTTGAATCGGATCTGTTCACACAAGCTGAAATCGACATGCTACTGCCTATCTGTCAAGAAGGTAGTTCGGATTCATCAAACTTCGATATGGCACTTGAGCTTCTGGTTCTGTCTGGTCGTACTCTGCCACACGCATTGATGATGATGATCCCTGAAGCATGGCAAGAAAACAAAAACATGGATCCAACTCGTCGTGCGTTCTACCAGTACCACGCGAACGTAATGGAACCATGGGATGGTCCAGCATCTGTCTGCTTCACTGATGGTGTTCAAGTAGGTGCAACGCTTGACCGTAATGGTCTGCGCCCTTCTCGCTACACAGTAACTAAAGACGACTTCCTAGTAATGGCGTCTGAATCTGGCGTAGTAGAAATCGCACCAGAAAACGTTGAATACCGTGGTCGTCTACAGCCTGGTCGTATCTTCGTTGCTGACCTTGAGCAAGGCCGCATCATTTCTGATGAAGAAGTGAAAGACGGTATCGCTAAATCGCAACCCTACGAAAAATGGGTTGAAGAGAATCTTCTGAGCTTGAAAAAGCTACCGGATGCGAGCAACGAATTTAACCAACCTTCTCCAGAGAAACTGCTACACAAACAGCAATCGTTTGGTGTGAGCTCTGAAGAAGTAAACGAAATCATTCTCCCTCTTGCAAAAACAGGTTACGAGCCACTTTCTGCAATGGGTGCTGACTGGCCGCTAGCGATTCTGTCTCATCAATCGCAGCACCTTTCAAACTACTTTAAGCAGTTGTTTGCACAAGTAACGAACCCGCCGATCGACCCGATTCGTGAGCGTATGGTTATGTCTCTGAACACTTACCTAGGTAAAGATCAGAACCTACTTGCTGAAACACCTGAACACTGTCAAAAAGTGGAACTTGAGTCTCCTGTTCTTTCTAACTCAGAGTTAGAGAAACTTCGTGCAATCGATAACGAGCACCTTCAATCGAAGACGCTAGATATCGTATTCCAAGCAAACGGAGACCAAGGTAAGTTAGAGCGCGCACTTAAGCGTATCTGCCAATACGCAGAAGACGCAGTGATTGATGGCTACTCTATCATCCTACTGACAGACCGTGCGGTTAACTCTAACCACGCTGCTATTCCAGCAATGCTGGCTGTTGGCGCGGTTCACCACCACCTAATCCGTAAAGGCCTACGTGCTAAGTGTGACATCGTTGTTGAAACCGGCGACGCTCGTGAGACACACCACTTTGCAACGCTTATCGGTTACGGTGCGAACGCAGTTAACCCATACCTAGTTATTGAAACGATTGTTGAACTACAACGTACGAAGAAGCTAGATCCAAACGTACACCCACGTGAGTTATTCGATAACTACCGCAAAGGTGTTAACGGCGGTCTACTGAAGATCTTCTCTAAGATGGGGATCTCTACGCTGCAGTCTTACCACGGTGCACAAATCTTTGAAGCACTTGGTGTAAGCAAATCAGTGGTTGAAAAATACTTCACTGGTACTGTTTCTCGTATCCAAGGTCTAACGATCGACGATATCGCACGTGAAGTGCTTGTTCGTCACCGTGTTGGTTACCCAGCTCGTGAAATCCCAGCTCAAATCCTTGATGTTGGTGGTGTTTACCAGTGGAAACAACGTGGTGAGAAACACCTATTCAACCCAGAAACGATTTCTCTACTTCAAGAATCGACGCGTAACAAAGATTACGGTCAGTTCAAGAAGTACGCAAAAGCCGTCGATGACCAAGGCGACAACGCAGCAACGCTACGTAGTCAACTTGATTTCATCAAGAACCCTGCTGGCTCTATTCCTCTTGCGGAAGTAGAACCAATAGAGAACATCCTTAAACGTTTCGCTACTGGCGCAATGAGCTTTGGTTCAATCTCGCATGAGGCTCACTCAACACTGGCTGTTGCAATGAACCGCATTGGCGCGAAATCAAACTCAGGTGAAGGTGGTGAAGATCCAGCACGTTTCGAACGTAAAGAAAACGGTGACTGGGAACGTTCAGCTATCAAACAGGTGGCTTCTGGTCGCTTTGGTGTAACTTCTTACTACCTATCTAACGCTGATGAGCTGCAAATCAAGATGGCTCAAGGTGCGAAACCTGGTGAGGGTGGTCAACTACCTGGTGATAAGGTTGATGACTGGATCGGCGCAACGCGTCACTCGACTCCGGGCGTAGGTCTTATCTCCCCACCACCACACCACGATATCTACTCAATCGAAGATCTGGCTCAGCTAATCTACGATCTGAAAAACGCGAACCGTAACGGCCGTGTAAACGTGAAGCTAGTATCGGAAGCGGGCGTAGGTACGATTGCATCGGGTGTAGCAAAAGCGAAAGCTGACGTAGTACTTATCGCAGGTTTTGATGGTGGTACGGGTGCATCTCCGATGTCTTCTATCCGTCACACAGGTCTGCCTTGGGAACTGGGTCTAGCGGAAACTCACCAAACACTACTGAAAAACGGCCTACGTAACCGTATCGTTGTTCAGTCTGATGGTCAGATGAAAACACCACGTGACCTTGCAGTTGCAACACTACTTGGTGCTGAAGAATGGGGCGTAGCAACAGCAGCATTGGTTGTTGAAGGCTGTATCATGATGCGTAAGTGTCACAAGAATACCTGTCCTGTTGGTATCGCAACACAAAACAAAACTCTGCGTGAGCGTTTCGACGGCCGCGTAGAAGACGTAGTGACTTTCTTCCAATACATGGCTGAAGGTCTGCGTGAAGTTATGGCTGAACTTGGCTTCCGCTCTATCGATGAGATGGTAGGTCAATCGCACAAACTTAAAGTTCGTGACGACATCGGCCACTGGAAGTACAAGAACCTAGATCTAACACCTGTACTGCACATTGAGCAGGCTCGTGAAGAAGATGGTATCTACAACCAGACACAACAAAACCACAACCTAGAAGACGTTCTAGACCGCAAGTTGATTCAAGCGGCAATTCCTGCACTTGAGAAAGGTGAAGCTGTAAATGCGACCTTCCCTATCATCAACACGGACCGCTCAGCGGGTACCATGCTGTCGAACGAAATCTCGAAGGTTTACAAAGACCAAGGTTTACCACAACCAATGAACGTTAAGTTCCACGGTAGTGCTGGCCAATCTTTCGGTGCGTTCCTTGCGAAAGGCGTTAAGTTCGAAGTAGAAGGCGACGCGAACGATTACTGGGGTAAAGGTCTGTCTGGCGGTACTTTGGTACTGTACCCAGATGCGAAATCTTCTATCGTTGCTGAAGATAACATCGTGGTTGGTAACGTATGTTTCTACGGTGCAACCTCAGGTGAGTCTTTCATTCGCGGTATGGCTGGCGAACGTTTCTGTGTTCGTAACTCAGGTGCGAAGGTTGTTGTTGAGGGCGTTGGTGACCACGGTTGTGAATACATGACTGGCGGTGTTGCTATTATCCTTGGTTCAACGGGTCGTAACTTTGCTGCGGGTATGAGTGGCGGTGTCGCTTATGTTTGGGATAAAGCGGGCGACTTCGAAACCAAGCTTAACTCTGAACTTGTAGACCTAGATCCAATTGAACAAGAAGATAAAGATCTTCTACTAAATATGCTAACCAAGCACGTTGAATTCACAGGAAGTGAAGTTGCTCAGTCTTTCCTAGACAACTTTGAAGCAAGTGTTGCATCACTGATTAAAGTCATGCCACGCGACTACAAAGCAGTTCTTGAGAAGCGTAAAGCTGAAGCACAACAAGCACAAACGGAAGAAGTGGAGGCAGTATAATGGGTAAGCCTACTGGATTTTTAGAACACGGTCGTGAGCTTCCAAAGAAGCTCGACCCGTCAGTTCGTATCGAAGACAACAAAGAGTTCGTACTTAACGAAGAGTTTGGTGACAAGATCAATACTCAAGCATCTCGTTGTATGGACTGTGGCGTACCTTTCTGTCACAGCGGTTGTCCGATTGGTAACATCATCCCAGAATTCAATGACGCGGTTTACCGTGACAGCTGGGAAGAGGCTTGGAACATCCTAAGCTCAACCAATAACTTCCCTGAATTTACAGGTCGAGTGTGCCCTTCTCCTTGTGAGAGTGCTTGTGTACTAGGTATCAACCAAGACCCAATCACTATCTGTAATATCGAGAAAACAATTGTAGAAACTGCGTACCGTGAAGGGTACGCAAAACCTAAAACACCTCGTTCTCGCACAGGTAAAACAGTAGCTGTTATCGGTTCAGGCCCTGCTGGCCTAGCCGCTGCTGAGCAACTGAACAGTGCTGGTCACTCAGTGACGGTATTTGAACGTGACGAGAAAGTTGGCGGCCTACTGCGTTTCGGTATCCCAGATTTCAAACTGGGTATGGACGTGATTGATCGTAAGATTAATCTAATGGCTGAAGCGGGCGTTGAATTTAAAGTAAACCAACACATCGGCGTTGATGTTAACGCTCAGCAACTACGTCAAGAGTTTGATGTTGTCTTGCTAACAGGCGGTTCTACGGTTCCTCGTGACCTACCAATTCCAGGTCGAGAGCTAAAGGGCGTTCATTTTGCGATGGAATTCCTTGGCCAAAACAACCGTCGTGCCAACGACTTAGACCTGAAAACAGAAGAGATTCACGCTCAAGATAAGCACATTGTGGTTATCGGTGGTGGTGATACTGGTTCTGACTGTGTGGGTACATCAAACCGTCATAAAGCAGCAAGCATTACTCAGGTAGAGATCATGCCGATCCCACCAGAGAAGCGCCCTGCAAATATGCCTTGGCCTCAATACCCAATGATCATGAAAACAACAACTTCTCACGAAGAAGGTTGTGAGCGTCACTGGAACATCTTGACTAAAGAGTTCATCGGTAACGAGCAAGGTCAAGTGACGGGTCTACGTATTGCTGACATCGTTTGGCAAGATGCGAAACCTGGTGAGCGCCCAAGCTTTGATGAAGTGGCGAACACAGAACGTGTTATCCCTTGTGATATGGCATTCCTAGCGGTGGGTTTCTTACACCCAGAGCCAACAGGTGTGCTAGCTCAGCTAGACATTAAACTGGACGAGCGCGGTAACGTCGCTTCTGAAGGTTACGCAACTAACCAGAAAGGCGTTTTCGCTGCTGGTGATATGCGTACAGGTCAGTCTCTAGTGGTACGTTGTATTAATGAAGGTCGTGAATGTGCAATTGCTATTGATGACTTCTTAATGGGTAACTCAAACTTAGAAGCGAAAGCTGATTCACTCATGCTTTCCGCATAATATTTCTCGGGCTAGCGTCAATGACGTTAGCCTAGAGGAAAAGCAACACCCTTCCTAACTTTTATATTTGGCTAGCACTCGATGCTAGCCTTTTTTCTATCTGACCTTCGGCGTTTTCAAAAACACCCTGTTGTATATGTTAAATGTCATTAACATCCACCTTTTATATCTCATTGATATCCATCGACTATTTTAGATTATTAAGTGGCGAATCGCGTTTATGCATGATAATTAACCATGAACTTGACCTTAAACACAATTAGCTATACGTTGTAAAGCTGATGAAAATAAAATCAATCGGTTTTGTTAACACAACCAATAACGTTTTAACTGGCTAAAGCAAACTATCAGTTTACAAAAAACAACAAGTACATGAATAGTTAGTCATTTACTGTCTGGATGACAGAGAAGCAAAAGGGAGAATTGCAATGGCTCTATATGATCCTAGTCTTGAAAAAGACAACTGTGGATTTGGTTTAATAGCGCAAATGGAAGGCCAACCTAGTCATAAGTTGGTAAGAACTGCTATTTCAGCCCTAGATCGCATGACACACCGTGGTGGTATCGCTGCGGATGGTAAAACCGGAGATGGCTGTGGCTTATTACTACAGAAGCCTGACTCGTACCTCAGAATTATCGCAGAAGAGAATAACTTCAACCTCGGCAAGCAATACGCTGTCGGCATGATTTTCTTCAGCCAAGACCCAATCAAAGCACAATCCGCGCAAGACATCGTCAATAAAGAGCTCGCTCAAGAGACACTCACCGTCGCAGGTTGGCGTGCCGTGCCGACTAACACCGACGTTTTGGGTCCAATCGCAAAAGACTCGGTTCCAAACATTCAACAAGTGTTTATCTCAGCACCTGCAGGCTGGCGTGAGCGTGA
The DNA here is from genome assembly GCF_000272105.2 of Vibrio splendidus 12E03. Taxonomy (GTDB): domain Bacteria; phylum Pseudomonadota; class Gammaproteobacteria; order Enterobacterales; family Vibrionaceae; genus Vibrio; species Vibrio splendidus_I. The sequence continues at coordinate 21,570 of NZ_AJZD02000007.1, forward strand.
CATCGAACGACGCCTATACATTGCTCGTCGCAGAATTGAAAAGCAGATCACCGAAGACAAAGATTTCTATATCTGTAGCCTGTCAACACAAGTAATGGTCTACAAAGGTCTGTGTATGCCGGCCGATCTTCCGCGATTTTACCTCGATCTTGCAGACTTACGTATGGAATCTGCAATATGTCTGTTCCACCAGCGTTTCTCAACTAACACACAACCACGCTGGCCACTGGCTCAACCGTTCCGCTATTTGGCTCACAATGGTGAGATCAATACCATTGAAGGAAACCGTCAATGGGCTAAGGCTCGTGCCTATAAATTCTCTTCACCACTGTTGCCAGATTTACAAACCGCAGCACCCTTTGTGAATGAGACAGGCTCAGACTCTTCAAGCTTAGATAACATGCTCGACCTGTTCCTTGCCGGAGGTATGGATGTGTTCCGAGCGATGCGTATGCTTGTTCCGCCCGCTTGGCAAAATCACCCAGATATGGATCCAGATCTGCGTGCCTTTTACGACTTCAACTCCAAGCACATGGAACCGTGGGATGGCCCTGCTGGCATCGTACTTTCAGATGGTCGTTACGCCGCATGTAACCTTGATAGAAATGGCCTGCGCCCAGCGCGTTATGTGATTACTAAAGACAACCTAATCACGCTGGCATCTGAGGTCGGGATCTGGAACTACGCACCAGATGAAGTTGCAGAAAAAGGTCGTGTTGGGCCGGGTGAGTTGCTGGTTATAGATACTCGCCGCGGCAAGTTATGGCAATCTAACGAAATCGATAATGACCTCAAAGGCCGCCACCCATATAAAGAGTGGATGGAAAAGAACGTTCACAAGTTAACGCCATTTTCTGCGCTGCAAGATGACCAAGTCGGTAAGCGTAGCTTTGACGATGACACGCTCAAGACCTACCAAAAACAGTTTGCGATGAGCAACGAGGAATCAGACCAAGTACTGCGTGTACTCGGTGACATGGGGCAAGAAGCGGTAGGTTCAATGGGCGATGATACGCCGATGGCAGTTCTCTCTTCAAAAGAGCGCTTGGTCACTGATTACTTCCGTCAGAAGTTTGCGCAGGTCACTAACCCTCCGATTGATCCATTACGTGAAAAACACGTGATGTCTTTGGCGACCAGTATTGGTAAAGAGATGAACGTGTTCTGTGAAACAGACGGTCACGCCTATCGTGTGACTTTTGATTCACCCGTACTGCTTTACTCAGACATGCAGCAGCTTCTGCAGTTAAGTCAAAAACATTACCGTCATGTCATTCTCAGCATGCACTACGACCCGAATCATCAAGACCTTGAACAAGCAATCAAAGCAGTATGTGATAGCGCCGAACAAGAAGTCCGCGAAGGTGCAGTTTTAGTTGTGCTATCGGACAAAGGATTAGAGAAAGGCAAACTACCAATCCCTGCAGCCATGTTGGTTGGTGCGGTGCAAACAAGACTTGCTGATACCAATCTGCGTTGTGATGCCAACATCGTGGTTGAGACAGCAACTGCTCGTGACCCACACCAGTTCGCAGTTTTACTAGGCTTCGGTGCGACCGCGGTTTACCCATACCTGGCTTATGAAGCATTAGGTAAAATGTTGGATGATGGCTCTTTAGACAAAGACTATCGTACCGCGATGCAAAACTACCAAAACGGCATCAACAAAGGTCTGTATAAGATCATGTCGAAGATGGGTATTTCTACGATTGCTTCATATCGCTGTTCGCAGCTTTTCGAAGCCGTTGGCCTACATTCTGACGTTGTTGATCTCTGTTTCCGCGGAGTTACCACACGAATCCAAGGTGCTAGCTTTAGCGATTTCCAACAAGACATCTATAACTTATCGCGTAAAGCGTGGACTAAGCGTAAGCCTATCGAGCACGGTGGTTTACTGAAATACGTCCATGGCGGTGAATACCACGCCTATAACCCAGATGTGGTCGGCACGCTGCAAACCGCAGTTAAAACTGGCGAAACTTCGGATTACCTCTCTTTTGCTAAACAGGTAAATGCTCGCCCTGCCGCGATGCTGCGTGACTTAATGAGCCTGAAAAAAGCCGATAATCCACTAACACTTGAACAAGTCGAGCCGAGTAGTGACCTCTTTAAGCGCTTTGACTCGGCGGCGATGTCGATTGGTGCCCTGAGCCCAGAAGCGCATGAAGCACTGGCAATGGCGATGAACCGTTTGGGCGGTTATTCAAACTCAGGTGAAGGCGGTGAAGATCCAAGACGTTTTGGTACCGACCGTAACTCACGCATCAAACAAATTGCGTCTGGTCGTTTTGGGGTAACACCACATTACCTAACCAATGCGGATGTTCTGCAAATCAAGGTAGCGCAAGGTGCGAAACCCGGTGAAGGTGGGCAGCTGCCAGGCCATAAGGTGACGGCAGAGATCGCCAAACTGAGATACTCAGTTCAAGGTGTTACGCTGATCTCCCCTCCTCCGCACCACGATATCTACTCAATCGAAGATTTGGCTCAGCTGATTTTCGACCTTAAGCAAGTGAACCCTAACGCCTTGGTTTCAGTGAAGTTGGTGTCTGAACCGGGTGTTGGTACTATCGCGACAGGTGTAGCGAAAGCTTATGCCGATTTGATCACCATTTCTGGTTACGATGGTGGTACTGCAGCGAGCCCACTGACCTCGGTAAAATACGCAGGATGCCCTTGGGAACTTGGACTAGCAGAAACCCAACAAGCACTGGTTGCTAACGGGCTTCGTCATAAGATCCGTCTACAAGTCGATGGTGGTCTGAAAACTGGCCTTGATGTGATTAAAGGCGCGATTCTCGGTGCTGAAAGCTTTGGTTTCGGGACTGCGCCAATGGTCGCGATGGGTTGTAAGTTCTTACGAATTTGTCACCTAAACAACTGTGCAACGGGTGTTGCGACTCAAGATGAAACGCTACGCCGTGAATACTTCAAAGGCCTGCCAGACATGGTGGTGAACTACTTTACTGGCCTAGCCGATGAAGTTCGCCAGTACCTTGCAGAACTTGGCGTAGAGAAACTTACTGATCTGATTGGTCGTACTGATTTGCTTGAAGCCGTTCAAGGCCTCACGGCGAAACAGAGCAAGCTCGATCTCTCTTCGATATTGGAAGCTCCGGTATCTGCTGAAGGTCATCCATTATTTTGGACAGAGCCAAACGCACCCTTTGATAAGGCTCAACTCAACCAACAGATCCTTGATGATGCAATCGATGCGATTGAGAAACGTCAATCCACCAGCCTTTACTACAACGTGATCAATACCGATCGCTCGATTGGTGCTCGAATCTCTGGCGAAATTGCCAAACGTTACGGTAACCAAGGCATGGCAGGCTCACCCATTAAGTTGTATCTCGATGGTACCGCAGGCCAATCCTTTGCGGTTTGGAACGCTGGCGGCGTAGAGCTGTATCTGACGGGTGATGCCAATGACTATGTCGGCAAAGGCATGGCGGGCGGCAAAGTAGTGATCAAACCTCACCAAGGCACAGCGTTTACTTGTAACGAAGCGACCATCATCGGCAATACCTGCTTGTATGGCGCAACCGGAGGCAAGCTGTTCGCTGCGGGTACTGCCGGCGAGCGATTTGGCGTACGTAACTCAGGTACCGTTGCGGTGATTGAAGGTGCAGGTGACAACGCTTGTGAATACATGACAGGCGGTATTGTTGCCATTCTTGGCGCAACCGGAGTGAACTTCGGTGCCGGTATGACGGGTGGTTTTGCTTATGTGATGGATAAGAATGAAGACTTCCAAGGCCGTGTGAACAACGAATCGGTCGAAGCGCTTTCTCTGTCTGATTTATTTATCCACCAAGAACATCTGCGTGGCTTAATTGCTGAACACTTAGAAGAGACTGGCTCAGTACACGCTGAAGCTATTCTGGCGAACTTTGATGAATGGATTCCGAAGTTCTACCTAGTGAAGCCAAAGACGGCGGATCTGAACACCTTGCTCGGCCACCAAAGCCGCAGCTCAGCTGAACTTCGTGTTCAAGCGCAATAATTGGAAGGAGCCAATAATGAGCCAGAATGTATACCAATTTATTGATGTGAATCGCGTAGACCCAGCGAAGAAACCAATCAAGATACGTAAGATTGAGTTTGTAGAGATCTACGAACCTTTCACTAAGCAACAAGCCAAGGCGCAAGCTGACCGCTGTCTAGACTGTGGTAATCCTTACTGTGAATGGAAATGTCCAGTCCATAACTACATCCCTCAGTGGCTTAAGCTTGCCAATGAAGGACGCATTATCGAAGCCGCTGAACTGTCCCATCAAACCAACAGCTTGCCTGAGGTTTGCGGACGAGTTTGTCCTCAAGATCGTCTATGTGAAGGCTCTTGTACCCTCAACGACGATTTCGGCGCAGTAACCATCGGCAACATTGAAAAATACATCAATGACAAAGCGTTCGAGATGGGTTGGAAGCCAGACATGTCGCATGTCGAATGGACCGACAAAAAGGTCGCAATCATTGGCGCAGGCCCTGCCGGTCTTGCTGCTGCTGATATCTTAGTTCGAAACGGTGTGAAGGCCGTAGTATTTGACCGCTATCCGGAGATCGGTGGCCTGCTCACATTTGGTATCCCATCGTTCAAACTCGAGAAAGGCATCATGGAAAACCGTCGCCGTATCTTTAGTGGTATGGGTGTCGAATTCAAGATGAATACCGAAGTCGGTAAAGACGTTCAACTACAACAACTGGTCGATGACTATGATGCTGTCTTCTTAGGTGTCGGCACCTATAAAAACATGCGTGCTGGGTTAGATAACGAAGATGCACCGGGCGTTTATGATGCCCTGCCATTTCTTGTTTCCAATACCTACAAGGTCATGGAACTGGATAACCCAACGCCGTTTATCGACATGAAAGGTAAGAAGGTGGTCGTGCTTGGTGGTGGTGATACCGCGATGGACTGTGTCCGAACCTCGATTCGCCAACATGCAGCTAATGTTGTCTGTGCTTACCGCCGAGATGAAGCCAATATGCCGGGCTCTCGCCGTGAGGTGAAGAATGCGCGTGAAGAGGGTGTGAAGTTCAAGTTCAACCTCCAACCTATTGGCTTAGAGCTTAACAACGCTGGTCATGTGGTTGGCGTTAAATTCGTGAAAACCGCTTTGGGTGAACCTGATGAAGCAGGTCGCCGTCGCCCGGAACCTGTAGAAGGTAGTGAGCATGTTCTTGAAGCAGATGCCGTTATCATGGCATTTGGTTTCCAACCTCATGCGATGGAATGGCTAGAACCTTTCGGTGTGGAGCTCGATCAGTGGGGTCGCATCAAGGCTCCTAACAAACAAGAGTTTCAATACCAAACCACCAACAGCAAGATCTTTGCAGGTGGTGATGCGGTTCGAGGATCTGACTTAGTGGTGACCGCTATCGATGAAGGCCGTAAAGCCGCAGAAGGGATATTGGATTACCTAGAAGTGTGATTAATCTAAGGTTTCCTTTATTACTCAGTTCGTTACTATAAAAAAGGATCCAATGATGGATCCTTTTTTGAATTAGATACGTTTATCACAAGCATAACGAAAATACGTAAAACAATCGCAAACAAGCCAATACCTATAACTACAATTAAAACTAAAACAACGCCATAGGAAACACTATGAAAAAAGCCGCTCTCCTCTCGCTATCACTTTTAACGTTAACCGCTTGCAGCCAAGGAATCACGGACATGAAAGATAGAACTTCATCACCTTGTGGAGACAAACCAAACTGCGTATCAACTCAAGATGACCGTGAGCAACATGCATTGGCCGCGTTTGAGTTGTCAGATTCAGCGAACTTAGATGCGATTGAGCAGGTTGCGCTAACCTTACCGGGATCGAAAACCGCGAGTAAAACAGAAGATTATCTGCGTGTTGAATGCACCTCTCGCATCATGCGTTTTGTCGATGACTTAGAACTTAAAATCACCGATGGCAAATTGATCGTGCGTTCAGAGTCTCGTACTGGCTATTCTGATTTTGGCGTAAACCGAAAACGAGCTGAACAACTTCGTGCTCGCTTGAAAAGCGAAGGCCTAATCAAATAGATAAAAGAATACGCAGATAAATCGCTACTATTCGGATGAGAAGTGCCTCTGGGCAGTCGCTCGACACTTCTTATCCATGCTACAATTTCGCTCTACTGTTTAAATATTATTTATTAAGAGACTACACATGAAAATCGGCATCATTGGCGCAATGGAGCAAGAAGTTGCGATCCTAAAAGCAGCAATTTCAGACATTACTGAAGTTAATAAAGGCGGTTGTACCTTTTTCTCTGGTCAGCTAAATGGTGTTGACGTTGTTTTGCTTCAATCTGGCATTGGTAAAGTAGCAGCGGCTGTTGGTACTTCAATCCTACTAAGCGAATACCAACCAGATGTCGTTCTCAACACGGGCTCTGCTGGCGGTTTTGATTCAACACTGAACCTTGGCGATGTGGTTATCTCAACTGAAGTTCGACACCACGATGCAGACGTTACAGCTTTCGGTTACGAAATCGGCCAAATGGCAGGTCAACCTGCAGCGTTCAAAGCTGACGACAAACTGATGGCTGTTGCTGAACAAGCACTAGCACAAATGGAAGACAAGCATGCCGTTCGCGGTCTTATCTGTACTGGCGACGCATTTGTTTGCACAGCTGAACGCCAAGAGTTCATCCGCAAGCACTTCCCATCTGTTGTTGCTGTAGAGATGGAAGCATCGGCTATCGCTCAAGCTTGTCACCAATTCCAAGTACCATTCGTGGTTGTTCGTGCAATCTCTGATGTTGCAGACAAAGAATCACCAATGAGCTTCGAAGAGTTCCTGCCACTAGCAGCGCAAAGCTCTTCTGAAATGGTTATCAAGATGGTTGCCCTACTAAAGTAAGCGACTAGACATGCAAACACTGTTTGATCAGGTATTTGCAAATGGCGTGCTCCTTGTGATGTGGGGAGCACTGCTTTTTCATTTAATTTTACCTATCCCCCATGCCGCACACCCCACGACCTTATGGCATAAGTTTGCTGAGCTTTTAGCAAGCAAGGTTAATAACAACCACAACTATTCCCAAAGTTTAATCTCAGGCACATTAGCCTGGGGGTTAATGGTACTGCCGACTCTGGTTATTCTTCTGGCACTGCAACCATTGGTTTGGCAATCTCAACTATTTGAATTAGCACTGTTATTACTCGCAATTGATTGGCGCAATAATGAAAAGCTGGCAAATCAGTTAATCAAAGCATTAGGCCGAGAAGATAAAGCTGCTGCTCGTCAGTTACTGGCTCCGATTATCAATCGTCAAACTGAATCACTTTCGTCACTTGGCCTAGGCAAAGCCGCCACAGAAACCATCATCATGGGCTACGCTCGTAACGTAGTTTGTGTGTTGTTCTGGTACGCCATTGGTGGTGGAATCGCCGCGTTAATGTATCGCCTTGTGGTCGAATTAGCTCGAGCTTGGTCGCCAAGTCGCAAGCAATTTTCTCCGTTCGGCTCAACGGCGATCAAGATAGTCGCGATTCTCGAATTTATACCGATGCGTTTTTTTGCTTTGATGATCGTATGTGGTGATAAAGCCACACACACGTTTAAGATGATGTTAGTTCAGAGTCGTTCTTGGCCACTGCCCGGCCCTGCCTGGTTGATCACGGCCGTTGGCAACAAGCTGGAGTTATCATTAGGTGGTCCTGCCATTTACGACAACACTAAAGCCATTCGCGCGAAATTAGGCGGAAGAATCGCACCGTCAGCTCTGCATCTGTCTCAGGTTCAGAAACTACTCTTTGGTCGCATCGCTATCTGGATATTTTTACAAAGCCTAGCCTTACTATTTATTCACCAAGGGATTTAGAGTGAAACCTTCAGCACTTGTTACAAGCCTTACTATTTTGTCTTCCAGCTTATGGCTGCCTTTATCATTTGCAGAAGAAGCACCACGGACTCAAGAAAAAGTACAGCCAGCTCAACGCGTGGTCAGCCTTGCTCCTCACGCCACAGAGCTCGCATACAGTGCGGGTTTAGGCGATAACTTAGTTGCTGTGAGCGAACGAAGTGATTACCCACCACAAGCCGATAAGCTAGAAAAAGTGGCAAACTATCAAGGTATCAAGGTTGAGAAAATTATCGCGCTTCAGCCAGATCTTATCCTTGCTTGGCCAGCGGGTAACCCACCGAGAGAACTGGCGAAACTGGAGCAGTTTGGCTTTAATGTTTATTACTCGAAAACCAAAAGCCTAGACAGCATCGCGACCAATATTGAGCAACTTAGCCAATACGCCAGCGATACGAGTATCGGTGAGAATAATGCTAAGCAATACAAAGAGCAGCTCAACGCATTAAGGCTAAAATACAAAGATGCGGAGCCGGTCAGCTACTTCTACCAGCTAAGTGAAAAACCTATTATCACCGTGGCACAAGGACACTGGCCAAGTGAAGTATTTGAGTTTTGTGGCAGCCGAAATATTTTTGAAGACAGCGCCTCCCCATATCCGCAAGTTGGTATTGAACAAGTTGTATTAAGGAAACCGCAAGTGATCTTCACGTCTCAGCACGCGATTGAGAATGGAACCATGTGGCAAACTTGGCAAAATGAGATCCCAGCAGTTGCTCAAAATCAGATTTGGTCACTCAATTCTGACTGGATTAATCGCCCAACAACGAGAACTTTGCAAGCGATCCAACAAGTGTGCGATTTCTTCGATAGAGCTAGGCAAAATCACTAACTATTTGCTGCGTTTTTTCGTACAATTCGCCACCGACCTGTCCCTACAATTTTAACCATAAGAGCACCAGTATCATGGACTCCATGCTGCTTTATATTATCGATTTATTTGGCACTGCCATCTTTGCCGTCTCAGGCGTTTTTGTTGCTGGCCGTCTTAAGATGGACCCCTTTGGCGTAGCCGTTTTAGGCAGTGTAACCGCAATTGGTGGCGGTACAATTCGAGACATGGCTCTGGGTGCAACTCCCGTGTTTTGGATCACCGACACCACCTATCTTTGGGTCATCATCACCACCTGCTTGCTGACCATGATTATAGTAAGACGCCCCAAACGCCTGGCTTGGTGGATCCTGCCAGTATGTGATGCGATAGGCTTAGCGGTATTTGTTGGCATTGGTGTAGAAAAAGCACTGATTTATCAAGATTCTGCATTAGTTGCTATCATCATGGGTGTCATCACCGGCTGCGGTGGCGGTATTATCCGTGACGTACTTGCCCGTGAAGTGCCAATGATTCTAAGAAGTGAAGTCTACGCGACCGCTTGTATCATTGGTGGCGCTTTCCACACCATGGCGATCAGTATGGGGCACGACTCAGAAACTGCATTTCTGGCCGGCGTGTTCTCAACACTATTGATTAGACTTGGCGCTATTCGCTGGCATTTATCATTGCCGACCTTCGCCATCAAATAAGCTATCATTACAAAGAGAAAGGCTCCGTAAAGGAGCCTTTTTTGATCCGGTTTCAAATCACTATACCCTCTATTTCCACTCATCAAAGATCCCCTCCTTTCCTAAAACTCAATTTAGTTAGTCCATTAGCCCACCAATTTAGTAATGTTTTTTATTTACTTATCTAGTCCACAGGCTATATTAATAAACAAATAGCTTTATAAAAGATTTTATTTACTAACATTGGCAAACGGGAGTTCAAGATGGGTATTGGTAAAGTGGGCATTGTTTTCTTCTCTAAGAATGGAGCAACTAAGCAAGTTGCAGAGACAATCGCTGAAGGTATTAACACTCAACAACCTAACTCAGTACTCCTTGTCGAAGTGCTATCTTCTGAAGTGGTCGAAGGAAGGTATGACAATGACGATAAGCTCAAGTCATTAGATAACTGTGACGCCATTATCTTTGGATCCCCGACTTACATGGGTTCACCAGCCGCGCAGTTTAAGAGTTTTATGGATGCAAGCAGTGATAGCTACTGTAAGAAAGCGTGGCGAAATAAACTCGCAGCAGGCTTTACCACTGGCGGCAGCCTTAACGGTGAGCAACAACAAACCTTGTTGAGCTTTTTCACTCTGGCTTGTCAGCATGGCATGATTTGGGCAGGGCTTGATATCTCAAAGCACATTGATAACTTAGGTTTGAATCGCACAGGATCAAGCATTGGTTTGGTCGCCAGTGAAGATGAGATGGCAGATAGCACCAGTAATCACATCAACAACAACGATCTTCAGACTGCTTTCTATTTCGGCCAACGCATCGCGAGCCTAGTTAAGAGAACCTAAGTAACTGACTAATTAACTGACGGGCTAACTTCAAAACTCCTAGCTTGTTTGATATCTATGAGCTCAAGACTAGAGAATGAATGTCGTTTCAGGTAACTTGATTCAATCATTCCCAACTTTCATGAATATACCCCAATGCTACTCGAAGGAATCGAAACTCTACTGGTATTGAGTAAAGCAAAGACCATGAGCCGCACAGGCAGTTTGCTTTATATCAGCCAATCAGCGGTCAGTAAACGGATTGCGAATTTAGAAAAGAAGCTAGGTAAAAAGCTCATTGAGCCGAGTGGCCGACAGATAAAACTCACGCCAGATGCGCTTGCATTAATCGAGAGTATTGGCCCTACATTCAATGAACTTCGCGGGCTTATTTATGAACAGCAAGAGTTGGAAGATACCACTCTCATCACCCTAGACAGCTCTAAGTCTCTGATAGCCGGTTATTTAGGTGAGATGATGGGCCAATTTATCCAGCAAGATAAGTACATCACCATAACCACCAACCACACGCCAAGAATCATAGAGCGAGTGCAATCTGGCAAGGCGACCTTGGGGTTGTGTGCTGGCTTGTTGCCACCGCATCATGGGTTGATGACCTTTCATCTATTTGATGAGCCGTTTTACATAGTGAGTAAGTCGCCGTTAACGGAGCTTCCTCCATTGGTGATTACCAACGATATGACCAACCCTGCCAACTCTTATCAGCTCTCAGTGTTAGAAAAGTTTGGAATTAAACCCTTGATGGAGATGGATGCCTACACCGCAGCAGCGCAACTTGCATTGGGCGGGACTGGGCCAGCGTTAATACCGCTCTCTATCGTAAAAACACTCAATATTAAGTCTCAATACCTGTTTAGCTTCCACGAATTAACAGGTTTAATTCGACCAATTCATATCTGTGTCAGACCGAATAGCTACCAGTCTCCGCGAGTTAAAACACTGATAGAATCCATTGTTGATGCTGTTCCCAAAGCAGTTTAGACGCCATTAGCATCGACATCACGATCACAAGAGGGCGAATCCATTTCTGCCCTTTTGTCACTACTACTTTAGCGCCAAGCTGAGCGCCCATAAAGCCACCAACCGCCATCACTAATCCTAACTCCCAAATTGGCAAACCAGCCAAAATAAAGAAAATTAAGGCCGCGATATTCGAGGTAAAGTTAAGTACCTTAGTGCGCGCCGTTGCATCGACTAACGAGAAGTGACCAATCGCAACAAAGCAGACGGTGAAGATAGAACCTGTTCCTGGGCCAAAAAAGCCATCATAGAAACCCACACCGCCACCAACACACAGAGCAAACATCGCCTCAGAGATCTTCTGTTTTCCTTCAGATGCTCTAGTTGGGGGGGCTAACAGGAAATAGAGAGAGATAGCGATGAGCAGCAACGGGATAACACTGGTCAGTAAGCTCGCATCAATGTGTTGGACTAGCTCGGCACCAATTGCAGAACCAATAAAGGTACAAAAGATAGCGAGGCGCATCTCCTTAATACTAACGATACCATTGCGCACGAAATACCAACTCGCAGAGAAGCTGCCGAAGGAGCTTTGGAGTTTATTGGTTGCCAGTGCCTGCGTTGGTGGAACTCCAGCCGCTAGCAATGCCGGTAGAGTCAATAACCCACCGCCGCCAGCCATTGCATCAATAAAGCCTGCTGCCGTTGCAACAACAAACAAGATAGCCAATATTTCTAGAGTGATTTCCATATACCCAACGCCTTAAAGTCCTGTGTAGCGACAAGTTACCACTCACGCCAGACGAGCAATAACGAAACACAATATTCTAACCTATTCCTAATTTTCATCATTTAACTAATGCTATCTAATAGGCATAAAAAAGCCCACTCCGAAGAGTTAATGCCGATCGTTTAAGAAGACTTG
>NZ_AJZD02000008.1 GCF_000272105.2 Vibrio splendidus 12E03
CCACCACATCGCGGCTGTAATTTCCTTCAAGCATGTAGCTCATCACTGAATTGAACGTTTCAAGGGTTTTGTACTGTTCACCGTCTGGCAGCTCGAGAAGAGATGTCTGACAGCCGACTTGATCCAATAGCGATAAAATTTTATCAGCATAAAGAGGCGCTACTGTCACATTACTGATAACAACAACTTTCTGCTTACCTGATAAAAAAGAAAGGTACGCCGGGTCTTCAAATAACCCGGCGCCAATAGAGATAGGGTAGCTACGCTCAGCTAGATTGACCGTAATCCGTTCCATGGGTTTGCTCTCCGAAAAAATGAACTTAACGTTCTTCTAGCATTTTTACGATCTGGTTGGCTACCACTTTTGCACTTTGGTCGTCAGTACGAACTGTGTAGTCCGCCACTTCTTCGTATAGTGCGTTGCGAGATACAGCTAGATCTTCTAGCACATCACGCGGGTTGTCTGTTTGAAGTAGAGGGCGTTTCTTGTCGCGGTTAGTGCGAGCAAGTTGCTTTTCAATTGTTGTCTCTAGGTATACAACAATGCCTCGTGCAGATAGACGGTTACGGTTTTCTTTGCTCAACACTGAACCACCACCTGTCGCAAGAACAATACCTTGTTCTTCTGTCAGATCATTGATTACAGATTCTTCGCGCTTACGGAAACCTTCTTCGCCCTCAACATCAAAAACCCATGCGATGTCTGCGCCAGTGCGCTCTTCGATCACAGTGTCAGAGTCTAGAAACTCCATATGAAGTTGGGAAGCTAGGTGTCTACCAATTGTACTTTTGCCGGCGCCCATTGGGCCAACAAGAAAAATATTGCGTTTCTCAGCCATGTTTTTAGCAGTAATTTACAACGTTAATTCAATGACATCGCCACAAGGTAGGTCAGTACAAGTACTGAAATTAAAAGGCCCGTGGCACCGATTCCTCACAGATAATTCGTGATAAGACCCGAAATTATCAAGGTTAGGTGCCACTAATGCAACTTTATTTTTAATCTAATTGTTCATTACTGAATCACAACTTTAGGTGTGACAAAAATAAGTAGTTCACTTTTACCCACATTTTCATAGCTCCGACGGAACAATGCACCCAAAACTGGCAGGTCTCCCAACAGAGGAACTTTATCCACTGTACTGCTCACGCTGTGCTGAAATATCCCACCAAGCACGACCGTTTCACCATTATTAACAAGCACTTGCGTCCCTATCCTTTGCGTGTCAATTGCGACTGCTTCACCGGTTCCGGTTTTTACCACTTGCCCTGGCCTATCTTGAGTCACGCTCAAATCCAATACCAAACGATTGTCGGGTGTGATCTGCGGTGTCACCTTAAGACTCAACACGGCTTTCTTAAACGCAACCGACGTAGCGCCACTTGAAGATGACTCTAAGTAAGGAATTTCAGTACCTTGCTCAATATAAGCCGGCTTTTTATTGGTGGTGATTAAGCGTGGGCTGGAAATGATTTCAGCTTTCGACTCTTGTTGCAGTGCCGACAGTTCCAGATCGAGTAAGGTATCTGAACCCAGCTTGGCCACCTGAAACGCAATACTCGAGGCGTTCGGCGATGTTGCCCCTAAATTGACGTTGAGATAGTGATCAATCACGCTGCTGCCGCTATCGTCGTCATACGGCGTAATCGCTGATGGGTGGTTACCTTCGATTGAACCGCCAACGGTGAAGCTCCCGTTGGTTGAAGAAACGCCCCAGCGCACGCCAAGCTCATCTAGGTTACCCTCGGTAACAGTAACAATACGCGCCTCTATCTGTACTTGTTTTACGGGGATGTCTAACGACTCAATGATGCCTCTGATCACCGCTATATTCTCTTCCAATTCACGAATCAGCAGTGAGTTGGTTCTCTCATCAATGGTAATTGAGCCGCGATCGGACAACATGCTCACCGCACCTTCACCGCCAATCATGTCAGCAATGTCGGTGGCTTTTGCAAAATTAATCTTGATGATTTCCGATTTAAGCTCCCCTAACTCCTCTTCTAAGCGAGATTTTTCTAACGCTTGTTGCTCTCGAAGGTCGAGCTCCGCTTTCGGCGCGACCAAGATAACATTGCCATCAACACGCTTATCCAAGCCTTTAACTTGCAAGATAATGTCGAGAACTTGCTGCCAAGGTACGCCATCTAATCGTAACGTCAGGTTTCCGGCTACCGAATCAGACACCACGAGATTGAAGTCGTTGTAGTCGGCAATCAGCTGCAGGACATTTCGTACTGGGATATCCTGGAAGTTAATCGATATCAGCTTGCCCTCTTTCTCTAGAACGCTTTTTTCTTTGGTCGCGTCATCGATAACCGGCTTGCTGATCACCACCTCAATAAAGCGCCCCTTTAGGTTGTATTCATACTGATAGTCATTGCTAATCGTCGCTAGAAGCCGAGTGCTTGGTGTCTCTTTGTAGACTTCAATGCCTTCAACCAAGGTAGCGAAATCCTTCACATCCAGCAGGTAAAGCTTGTCATCATCAACTTGAGTATTGATTAACTCGATACTTAACCCTTCCTGAGCACGTTGAACATCCACCACAGCGGTGCTGGTCGCCAGTTCAATGATGATGACCGCGTCTTTATCCTTGTTCACCCTAAAATCAATATTCTCTAATTTGTTCGGTAAGCTCTCGGCATGGCTGAGCACGCTAACAACCAACATCACAGACACAGCAAAACCTTGTAGAGCCTTGCTCACTAATCCACTTATTCCTTTAATCATATTTACATCTCATATCCACATCATGTGACATTGGTTTACTTCAGAGCCAGCCTAACGTTGCGCTTATGCCAACAACCTAAGCCATCTGGAAGAGTTTCATTAATCTGAACATACTGGCTCGTCACCTTAGTAACTCGGCCATTGTTTAAGCCGATAAACTGGCCTTTCTTGACGTTTACCACGTTGCCTTTGGGTGTTTGCACTAAGCCGAACACGCTTGATCCACTGCCCATCACGCCTCTTAAACGAAGCTTACTCAGCGGGTACTTCTCTAACTTGCCATTACGAGAACGGGCGCTGGGTTGCCAACAGTCTTTCTTGACCAAGGGTTGGTTTTGCACAATGGCTTCTTTAGGCAGTTCAAAGGGAGGACGAAATGCGCGTCGCTGATAAGTCGCCGCCGTGAATTCAGTTGCTGGGACAAGTTGCTCGACGTCTTTTCTCGCCTTGGCTTCAACCTGTGCGACAAAGTCTTGCAGTGAGTCTTGATTAGCTTTGCAGCCTGACAACGCAAGCATCAATACGATTGAGAAAAACGCGCTATTGGGTTTCATCATTGACCTCCGGTTTAAACTGGTAGGTATAAGCTCGAACCCTAAAGTGCAGCGTGCTGCTTTCTTGGCTGACTCGCTGCCAATTCACATCATCAAAGCTGATAATGCGCGGCAGCTTGGCGATGGCAGCAGAAAAATCACCTATCTCGTGATAATCACCTGTCAGCTCAATATTGAGAGGCAATCGATAGAGGAACTCCTTATTCTGCTTTTGCCCCCAATCGATTCGAGTAAAGGTCAGCGAATTATCCAAGCCGAGTTCATTCACAGACGCCAACATACTGGCCAGTTCTTTTTGCACGGGCAGCTGCTCTAACAGGTAATCGTAGCGACTGGTTAGTTCATCCAGCTGACTCTGCAATTTAGGTAATGCTGCAACCTTATTGGCCTTAATTCGCAAGGTCGTCTTTAAGGTTTGTTCTTGTTGCTTCATCTGTTGCAGTTCATCGTCGAGTGGCAACACATAAAGCCAAGTGCCTACACCTTGGATCAACACTATCAACACCAGAATCACGAGAAGCTGAGGCAGCAATGGCCACTCGGTGATCTCATCAACATCGAGATCTTGCAAGCTCATTCTATTTTGAAGGTTAGCCATGGTGCGTCTCCTTCTCTTTTCTGCTCGCGGTTGTGTTTTCTAAAGAGACAGGGCTAAACACAAAAGAGACCTTGAAGGTCTGAAATTCTTTATTGAAGCGCTTGCGGTTATGAACGATAGAGTGCATCTCGACCCCTTCCAGGGAATCTGAGCGCTCTAAGTTGTCCAACATAGTCGCAAGACGAGCGGTACTGTCACTGATGCCCGACATCTCAATCTCCTGACCATTCATCTTTATCTTGTCGACATATACGCCCTCAGGAATCAGCTCTGGCATCAGGTTCATGAAGTCGGTGGTTTTGTTGCGGCCAAGCTGCAAAGACTCCACCACATCAAGTCGAGTGAGAATGGCTTTGTGCTCTTGTTCGGCGACTTTTAATGACTGAATTTGTCGGTCGAGCTCAGCGATGTATTGATTAAGATAATTGAGGCGCGCTTGCTGCATGGCTTGTTGGTCATAAAAGTAGTTACCGACCGCCCATTGCCCACCAAGCGCAAACATGACGCCAAGAATAACTAAATGAACAAAACGCTTTTTGTGCTGAGCGCGAATATCATCACGCCACGGCAGCAGATTAATTTGATGCAACATGCTTTTCTCCCTGCCACTTGAGTCCACTCATCGCCATACCCGCCGCAATACCAAAATGTTGCCAGTTCGTTGGTAATCGACGTCGCTTCGCCACCTTATTCTCAAATAGAGACAAAGGATTCAGAGACTCGCAACTCAACTGAAATTGACGTCCTAGCTCTTCGGTTACCATAGGAATGCTGGCGCCCTCGCCCATCAGCCAGATCCCAGAGATAGGTTGCTGTGCATTTCCTGATGAATAGAGCTGTAATTGACGCTTGAGCTTCTCAATCAAATTAACAATAAATTGATGTGTATCTTCAGTGGTGGCGAACACACTCTCGATATCACTTGCAGCACCATTGCTGCGAAGATCTTTGGTACCAAAAGCGATATCTTTATAAAACGGTGCCAAACCTTGTGGAATAAGGCCTAGAGACGTTTGGTCGATACCCACATCCACCAGCAGCCAGTTTTTCTTTTCGGGGTATAGGCGCGATGCCATTTGCCAGATGTTAAGCAGTCCATGCGCCTGCGTGTCTACCACCACAGGTTTAAACCCTGCTTTGGTCAAAGCATCCGCTCGGCTATCCACCACTTCTTTACGTGTGGCGTATACCTGGTAACTGCTTGTCGAACCTTTACCAAATCGTTTGTCTTCTAGCTTTACAAAATCTAAACTCAGCTCCTCTATCGGAAAGGGAGATTGATGAGCAAAGGTTTGATAGATCGAAAACTCTTTTTCTCTGTCTTCTAACTCACTCTCTATTTGCAGTACTTTGCTGATCACCGTGTTATCAGGTACTGAAATGGCGACGTTGCAACAGCCAAAAGGCAGACCTTTCCTAAGTTCTTTAAGTTTCTTAACAGTTTTCTGATACTCCAAAGTATGGTTAGCTGTAAAAATGTCGTCCGAAATCGGCAGCTCTTTGTATCCCACTAGGGCATACAACTCCCCCACGGGTTTTAGTACCACAGCTTTGATGCTGTGATGATTTATATCTATGCCTGTAATTAATGATGAACCCATGTGACCTAGCTCCTGAAGTGCCAAGCATTTCGTTGATTATCTAGGGGTTGTGATTATTAGTTAAATAAGCGTTAATAAACGAAAGCTAAGTTTTTAGCCTAGAGTACAAGGGTTTGCTGCTTATCAGCCTTAACTAATCAGGGATTATCCGGTGAAGTTCATAAAGCGATTATTCATATTTACATTGATTTGCATGATTCTTGGAGTCAGTACAATTTTTGGGTTTTATTATTACGTAAAACCAGAGTTGCCTGATGTTGCCACTTTGCGTGACGTGAAGCTCCAAACGCCAATGCAAGTCTTCAGTCAAGACGGTAAGTTGATCTCTCAATTTGGCGAAAAGCGTCGTAACCCAGTGACTTATGACGAGATCCCTCGCCACTTAGTTGAAGCTCTGATTGCCACCGAAGATAGCCGTTTTTACGAACACCCAGGTATTGACCCAATCGGTATCACCCGTGCAGCGCTCGTCGTTGCGATGTCGGGGTCAGCCAAACAAGGGGCGAGTACCATTACTCAGCAGCTTGCGCGTAACTTCTTCTTATCTAATGAGAAAAAGATCATGCGTAAGATCAAAGAGATCTTCATTGCGATCCATATCGAGCAACTGCTTAGCAAAGAAGAGATCATGGAGCTTTATGTAAATAAGATCTTCCTTGGTCACCGCTCGTACGGTTTTGGCGCGGCTGCGCGTGTTTATTTCGGAAAGGATCTCCCTGAGCTTACCCTGAGTGAAATTGCTACGCTGGCGGGTATGCCAAAAGCACCGTCCACGATGAACCCTATCTATTCGATTGAACGCGCGACTCACCGTCGTAACGTGGTATTACGTCGTATGTTAGACGAGAAATACATCACTCAAGCAGAGTTCGATGAAGCTCGTAGCGAGACATTGATATCGAAATACCACGGTGCAGAGATTGAACTGAGCGCGCCGTATGTTGCTGAAGTAGCACGTGCGTGGATGGTTGAACGCTATGGCGAAGCTGCTTATACATCAGGCATGAAGGTTTACACGACCGTTGATTCGAAACTGCAAAAAGCAGCGAACCAAGCGGCGATTAAGAACCTACTTGGCTACGATGAGCGTCACGGCTACCGTGGTGCAGAAAAAGTATTGTGGCAGACGGCTCAATCAGCTTGGGATCAGGAACAAATCGTTAAACACCTTAAGTCTCAACCAACCTATGGTGACTTAGTCCCTGCTGTTGTTACCGCGGTTGATTCAAAAAGCGCTCAAGTTTGGGTTAAAAACCAAGGCGAAGGCACTATTGAGTGGCAAGGCATGAACTGGGCACGTAAATTCCTAACGGATAATCGCCAAGGACCAGCACCCTCTCAAGCGAAAGAGATTCTTGCTGTTGGTGAGCAAGTTTGGGTTCGCCATGAAGCAATTACAGGAGACGAAGTATCTGAAGAACCGACAGAAGAGTCAGCAGAGGCGAAGTCAGAAACACCTGTTGAATGGCGACTAAGCCAAGTACCCAATGCGAATACTGCCTTTGTTGCAATGAACCCGAACAACGGCGCAGTATTGTCGATGGTGGGTGGCTTTAACTTTGTTCACAACAAATTCAACCGTGCGACGCAATCTATTCGTCAGGTGGGTTCTGGTATCAAACCATTTATCTACTCAGCGGCCATTGATAAAGGCCTAACGTTGGCATCACTGATCAACGATGCACCTATCAATCAATGGGATAAGAGCCAAGGTACCGCATGGCGACCAAAGAACTCACCACCGACCTACGTGGGTCCTACGCGTTTACGTATTGGCTTAGCTCAATCTAAAAACGTAATGGCTGTGCGTGTGCTGCGTGAAGTTGGCTTAGATGATACTCGTAACTACCTAACTCGTTTTGGTTTTGATATTGACGAAGTACCTCGCTCTGAAACCATTGCTCTAGGTGCGGGTAGCTTAACGCCAATGAAGGTAGCTCAAGGTTACTCAGTATTCGCTAATGGCGGCTACTACGTTGAACCTTTCTACATCAGCCGCATTGAAACGCCATTTGGTGAGACTGAATTCGAAGCAACACCAAAAGTGGTTTGTAAGGACAATTGCGATCATAAGGTTGCCACAGACCCAATGGCCGATGAGTTTGCAGAGCAAGATGTGGATGCCAAAGTGCAATACGCGCCTCAAGTCATCTCTGAGCAAAACGCATTCCTTGTTCGCGAAATGATGTACAGCAACATCTGGGGCGGCGGTGACTGGAGTGCTGGCACAGGTTGGAATGGTACAGGTTGGCGAGCTCAGCCGTTGAAGCGTCGTGACATTGGCGGTAAAACCGGTACAACCAATGACTCGAAAGATACATGGTACAGCGGCTACGGCCCTGGCATGGTGGCAACGGTATGGGTTGGTTTTGATAACCACAACCGTAACCTAGGTCGAACTAAAGCGAACTCTAACCTTGGCAAGAGCCAAATTACCGGTGCCGAAGCGGGCGCTAAAACAGCAGAACCTGCATGGGTTGATTTCATGGGTACTGCGTTAGCGGGCGTTCCTGCTGAACGTAAAGAGATTCCGGAGAACATCGTTCGTGTTCGTATCGACCGTGAAACTGGCTTACTGACTAACAAGTTCGATAGCTCATCGATGTTCGAGTACTTCGAGAAAGGCACAGAGCCAACTGAGTACATCACTGAACGTTTCAATGATGACATCTACTCAACGTCATCAGGCGAAGCAGTAGAAGAGCTATTCTAGCTAGGGTTTGTTGAACCTAGTAAGATGAACCAACAAAAAAGGGTTGATATGAATTCATATCAACCCTTTTTTTATATCTACATCTGAACGAACTCAACTCTAAACTCGAGTGCTAAGCCGCTTTTTCCAATTGAGTTCGGATAGCCTCAGCCAGTTGCTCAAAACGCCCCTTTAGCGGAGAGCCCGGTCGGTAGGCAACAACAATGCGACGTGAAGGTGTTGGATTCACCGCTGGCACGTAACACACGCCATCTTTCTGTTTTTCCTTTGGAACCGATAACTGAGGTAACAAGGTAATACCCGCCCCTGCCGCTACCATGTTACGCAGCGTTTCTAAGCTGGTCGCTTTAAAGCGTTCATCATCTTTTGCACCCGCAGCAAAACAGAAGCCCAAGGCTTGGTCTCGTAAGCAATGACCATCGCCCAGTGCAAGTACGGTTTGTCCATTTAACTGCAGCATATCGACAGCATCCTGCTGTGCCCATTCATGATCACACGGTACGGCAACGCTTAATGGCTCGTCATAGACATCAATCTCTTTGAACGCCGCCGTTTCATCTACCGCAGCCAGCACCAAGCAATCAAGTTTGCCATCTTCTAACTGGCTCACTAACTGATGTGTCTGCGCTTCGTGCAGGTAAAGCTCAAGATCGGGGAAACTCTCTTTTAGATAAGGAATGATCTTAGGCAAAATGTACGGGCCAACAGTCGGGATAAAACCAATATGCATCGGCCCCGTCATCGCTTCACCGTGTCCACTTGCCATATCTTTAAAAGTCTTTACCTCGTTGAGAATGCGCTTGGCTTGCTCAACAAGTTGTAAACCTGATTCTGTAAATATTACCTTCCTTGGGCTACGCTCGGTTAACTGAAGTCCAATTTCATCTTCCAGTTTGCGTATTTGACCGCTCAATGTCGGCTGACTTACAAAGCACGCTTCTGCTGCTTTTCGAAAATGTTTGTGCTCAGCGAGCGCCACCAAGTATTCAAAGTCACGAATGTTCATGCTCAGTCTCTTACCTCAGGTTTTAATAAGAACAAGGGTTTTAATAGAAACATTTAAAAGAAAAATGCTCTTGATAGAATTTACCTATCAAAACCATAACATCAAACGATTAGAGCTATCAAAGGATTTATCTAATAATGGGCTCAACGAAACGAAACAGAGCACAGAAAAACGTTAAGCTCTGATAGAACAAAATTAAAATACTATTTAAGGAAATCAATATGTTTGCATCTAAAGAAGGTCAATCAATCCCTCAAGTAACATTCCCAACTCGCCAAGGTGATGCATGGGTTAACGTAACGACGGAAGAGCTATTCAAAGACAAGACAGTTATCGTATTCAGCCTACCAGGTGCGTTTACTCCAACATGTTCGTCAAGCCACCTACCTCGTTACAACGAGCTGCACTCTGTATTCAAAGAAAACGGCGTTGATGACATCCTTTGTGTTTCTGTAAACGACACGTTCGTAATGAACGCATGGAAAGCAGACCAAGAAGCTGAAAAAATCACATTCATCCCAGATGGCAACGGCGACTTCACAGACGGCATGGGTATGCTAGTTGAGAAAAACGACATCGGCTTTGGCAAACGTTCATGGCGCTACAGCATGCTGGTTAAAAACGGCGTGGTAGAAAAAATGTTCATCGAAGAAGACGTACCAGGCGACCCGTTCAAGGTTTCTGATGCTGATACTATGCTTAACTACCTTGCTCCTGAACACAAAGAGCAAGAGTCAATCACAGTATTCACTAAGCCAGGCTGTCCTTTCTGTATGAAAGCAAAACAGAACCTAATCGACAAAGGTCTAAACTACGAAGAAGTGGTTCTAGGTAAAGACGCAACAACAGTAAGCCTACGTGCAATCTCGGGTCGCACTACCGTTCCTCAAGTATTCATCGGTGGCAAACACATCGGTGGCAGCGAAGAACTAGAAACTTTCCTAGGTTAATCACTTAGTCGCTAATAAACGCTTAGTGATTAAATAACCTAAGTAATTAAATAGCTTAGTAATACCAGCTAACTCACCTTTTTGTGGGTTAGCTATTCCAAACCACTCTTATCTGAGCTTTGGAAAAGAATATAGCTCGTAGCTCGCAAACCTAAGAGTCACAAGCTAAACCTAATAAAACAGAATCACAAAACTGACCCGCAATCCTGACTCTCAAAAAACCACCAGAGTTGGAGGGGTTCGTTCACACTAAATTTAGCCATTGCGAGAAAATTATTATGAAACAAGTCAATGTAGATGTAGCAGTTATCGGGGGCGGTACAGCAGGTCTAGGTTCTTACCGCGCTGCAAAAGCACACACTGACAGTGTCGTGATGATTGAAGGCGGCCCTTACGGTACAACCTGTGCTCGTGTTGGTTGTATGCCATCTAAACTGCTTATTGCAGCAGCTGAAAGCGTACACCAAATCGAGAAAGCTCCTGCTTTTGGCGTTCACCCACAAGGTGATATCGTGATTAACGGCCGTGAAGTGATGGACCGAGTGAAGTTTGAACGTGACCGTTTTGTTGGTTTTGTTTTAGAAGGTGTTGATGAAATCCCAGAGCAAGACAAGATCTCTGGCTACGCAAAGTTCTTAGACGACAACACGCTACAAATCGATGACCACACGGTTGTCACCGCTAAGCGTATTGTTATCGCGACCGGCTCTCGCCCTGCATACCCTGCAGTTTGGAATGAGCTTGGTGACCGCCTGATCATTAACGACGACGTGTTCAGCTGGGATGATTTACCGGAATCAGTCGCAGTATTTGGCCCTGGTGTGATTGGTCTTGAGCTTGGTCAGTCACTGCATCGCTTAGGTGTGAAGACCAAACTGTTCGGTTTGGGGGGTCAAGTTGGCCCAGTAACCGACCCAGAAATCATGGCGTATGCAGATAAAGCCTTCAATGAAGAGTTCTACCTTGATGCTGACGTGAAAATCGAAAGCATGAAGCGCATTACCACAGAATCAGGTGAAGATCGCGTCGAAATCCAGTTCATCAATAAGCAAGGTGAACTAGAAACTAACGTCGTTGAATACGTACTGGCAGCAACAGGCCGTCGTCCTAACACTGATAAGCTTGGCCTAGAGAATACCTCTCTTGAGCTTGATGAGCGTGGTGTTCCAATTGCCGACCACTACACGCTACAAACATCACTGCCATCAGTATTTATTGCCGGAGATGCAAGCAACCAACTGCCTCTACTGCATGAAGCAGCAGACCAAGCACGTATCGCGGGTGATAATGCAGGTCGCTTCCCTGAGATTCGCGCAGGCTTACGCCGCTCTAAAATCTCTGCGGTATTCTCTGACCCACAAATCGCGATGGTGGGTGAAACATACAAAGAGATCATAACCCGCTTAGGCACCTGTGGCTGTTTCGCAACAGGTGAAGTGTCTTTCGAGAACCAAGGTCGTTCACGAGTGATGCTACGCAACAAAGGTATTCTGCACGTTTACGGCGAGCAAGGTACAGGCCGTTTCCTTGGTGCTGAGATGATGGGACCAAACGCAGAACATTTGGCTCACTTACTCGCATGGGCACACCAGAAAAAGATGACGGTTTCTGAAATGTTGGATATGCCGTTTTACCATCCAGTAATTGAAGAAGGTGTACGAACAGCGCTACGTGACCTAAATGCGAAACTGCACCTTGGTCCAGAGATGGTGAAACACTGTCTAGATTGTGGCCCGGGTTGTTAACCTCGGAATATTGTTAAGTAGTTAGCAAACGCTAGATACTAAAAAGGAAAGCCATTGGCTTTCCTTTTTGTTTTTGGCAACGAGCAAATAATAGATTCCCGACCACGCTCCTTCGTCGCTACCGGGAATGACGACGCTTTGTGATACACAATTAAGTCGAAGTCCAAACTCGTCATTCCAGAATCGAGGAACGATGTATCTGGAATCTCTTGAAGCCATTACTTATCGCTATAGACTTCGCGATTACTTCTCAGCAGCAATCACAGAGATCTCAACAAGTAACGCTTCGCGAGCCATGTCACCCGTCACACATGCGCGAGCTGGAGCGTGACCTTCTGGAACCCATGCATCCCAAACTGCATTCATTTCTTGGAAGTCTTTCATGTCTTTCAAGTAAATCGTTGCTGACAGCATGTGTTCTTTGTCGCTACCCGCTTGCTCAAGTAGGGCTTCCACTTTATCCAGCATAGTTTGTGTTTGCTCAGTGATGTCTTTTGTTGCATCAGCACACACTTGGCCACATAGGTAGATAGTGCCGTTGTGTTTAACAATACGGCTCATGCGTTGTTTGGTTTCTTGGCGCTCAATCATCGACTTTCTCTCTCTGTGTCACCGTGATCCAATATCTTGTGACGTGTTATTATCAAGGCAACAAGCATAACGCGAATCAAACCCAAGATGACATGCATTCATTGCAATAAAAGTGAAAAAATCCGTAACAAACTCGGCCGCTGCCAGCGCTGTATGAATCAGCTGATGGTGTTGTCGATTTTAAGTTGGGGAGTATGGTGGTTGTTTTTCAAAGAAGACCCAAAAACCATCAATGCCATCGCTTTGATGATGGCTGCTTTCGCATTCAGTGGTTTGCTGTCGTTGCATTGGATAATGAAGTTTGTGGTGCTGCCTTTAAGGAACAAAAAGCGTTAACAGAGAGACTTTGCTAGATAAGTGATAAAGGCTAGATACCCAATAAAATGACCCGACTTAGCAAGCCATCATCATTTCCCAAACAGCAGATAGAAAAAAGCCCCAGAACCAATCGATTCTAGGGCTTTCTTAGAAAATTCTAAGAAAAAGCAGTGGTACTTTAATAGACCGGACTTTTCTTAATTTGTTCCCAAAAAAGATCAATTTTTTGATCTTTTTTTTAGGGGCTATAAAATCAATGCTTTATGCAACATTAACCTTAGCGATGATCTGCTCTACCAAGTTCACTTCCAAGGCCACTTCATCACACGCGTGTTGACGAGGGCACTGGTCACAATCTTTCAGCACCTTCTCAGGCAGCAGAGATTTTGATGTCGGTAAGAAGTCATGCTTCATAAAGAACTCTGGAGTACGAGTCAGTACAAACACCTTCTTAATGGCCATTTGTCGTGCTTTATCAACCAAGTGCTGCACAATCGCGGTACCCTGCCCTTGACCTTGCCATCCAGCCTCAACACCGAGCGAGCGAATTTCCGCTAAACCAGAATCATACACATAGAGTGAGGCGCAACCTGTCACCTCACCATGATGTTCTGCGACAGCAAACGAGCCAATATCACGCACCAGTTCATTACGAGAACGAGGTAGGTTTTCACCCATGTTCGCCCAGTAGGCCACCATGCCTTCCAACGCTTCAATATCCGTCAGACGAGCAGGACGAACCTTCACGATGGAAGTGTCACGCTGTGATAAACGCTTCTCAGCTTGGTCAACCGCGTAAGCCACTTGCTGTGGTGATACACCGCCTAGCGCGCTACGCTTTTCAAGACACGATTCAATGGTCAGAATGTCATACACATCCTCTTCAATCACCTCAGAGAACTCTTTCATCTCTGCGATGGTTAACTCTTCTAATGCACAGCCTTTAGCAATCGCCGCCACTACCGTCACACCAACAATATGGTGAGCTTCACGGAAAGGAATGCCTTTCGCTACTAGGTAATCAGCCAGCTCAGTTGAGTTCGCGTAGCCTTGTTTCGCTGCTTCAAGTGTACGTTCGCCGTTCACTTTAATGCCGTCAAAACAAAGAGCAGCCATTTCCATACAATCATTCCAAGTGTCTAAAGCGTCGAACAGACCTTCTTTATCTTCTTGCATGTCTTTGTTGTACGCCAAAGGCAGGGCTTTCACTGTCATCATCATTGCGGCTAATGAACCATAAACACGGCCAGTTTTGCCACGGATAAGTTCGAGCGCATCAGGGTTTTTCTTTTGTGGCATCAGAGATGAACCTGACGTCACAGTATCCGCTAACTCGATGAAGTTCGATTCACCTGAGTTATAGAAAATCATATCTTCTGCAAGACGTGAAAGGTGAAGCATAGAGATAGATGCAATCGACATCAGCTCCATCACATGATCACGGTCAGAGACTGAATCTAGAGAGTTGCGTGTTGCACGACGGAAACCTAAGTTGTGAGCTAACTCTTCACGGTCCATCGGGTAAGCAGTTCCTGCAAGGGCACCAGAACCCAGCGGACATGTATCTAGACGCTTAATCGCATCATTCAAACGAGAATAATCACGCTCAAGCATTTCAACGTAAGCCAAGCACCAGTGAGCAAAAGTTACCGGCTGAGCACGTTGTAAGTGAGTGTAGCCAGGAAGCACGGTTTCTTGATGCTGAGAAGCAACGTTCACCATTTGGCTTTGTAGGCGATCCAATGCCAATAGCAGCTGGTTACCTTGTTGACGACACCATAGTTTCAGGTCGGTCGCCACTTGGTCGTTACGAGAACGGCCAGTGTGAAGTTTTTTGCCCAAGTCACCGACTTTGCCGATAAGTTGCTGCTCAACCCAGCTGTGAATATCTTCTGCATCAGAACGTAGAATCTGTTCAGGATCTTCCATCACCTCAAGTTTTAGCTCATTCAGCGCTAACTCAAGCTTCTGTTGCTCTTCTTCTGTTAATACGTTGACCGACAGTAGAGCTTTAGACCAGGCAATTGAGCCCACAATGTCTTGCTCAGCCAATCGGTAATCAAAACGAAGAGAATCGTTAAAATCTTTGAACCGGGTGTCTGCTGCTTGGGTAAATCTACCGCCCCATAATGCCATTGTGTATCTCCTAATTGCACAGTGCTCACTGTTTTTGCAAATGATAATTCTGATTAAGATTCAGTATTTTTCTGATGGTTTAAACTTACGGCAATTCAAAATGAAAATAAAGTATTAATTCATTATTTTCACATATTTATTCACCAACAGCTCAATCCATTGATTATTTTTAGCGTGGATCGCGAATTATATGCCATCCGATAGGAAAAACCGAAGCTGATTTATTAGGCAAATAGAAAGTAAAAAGCCCACTCACTAATCAATAGTGAATGGGCTTTGCATAATAATGTCTGTTTACTGACCTTCAACCTTTCGCTAAAGGCTAGTTCACTAACTCATTGTTAGGATTACTTTTGGCTATTCAGAGCACGGATACGGCTTGATAGCGAGTAAAGACGAATGAAGCCTTCAGCATGACTTTGGTCGTAAACTTCATCTTCACCAAAGGTTGCAAACTCTTCTGAGTACAGGCTGTTGTCAGAACGCTTCTGAGTCACCGTTGCATGGCCTTTGTAAAGTTTGATAACCACTTCACCATTCACGTCTTGTGCTAGCTCTTCTGTCGCAGCAAGAATTGACTTACATAGCGGAGTGAACCAACGACCATCGTATACAAGGTGAGAAGCCTTAACACCGAGCTCTTCACGGAATTCGAATGCCGCTTTATCAAGAACCAGTTGCTCTACTGCACGCAGTGCTTCCATCATAATTGTGCCACCCGGAGTTTCGTAACAACCACGAGACTTCATGCCAACAAGACGGTTCTCTACGATATCGATACGACCAACACCGTGCTTAGCACCCTTCTCGTTTAGGTAAACCAGTGCGTTGTATGGCGTCATTGTTTCGCCATCAACCGCAACCACTTCGCCTTTTTCAACTTTAAGCGTCACTGTTTCAGATTCGTTTGGCGCTTGCTCTGGGTCTACAGTCCAAGCCCAGCAATCTTCGTTAGGTGCATTCCATGTGTTTTCAAGAACGCCGCCTTCTGTTGAGATGTGCCATGCGTTTGCATCACGCGAGTAAATCTTAGTAAGAGAAGCCGTACAAGGGATGTTACGCTCAGCTAGGTAATCTAGGCACTCTTCACGGCTCACTAGATCCCATTCACGCCATGGTGCAATTACGTGTAGGTCTGGTGCTAGTGCAGCAAATGCGCCTTCAAAACGAACTTGGTCGTTACCTTTACCAGTACAACCATGACACAGTGCGTCTGCACCTACTTTACGTGCGACTTCAACCTGTGCTTTCGCGATGATTGGACGCGCCATCGAAGTACCTAGTAGGTATTTACCTTCGTAGTAAGCGCCCGTTTTCAGCGTTGGGTAGATGTAGTCAGCAACCATCTCTTCTTTAAGGTCTGCAATGTAACACTCAGATGCACCAGAAGCTTTTGCTTTCTCTTCGATACCAATCAACTCTTCGTCGCCTTGACCAACATCCGCAACAAATGCAACCACTTCACAGTCATAGTTCTCTTTCAACCATGGAATGATTACTGATGTGTCTAGACCGCCAGAGTAGGCTACTACAACTTTCTTTACGTTAACTTTGCTCATTTTCTTTCTCCTAGTTTCCATACTGCACATGGCGGTCAGCGTTGGAAATGACTTCATAATTATATGTTTATTTAATTTGTCTAAATTCTTTAAGTAGTGACTCGTTGTGAGGCCTACTGAGGTAAAAACTGTGTTCCTATGCTTTTACCTGAAAACAGTTGTGTTAGCTTTTCTGGGTATCGCCAAGTGGCAACTTCGATTGGTCGACCAAGGTCGTTAGCGGCTTCTAGTGCAGCTTGAACCTTAACGATCATGCCGTCGGTAATCACTTTGCCTGTAATAAGGTCATCAGCTTGCTGTTGATTAAGGCTTGGAATCAGGTGGCCTTTGCCATCCAACACACCACTTACATCAGAAAGAAGAACCAGTTCAGCATCAAGTGCACCAGCAACGGCAACCGCAGCTTGGTCGGCATTGACGTTCATCAGTTGGCCTTGTTCAGTTAGACCAATTGAGCTAATGATTGGCAGTGCGCCCGCATTAAGAATCGCTTGCAGAACGGTTGAGTCGCCCGGCTCCGCTTTTCCTACCGCGCCCAGTTCAGGGTTTAGTTCGCTCACTTTGCATAAACCACCGTCTGCTAGGCTTAAACCAACGGCATTGATACCATCTTTAATTGCCTGACCTTGAAGTAGTTTGTTGGCCGTGCCCGCTAGTGCACCAGCGATCACAGGGATCTGATCATAAGGAGTAACACGTAGCCCTTCTTTCTTAACGGTTTCTAGGTTCAACTTATTCATCAAATCATCAACAAGGTAACCGCCACCGTGAACAATCACGATTGGTCGTTGTGCCTGTTGTTGGTAAGCAGAGATAGCACCAAATAACTTGCTAAGTGTTTCACCACAAGATAGCGCTGCGCCACCTAACTTTATGATTAATGGTTGATTATTAAGGCTCATATCTAGATTTCCTTACACTAACGCAGTTAATGGCGCAAAACCATAACGTAAATTTAAACACTGCATCGCTTGGCTAGATGCACCCTTTAATAAGTTATCAATCGCTGAAACAACGATGATGTGTTGACCTTGAACCTTCCAACCTAAGTCGCAGAAAGGTGTCTGTTCTACATCTTGAATTCTTGGCAGTGTCTCTTCGAGTAGTCTCACTGCAGGTTTACCTTGGTAAGCTTGCTCAAAGGCATCTTGTATCTGTTGTTCTGTCACGCCTTCAGCCAATTTCATGGTGATGGTCGCCAAAATACCGCGCTTAAAGTTGCCGAGGTGCGGAGTGAAAATCACATCACATCCTAAATGTGCAGCCATTTCAGGTTGATGACGATGATTGAATACGCCATAAGCTTGCAGGCTTACTTCGCAGAAGCTGTTAACCATCGTCGCCTTGCGGCCTGCACCAGTCACACCGCTAGTCGCGTTAATCACTGGCCATTGGTTTGCATCAAGTAACTTGGCCTCAACCAAAGGTTTAATCGCCAGTTGTGATGCGGTTGGGTAACAACCCGCTACCGCAACAAGCTGAGCTTCTTTAATTTCTTGTTCGTTCCATTCCGCTAAACCGTAAGCCGCTTTGTCTAGCCATTGTTCGTGTTGATGTTCAAAACCATAAAACTCTTGATAGAAGTTTTCGCCTTTAACTCTGAATGCACCCGATAGGTCGAAAACTTGGCAATCGTTCTCTAGAAAGATTGGCGCTAGGTCGTGACTGACTTCGTGTGCCGTTGCTAAAAAAATCACATCAGACTGTTTAGCTACTTCTTCCGGATTTGCTAAAGGTTGTACTGGCATATCAATCAAGCCAGTTAACTTACCGTGCAGTGCTGCAATAGGTTTACCTGCGTCTACACTATTGGCTGAGACATATAAACCTGATAGCGTGAGCTCAGGGTGTCTGTTTATCATTAGAGCCAGTTCTGCTCCTGTGTAGCCGCTTGCGCCAATGATCGTGGTTTTCAACATCTCAACACATCCATTTCTGAGGTAAGTTACATTTCAAATTTGACTATTCATACTTAATTTTTAGCTTTATTTGATTTCTTATGCATTAAATATGATTTAATATGTGTTTTACCGACTTATGGTTTTCCTGTCAATAGTAGAAGTGAAGTTATTATGCAATTACCGAGTTTTCTTGAGGTCTACAAAGGCCTAATTTCCACAGACTCTATTAGCTCGACCGATCCAAGCTGGGATCATGGCAACGAGAAAGTGATCGAAAAAATGGCTCAATGGTTTAAAGACGTAGGCTTTAACGTTGAAGTCGTGGAAGTCGAGCCCGGCAAGCATAATATGGTCGCTAAGATGGGATCGGGCGAAGGTGGCTTGCTACTCGCAGGACACAGCGACACAGTGCCATTCGATGAAGGACGTTGGAACTTCGACCCTCACGCACTAACAGAACACAACAATCGCTTCTATGGATTAGGCACAGCCGACATGAAAGGCTTTTTCGCTTTCGTTTATGAAGCGGCAAAGAAGATGGATTGGAGCAAACAGACCAAGCCGCTATATGTATTGGCAACCTGTGACGAAGAGACCACCATGCTGGGTGCGCGTCATTTCACTGAAAATGCACCGTTTAAACCGGATTACTGCATTATTGGTGAGCCAACCAGCCTAGTGCCAATTCGTGGTCATAAAGGCCATGTTGCTAATGCTGTGCGAGTAACGGGTAAATCAGGTCACTCTTCTGATCCTGCATTAGGTGTCAACGCAATCGAGATCATGCATGAAGTTTTGTTCGCTTTAATGCAGCTGCGTGACAAGCTAGTCAAAGAGTATCACCACCCGGGTTTTGCAATTCCAAGCCCCACTCTAAACCTTGGTCATATTCACGGTGGCGACAGCGCGAACCGTATCTGTGGTTGCTGTGAGCTGCACTACGATGTGCGTCCTTTGCCAGGTATCAGCCTAGATGGCTTGGATAACATGCTGCGCAGCGCACTCAAAGAAGTAGAAGCAAAATGGCCGGGCAGAATTGAGATTACACCTCTGCATGAACCTATCCCTGGTTACGAGTGCCAACACGACCATCCATTTATCGGTGGCATGGAATCCGTTTGTGAGATTGAATCACAAACAGTCAACTACTGCACTGAGGCACCTTTCCTTCAAGAACTTTGCCCAACCTTAGTGCTGGGGCCGGGCTCAATCGACCAAGCTCACCAACCAGATGAGTTCCTAAGCTTCGATTTTATCGATCCAACGATTGATGTTCTGAGTAAGTCGATCCGTAAATATTGTTTCTAGTTATTACTTTTCTTCCAATATTTTCGTATAAAAGCTACCCGAAAAGGTGGCTTTTATTCTGTTATCCCAGACACAGCCTGATCTTGTAATTAAATTTCACTTTAATTCCGAACTATTGGGAAATTTACTTCTCCCGCATTTCGAAAACTAATAATTGCAAACTTAGAATGCTTTATTTGACTAGATACAGCACTTTTCGCTAGATTGTGTACTTAACAAGGAACAATGGATGTAATTTTTTTACGAGGCAGGATGACAATGAACGAGAAATACGCCGCTCTCAAGAGTAACGTAAGCATGCTGGGACGCTTGCTAGGTAACACAATCCAAGATGCACATGGTGACGTTATCTTAGAGAAAGTGGAGACTATCCGTAAACTTTCCAAATCCGCCCGCGCAGGCAACAAAGCTGACCGTGACAGCCTAGTTGAAGAAATCAAAAACCTGCCGAACGAACAACTCACTCCTGTTGCTCGTGCATTTAACCAATTTCTCAACCTCACCAACATGGCAGAGCAATACCACACCATCTCTCGCCACTGTGAGGAGCATGTTTGTGAACCAGACGTGCTGCAGTCTCTATTTTCCAAATTAAACCAAAACGACATCAGCAAGCTAGACGCAGCTCAAGCCGTTCGCGACCTGAACATTGAACTCGTTTTGACTGCACACCCAACAGAAATCACTCGTCGCACCATGATCAACAAGCTGGTTAAGATCAACGAGTGTCTGTCTAAATTAGAATTAAGCGACCTATCACACAAAGAGCGCGTGAAAACCGAACGTCGCCTAGAGCAACTTATCGCTCAAGGTTGGCACTCAGATGTGATTCGTCAGCAACGCCCTACGCCACTTGATGAAGCGAAATGGGGCTTTGCGGTTGTTGAAAACTCACTTTGGGAAGCGGTACCAGATTTCCTACGTGAAATGGACGGGCGACTAAAAGGCTACCTTGGTGAAGGCCTGCCAATTGATGCGCGCCCGGTACACTTCTCATCTTGGATGGGCGGCGACCGCGATGGTAACCCATTCGTAACGCACACCATCACCAAAGAAGTGCTGCGCCTATCTCGCTGGAAAGCCGCTGACCTTTACCTAGGTGACGTAAACGAGCTGATTACCGAACTGTCGATGACTAAGTGTAATGATGCGGTTCGTGAGCTAGCAGGTGATGAGCACGAAGCTTACCGTGCAATCCTGAAGAACCTACGCACTCTGCTGAACAACACGCTAGAAGTGCTCGATGCAAAACTGCATGATGCTGAAGTACCGAAGAAAGAAACACTACAGAACATAGAGCAACTTTGGACACCGCTGTACGCGTGTTACCAATCGCTGCACGAATGTGGCATGGGCGTAATCGCAGACGGTTCTCTACTTGATACCTTGCGCCGCCTAAAAGCATTCGGTGTACACCTAGTTCGTCTCGATGTTCGTCAAGAAAGCACTCGTCACTCAGATGTACTGTCTGAACTGACTCGCTACTTAGGCATTGGTGATTACGACCAATGGAGCGAGCAAGACAAGATTGCTTTCTTAACCAATGAATTAAGCTCTAAACGCCCACTACTTCCTCGCGATTGGGAGCCATCTGAACAGGTTAAAGAGGTTTTAGACACCTGTAAGGTTATTGCTGCTCAACCTCGTGAAGCCTTCGGTGCTTACGTAATTTCTATGGCTCGTACCGCATCGGATGTGCTGGCTGTTCACTTGCTACTGCAAGAATGTGGTTGTCCGTACCGCATGGACGTGTGTCCGCTGTTCGAAACGCTAGACGACTTGAACAACTCAGAAGCAGTAATGAAGCAGCTAATGAGCATCGACTTGTACCGTGGCTTTATCCAGAACCACCAAATGGTGATGATCGGATACTCTGACTCAGCGAAAGATGCGGGCGTAATGTCTGCAGGCTGGGCTCAATACGATGCGATGGACAAACTGGTTAAGGTTTGCGACGAAGAAGGCATTGAACTGACTCTATTCCACGGTCGTGGCGGTACGGTTGGTCGTGGTGGTGCGCCAGCGCACGCTGCTCTTCTTTCTCAGCCACCTAAGAGCTTGAAAGGCGGTTTACGTGTAACTGAGCAAGGCGAAATGATCCGCTTTAAGCTTGGTTTACCAGACGTTGCTGTAAACAGCTTTAACCTTTACGCAAGTGCGATTCTAGAAGCGAACCTTCTGCCGCCACCAGAGCCAAAACAAGAGTGGCGCGACCTAATGGAAGTGCTGTCTCAAGTCTCTTGTGAGGCTTACCGTAACGTGGTTCGTGGTGAAGAGAAATTCGTACCTTACTTCCGTCAAGCGACGCCTGAACTGGAGCTAGGTAAACTGCCTCTTGGTTCTCGCCCTGCAAAACGTAACCCGAATGGCGGCGTAGAAAGCCTACGTGCAATTCCATGGATCTTCTCTTGGAGCCAAAACCGTTTGGTACTTCCTGCATGGCTAGGTGCTGGTGAAGCCATTCAATACTCTGTAGACCAAGGCCATCAAGCGCTACTGGAAGAGATGTGTCGTGAATGGCCATTCTTCTCAACTCGTCTGGGTATGTTGGAAATGGTGTACTCGAAGTGCAACATGGAAATTGCGAAGTACTACGATCAACGTCTTGTTGACGAAGAGCTATTGCCTCTGGGTGAGTTACTGCGTGAACAGCTACAAAAAGACATCAAAGCGGTACTGAATGTAGAAAATAACGAGAATTTGATGCAGAGCGACCCTTGGGGGCTTGAGTCAATTCGCTTACGTAACATCTACGTTGAGCCACTAAACATGCTTCAAGCAGAACTGCTGTACCGTACTCGTAAGTGTGAAACGCCACCAGCAGAGCTAGAAGAAGCGCTAATGGTGACGATTGCAGGTATTGCAGCAGGTATGCGAAACACTGGTTAATTAGTGATTCCTACTATAACCGATTCAGCATTTATAACTAAAAAAAGAACAAAAGGTCGCCACGCGCGACCTTTTTATTTTGCAAAATAACCACTAGTGAGTATTTTGTGAGTTTTTTGGGTTATTTTGTCCATGTATTCTACTTTATGCTTATTATTTAGATATACTACTGCTCCGCTGCGGAAACACTCCAAAAAAATAATCTGCAGCAATTTGACCAATAAACTGGTCAACCTAGGTGATAAACGGCTTTGTAAGGTGACATAACCAACCGATGAGTTGGTGCTACTTAGACATAACCAATATAACGTGCCATTAGAAGCACACTTGTTGTTTAAGTATTTGTTTACTGTTTACCATTTGGATTTCAGACATGTCATTACCACACGTAATTCTAACCGTTTTAAGTACACGCGATGCTACTGGTTACGATATCACAAAAGAATTCTCCGCAAGCATTGGTTACTTCTGGAAAGCTAGCCACCAACAAGTTTACCGCGAGCTAAATAAAATGGCTCAGAACGACCAGGTAACTTGCGTGCTTGAGCCTCAAGAAGGCAAACCTGATCGTAAAGTTTACTCTATCACTGATGCTGGCCGTGGCGCGCTAGGTGAATGGTTTGAACAACCAACTGCACACCCAACCGTTCGTGACGAGTTCTCAGCTAAGCTAATGGCTTGCGCTGTACAACCTTCTGACGCTTACCGTGTACAACTTGCTGAGCTAGTAGAAGAGTCTCGCAAACTGGTTTCTCACTACCGTGAAATCGAAGCGGCTTACTACGCAACGCCATCAACTCTAGACAAGCAAGCACGCCTTGAGCGTCTTACTCTTCGTCGTAACCTACTTATCCGTGAAGCATGGATTGTATGGGCTGAAGAAGTACTGCTTGAACTTGGCGCTCTTGCTTAAGTTAAGCTAGAAGCTAGAAGCTAGAAGCTAGAA
>NZ_AJZD02000009.1 GCF_000272105.2 Vibrio splendidus 12E03
AAAGATTAGGTTCGAATTCGGTTAAGTCTCAAGCTTGTATTGAGATGAACTTATCTTAATACCAAAGTTATCTTAATCCGAAAACAAAACGCCCTTAGATTCTTGTGAGAATTTAAGGGCGTTTCTGTATCGATAGAATTATAAGAGCAGCTAGTGTTTCAACTCTTGTGCTGTCAGACTTAACTCAGCACACACGTTTACTTCAGTACGTTCGCTTATTTCAGTACGTATTTATGAAGCATAGCTTGTTGGTGCCCTGCTATCTCTCCGACTTGCTCTGAACTCTCGATCATAGATTCAAGTTGCAGCTTAGTATTTTCGCCCTGCTCAGACACGCGAGTGATAGAATGCGTTACATCGACAGTCGCACGTGCTTGTTGTTCGGTTGCCACCATGATTTGCTCAACACGCCCTTTGATTTGGCTTACTGCAAATTCTATTTTCTCGAAGGCTTGTCTTACATCACCACTGGTTTGCAGTGCATTGGCCATCTCGCTTCTCGATTCCGTTACAGAAGCACGTGAGCGATCTGCTGCCGCTACTAGTTCGTTCATCATGCTACGAATATTGGTAGTTTGCTGGGATGTACCGCTCGCCAATTTACGCACTTCGTCTGCAACTACCGCAAAACCTCGACCTTGTTCACCTGCTCGCGCCGCTTCTATCGCAGCGTTCAGTGCCAATAAGTTGGTGTTTTCAGCGATACCACTGATCATGTCGACCATTTCACGAATCTGTTTAACTCGACCATCCAAGTCAGCCATCGACTCTTCACTCATGCTAAGAGAGTGCTCAAGCGCTTGTAATCGTTGTTGGTTAAGGCCAACCACTTGGCTGCCATTCACTGACTCATCTTCTGCTATTTGAGCATCGTCGTTCGATGCGTTGGAGATACGAGCAATCTCACCAATAGATGCTTCCAGTTCCGTAATGGTGGTGATCATATTCTGAAGTGATTCGTTCTGCTCGTTCAAGCTCGAATTAGTTTGCTCTGCAGCGTCATGGCTTACTTCAGCCGTTTGATAAAGCGTCTCACAGTTGCGCGTAACCAAACGAACCGAGTCCGCGGTTGAATCAACGACGGTATTGAGTTTTGAAGTAATAACTTGCAGCTCTAGCGGCCCAAGTAATTCGCTCTGTTTAGAGAAGTCATGTTCTGCGAGTGAACTCAACTGTTGAGTAATGTTTCTAAGCCCTTTATTCATCCAACGGCGTAACACTAACCATGAAATCACAATGATTACGGCAATCACTAGCCCGCTGATAAACAACACACGATCAATATTGGTGATGGTTTGATTTACAATCAGTTCACTTTCATCAATCAGGTGGGAAGCGGTAGAAGACAGCTGATTCAATGTGCTAATGACGGTGTTCGCTAAGTTAATGACTTGCGTTAAGTTCTGCTCTTGCTGCTGAACCAGTTCGAGTTTCAAGAGGATTTGTTTGATTACACCTTCTTCGGTAAAGCCTTCTTTCACCATCTGGTAAGGCGCCGTCAAGCTCGCGAACTCAGCGATGTCTGGGTGCCAATCGGCAAAATCGCTATAAGCCAAGTTCAGACCTGCGATTCGGTTTCTCAATTGACGGTATTCGTCTTGTGCTTTATCAATGTCAGATTGCATCATCAACATCAAGAAGGTGTTCGCCATAGCTGACGCACTGGATGTAAATCGGTTCGCTGCATCGCTCGCTTCTGGGTTGTCTTCAACCAAGAATGAGCTGATTCGATTCATTTCTGGTCCTATAGATCCAACGCCATAACGGAACTCGCCCATTTTACTGTCGATCAGATTTTGCTTACTTTGAATCTCAATCTGCGCCAGCAGTACCGTGTTGGTCATAGCTTGCAGTTGCGCCATGTCATCGACAAGGATTTGTTGCTGCTCTAAAGAGATCGCATCAGGAAAAGATTGGGAGATAAAAAGAAGTTCCTCTAGCGTGGTATTACTCTCTGTCGCGAGTTGGTCAATTGAGCCTCTTGTGGCATTCAGTGTATCTAAGTCGGTTGATTGGGTACTGTAAGTGAGAAGTTTTACTTGTTCTAATACGCTTTGCGTTAATTCGGCGTTATTTAGAGCAAGGGGTAATGCTTGTTCCGAGAGTGCATCAAAATGTCCCCCGACACGTTCAACGCCCCGAATGCTAACCATTGATAAAAAACTAACAAGTAAAAGAATGGAAATAAATACAGCAGTGACGGTTTGAATGAGCGAGAATGTATAACGTGAGGGTTTTATTGATAAATTTGTGTCGGGCATGTGAAATCCAGTTTGACTACGAAAAGAGATATCCTTAAGTTAGGTCGTATACTAGAAGTCCTTGATGACGTTTTTATTTCAGTTTTTTGTCAGAAGAGTTACATATGAAAATCAGAAAAATGGCTGTAGTTACAATAACTTTAGCAACATTGGCTGCTTGTAGCTCGTCGCCTTCTCGGCTTAGTCAAACCGCACAGAAACCCCTATCAAAGTCAGAACAATTGACTACAAACGCTTATATGAGCGTGTATGAACAGTGGAAAGGTGTGCCATACCATTTCGGTGGGACATCATTTCGAGGTATAGATTGCTCTGCTTTTGTACAGATAGCCGTCCAAAATGCGACTCAACAAGCCCTGCCAAGAACCACAATAGACCAGAGTAAAAAGGGAAAAGAAATAGCGTATGGGCAGGCAACGAGTGGCGACTTGGTGTTTTTTAAGACATCGATGACAGTGCGACACGTTGGAGTTTACTTAGGAAATAATCAATTCCTACATGCTTCTACATCGAAAGGTGTGATTATATCGAGGCTGGACAACCCTTATTGGGCTTCCAAGTTTTGGCACTTTAGGCGTTTATAGCGATTCAAAAGATTCAC
Organism: Vibrio splendidus 12E03; assembly: GCF_000272105.2. Lineage (GTDB taxonomy): Bacteria > Pseudomonadota > Gammaproteobacteria > Enterobacterales > Vibrionaceae > Vibrio > Vibrio splendidus_I. The sequence continues at coordinate 2,863 of NZ_AJZD02000009.1, forward strand.
CGCTGAACGACATAACATGAAACGTTACGGCTTAAACGCCTTTTACCATTTTAGAGTGATACGCGAATAGCTAGTCGTATTTAGCAACAGCCGTATCAAACAGGTTCTTCACTAACGCGATATATTCATCAAGAAATACAATTTGTTCGTTAGTCGCTTTCTTAGCCCACACACCCGCTAATACTTCACCAAGATCCGCTACTACGGCATCTGCTTCTTTCAAAAGTTGAAAACGAACGCTCGAATGCAACTCTGGGTTTTGCTCGAAAATAGCCATGATGTTCGTTGAAATCATGTCGGTAACAATATCTTCGACACTTTCGTTTCCAGTATCACCATTACTATTGGTAAACACATCAAGGTTGAATGATAGGTGCTCGATTAAAGCCAAATAGCCATCGGTTTCTACAACCACAATAATTCTCCGTTTTAAGCTCTAGAGCAGATTAATACGTACTTGCCTAATACTATGTAAATGAAGCTATTTGTCATCACTTTATTGTCCAAAACCGCATTAAAATGATCCTAGTTAGTATTTCAGCTTAAAATTAAATCGATATAGCTTTATGTGGTATACCTGCCTACTTACGACATAAGTAAATTCACGCCAACAAAGTGTAAGACAAACTTTAAAGCAAAGTATTGCGCCAGTTAACAATAGCCCTTTCAACTAACTCTAAAAGCTCATTTAATTTAGTCGCTAGACAATAACAAGCTCAAATCACTTTTCCAGTTTGTTGCGTTCAAAACCGTTTCGATTGTGAGACCAGTTCCAAACTATTTCATCACGTCAGGTTTTCAATTTATGTTTGTATTTCAAAGAGCTTGAATCAGTTCGACTTCACAATTCGGCCAATTGATTCTGCGTAAGATGAAGAAGAGCCAAGAACATTGACCAGTGCGTCTATAAATTGTTCAGATTTATCCTAAACTATTGCTATTAAACAAACAGTATTTCTAACCTTCAATCTTTTTAACTTTCAGTCTTTGAGGATTTCCTATGTGGCAGGCCATTTCTCAACAACTTTCAGATACTCTTCTATTTAACTTTCAGATTACTGAACGTACCAAGGTTTCTGGTGGCGACATTAACGATTGCTATATGATCAGCGATGGTAATGAACGTTACTTTGTGAAAGTGAATCAGCGAGAATTTTTACCTAAGTTTGAAATTGAAGCTGAGAACTTACGCTTGTTAAGAGAAACCTCCACTGTTTACGTTCCTGAGTTGGTGCTTATTGGCAAAACCAAAGAGTGCTCGTTCATTATTCTGAATTACTTGCCGACCAAACCGCTCGAGACGGGCAACAATAGCTTCGATTTCGGCGTTCAGCTTGCGCAGCTTCATCAATGGGGCGAGCAAAAAGAGTTTGGTTGCGACCAAGACAACTATATCGGCAGCACACTTCAACCCAACCCTTGGCATAAGAAATGGGGTCGATTTTTCTCAGAGCAACGCATTGGTTTCCAACTGCAACTGCTCAAAGAGAAAGGCATCGAGTTTGGTGATATTGATGACATCGTTGATGTGGTGAATATGCGTCTTGCTGGCCACAACCCTCGCCCTTCTTTGCTTCATGGGGATCTTTGGAATGGCAATGTAGCAAATTCAGCCTTTGGGCCAATCTGTTACGACCCGGCTTGTTACTGGGGTGATCATGAATGCGATTTGGCATTAACGGAATTGTTTGAAGGATTTCCAAAAGAGTTTTATGAAGGTTACCAGAGCGTCAATCCACTCGACGTTGGCTATACTGATCGGAAAGACATTTACAACTTGTACCATCTTCTTAACCACTGCAATCAATTTGGCGGCGAATATTTAGCACAAACTGAAGCATGCATTCAGAAGATACAGGCCGTTTAATACCAATCACAGCGAGCTAAGTCGTTCTATAAAGCTACTGCGATCTATACAAGCGACTACGATTGGAACAAGTTACAGTGAGGAGAATTCGCGATGCATAAATACACAGAGAAACATGTCTCCTGCCCCCACTGTGGGCATGCCATCAGCATAACGCTTGATGCTTCTAATGGGAGCCAAGATTTTTATGACGATTGCCCAGCATGTTGCAATGCCATTCACCTCGACATGCAGGTAGATGAAGTAAGAGACAGGATTAATCTCTCGATTGATGCAGACGACGAACAAGTCTTCTAACACCTACTCTCTTGTCGAGTTGGCTCTACACCTCGATTTAAAGCTACCCTCGATTCTGAGGCTAGCCTAGAAAAACGCAGATACATACAAATAGAAAAAGAGCACTCAATGTGCTCTTTTTTAATGTCTTCGAGGTTTACTTAGTCAGCGCTTTTTAAGCAAGTGCTGCTGATAAACCGCAACTACTATTTTTGGTTTGCTAGTACGCGTTCAACAGTATCAACAATCGCTTGTGTTTGAGGATCAAACTCAATGTTTACTTGGTCGCCTACTTCACGGCCGCCAAACAGAGTACGATTCAGCGTTTCTGGGATCAGGTGAACAGAGAAACGGTTCTCTTCCACTTCACCAATCGTCAATGAACAACCATCAACGCCGATGTAGCCCTTACTCAACACATACTTCATTGATTCTTGAGGCAGCTCAAACCAAAGCGTGCGGTTGTTTTCTGTCTTAATCACATCAACGAGATTAGCCATCAAAGTAATGTGGCCAGACATGCTATGCCCGCCAATTTCGTCACCAAACTTTGCTGCACGCTCAACATTCACTTTGTCACCAACATTCAGCTGACCTAAGTTCGTCAATCGCAATGTCGCTTGCATTAAATCAAAAGCAATCTGGTTGCTAGAAATTTCCGTTACCGTTAAGCAACAACCGTTATGAGCTACTGAAGCGCCAATTGCTAACCCCTCAACCATTTCGTCACTTAACTCAATGGTATGAGTTTGAAACAACTCTTTTTTGTTTATAGCAACCAGTGTTGCCATGCCTTGAACGATACCTGTAAACATAAGATTCCTATTTAGCATTCTAGTAACAGTTTTTCATAGCAGTTATTGTGACATTTCTTTATGATTCGTCCAGTGGAAGCTTAAGATCATTGTCTCTGATTCCTTCAGAATGTCCTTTCCTACACTATTATTCTAATTTTCCCTCTTATTTGGAGTTGTTTGTGCATCGTTACAAAGAAGAATCCTCGAATCTAATCAAACTTGCGACCCCAGTATTGATCGCATCTGTTGCACAAACTGGAATGGGTTTTGTTGATACCGTAATGGCCGGTGGCGTAAGTGCTATCGATATGGCGGCGGTTTCGATTGCAGCAAGTATCTGGCTACCATCAATCTTATTTGGTGTCGGTCTATTGATGGCGTTGGTTCCTGTCGTTGCACAGCTGAATGGTTCTGGTCGACAAGTCAAAATTCCATTTGAGATTCAACAAGGTGCGTTTTTAGCTCTCGTCATTTCCCTACCAATCATTGGCGTACTGTTCCAGACACAATTGATATTGGAGTGGATGGACATTGAACAACTCATGGCGGAAAAGACCATCGGCTATATGAATGCGGTGATGTTTGCTGTACCTGCGTTTTTGTTGTTCCAAACATTGCGAAGCTTTACCGATGGTATGTCTTTAACTAAGCCTGCGATGGTGATTGGTTTTATTGGCTTGCTATTAAACATCCCGCTGAACTGGATGTTCGTATACGGAAAACTTGGTGCTCCTGCTCTGGGTGGTGTTGGCTGTGGCGTGGCAACGGCTATCGTATATTGGGTGATGTTTGCTCTGCTGTTCGCTTACGTTTTAACATCAAAGCGTTTGGCGAAAATCAACATCTTCGGTACGTTCCATAAACCGCAACTTAAAGCTCAAATTCGTCTGTTTAGACTTGGGTTCCCTGTGGCGGCCGCTATCTTCTTCGAGGTAACTCTGTTTGCGGTGGTTTCTCTGTTAGTTGCACCATTGGGTTCATTGATTGTTGCCGCGCACCAAGTCGCGATCAACTTCTCTTCGCTAGTCTTCATGATTCCAATGAGTATCGGTGCAGCCGTGAGTATTCGTGTTGGCCATAAGTTGGGCGAAAACAACACCGAAGGTGCGAAGATCGCGACACACGTGGGTATCATTGTTGGTTTAGTTACAGCCCTTATGACAGCGGCGTTAACGATTCTGTTTAGAGAACAGGTTGCATTACTTTACACAGAGAACACGGCAGTAATTACGGTTGCAATGCAGTTGCTGTTGTTCGCGGCGGTTTATCAATGTACTGACGCCATCCAAGTTATCGCGGCAGGTGCTCTGCGTGGCTACAAAGACATGCGTTCAATCTTCAACATTACCTTCGTTGCTTATTGGTTACTTGGTCTGCCTATCGGCTACATCTTAGGTATGAAAGATTGGATTGTCGAACCTATGGGCGCGCACGGCTTCTGGATTGGTTTTATTGTTGGTCTAACATCAGCAGCGATAATGCTGGGTATGCGCCTACACTGGATGCACAAGCAGGACGATGAAGTTCAATTAGAATTTAGTTCTCGTTAGACTCGTATTTACTAAATCAATATTCAATACAAAAAGAGCTCTGATTTTCAGGGCTCTTTTTCATTTACTGGTCAGCTAGATAACATACGCCCTAATACTCACTCTTCTCTCTGACGAAACGGGCAAACTTGGGCTTTCCGTTTTGAGTAAATCCATTGTAGCGAAAGGTAATGCGGCTACCGATCTCTGGCGGTGCAAGTCTCATTTGGTCACTGAACCCACTGCCTATATAAAATTCAACACCCTCTTGCGTTTGAACCAAAATTGAACCCATCATGCCTTTATACTTACCTGTCCCGCCTTTATAACCAATAACCGTGGCTTCGGCATCATGATGCCTTTTTAGTTTTAACAGGTCATTACTTCGGCCTGCTTGATAACGACTGGTGATCTTTCTAAGCATCAAACCTTCGCCATTCCGCTCATCAACATTATCGAGCTGATGAAACAATGCTTCTTCACTTTGAATCGGTACATGCTCTATGTAGCTGACATGTGGTTCTCCAATTACGCTGACCCAATGCAAAATGTTGTAATAGCGTTTTTGATAATCACCTGCTGCACCGGGCATATCAAATAACATAAAATCGATTTGACGCCATGCTGTGTCACTCGGCGTATGGTCGAGAACGGTAGATTGAACGAGATGGAACTTGCCTCTTCCTGCCCACAACTCTCCTTCGAGATGGACCTTAGGTAAGTTTTCCGTAAACCACTTGGGTGAGTAAATACGATTACCATTGCGTGTATAAAGATGTTGTCCATCCCATAGAGCCCGAATCCCATCAAGTTTTTCACTCTTCCAGTATTCAGAAACATCTATGCCTTGCTGGTAGGAGTTTGCAAGCACCAAATGGTCAGGAGGCAAATAGGATGAATGAGAAGAAAGCGAACACGCCCATAGAGTGGCTAAAGCCAATTTGGTTAATCTCATCATCTGCTCCGTATTAATATCTGTAGTGGTCAACAAATGCCTTTAATCCTAAGCGCTCTAACACGCAGTTAGACAATCTTTGCCAGGAGATGCGATCCACTCATCAACCTTATCTAACCTTTTCATTTATTCATTAAATTAATGACTTATAACTCTCATATATTCCGCCGTTTTTAGTTCTCATATTGAGAAACGTCTTTTCTCAATATGAGATAGGAATTCGCACTAAACATAACTAATTGAAAAATAACAACATAAAAGTTGGCACATTCAGTGCAATTGTCCATACATACTTAAAAGGAGATATCGCTATGGAACTACGTAAGATTGATTTAAACACAACGACACTGACACTTTCTATTTTCGGTGATCTGGATGCAGCGGGTAGCCGCGATGCGCAGACCGACATTGACGATGTGATTTCAAATGATGGTCACCAAGAGATCGAAGTCGATTTCAGTGAAGTGCAGTTTTTGGACTCTTCAGGTGTAGGCGCGATTGTTTATATGTTCAAACGCCTAACTGAACGTGAAAGAAATATGCGCTTGGAAAACGTATCAGGTCAGCCACTAGAAATTATGAATCTACTGCGTATTGGCCACGCTATCCCTGTTAACTCAAAAAATCCTACCAATTCATGAAGATCCACTAAGCTAGAAGTAACTAAAAATAATAATAAAAAGAAAAAACAAAGGACGTTGGCATGAAAAAACTTAAAAACTACATAGCCCTTTCTCTGTCTGTCCTAGTTCTGGGTTGCACAAGTTACCCAGAACAAGGCACCGGAGGTTTGGCAGAAAGTTACGACTCGATTAATTATCAGAACTCTGACTTCTCTCCTGTGATGCCCGATGAGCCGCTTGGTCCTGAACACGGACTACGCTTTGATTGGCAACTAGCAAAACTACATTTAGATGCCTTAATCCAAGAAGGTGCGCGCTGGTGCTTCCCTGCTGCCGTTGTTCAAGCCATAGAAAAGCAAAATCGTATTGCACGAGAACTGCAAGGTGGTCTTCTACTGGATGCTGCCAACGACCTTGTTATCCAGAGAAAACGCCTTAATGAACTTGAAGTCCAACTCGACTACGTCACATCCCAAGCTCGCTGTGAACCGCCTAAAAATGAAAACCAATTCCGTATGCAGTTGTCTGTGATTGAACAGCTGTATGACCTATTAAATGTTGATAATCAATTCGCGCAAGACTCTACCGAAGTGAATCCAAAGTACATGGGAAAGCTGGCGGAAGCGTCTTACATTCTAAAAGAAAACAAATCGTTAGACTTAATTGTTACTGGACACGCAGATGCGACAGGCTCTGAAGAGTACAACGATAAGTTAGCACTTGGACGAGCAAAACAGGTCGAACGCTACCTGACTATATTTGGCCTAGGCGCTCAACGAATCAAAGCAGTCTCTGTTGGCGAAACCGTCCCTCTTTTTGAAGGCGAATCTGACGGCACACGTTTAACTAACCGCCGAGTAAGTATCGAAGTTATCTCGCCTAAGAATGCCGAGAAAATGGGAGGTGGATTATGAAATTATTGATCGCTTTTATCATCACCCTATCGTTAAGCTTTACGAGTGTCGTCAATGCGAGCGAAGAGTTTTCAGACGCGGTGCAAGTCGGTGACCTTATCCAAGTTAACGTACCCGGTGAAAGCACCTTAAACACTGGTTTCCAGGTGGATAAGCGTGGACGTATTACCCTTCCTGAAGTAGGCGCTGTTTTTGTTGCAGGTTACGACAGCGAACAGCTTAACAAAGTCGTTCTAGAGTCGCTGGCAACCGCTTATAAAGATCTTTCGAACGCTTCAGTGTATGTAAAAGAGCAGCAAATCATTATCTATGTGCAAGGTTATGTAGAACAGCCTGGCGAATACACTCTCGCATTAGGTTCTAGCATCCAAATGGCACTTTACGCTGCGGGTGGTTTACGCCCGGGCGCGCAACTGGACAAGCTTATTCTTAAGCGAGGCGCGGATAAGAAAGAGTTTAACTACAAACGATTCCTTGATTCAGGAGACGAGTCAACATTACCTACTCTGCAATCACTGGATTCACTGTTCGTTCCAGCTTCTCCATTAGTCGGTAACATTGAACAAGAGTTCGACGCAGCAAAGCTTGCTAACTCAGGTGACAGTGCAGATTCTCGTAACTCCATCAAAGTGTTTGGTGAGGTGAACGCGCCGGGTTCGTTCACTTACAAAGAGAACACCGACCTTGTCGACGTACTTATGCGTTCGGGCGGCGTAACTCGTTATGCCAGTGTTGAGCAAATCCGAGTGATTTCGAACAACACCCCAACGCTTTTCAACCTAAAACGTTACTTAGATTCTGGTGACGAAAGTCTGCTTCCAATTTTACGTCCGGGTGCGACCATTTTCGTTCCCAAGCAAGAAGAAGAGATCAAATCCGGCGCCAACATGGTTTACGTGATGGGCGAAGTCGCAGCCCCTGGTGCTTTTGAAGGCAAAAGAGACGCGACCTTTATGGATATCTTGGCTAATGCGGGCGGCCCAACTCGATTTGCAGAGTCACGACAAATCCGTGTCATCAAAGCAGATGGCAGAGTGCTTAAATTCGATTTAGCGGCTTACACTGAAGGCTTACCCAACTCTAACCCTCCTAGCATCAAAGCTGGTGACGCGATTTTCGTTCCCGAGAAAACCGACATGAACGAGAAGTCTTGGCTGAAAATCACGCCAGACAGAGCAGTTAACGTGATTGGTGAGGTCAATCGACCTGGTCGTATTGAGTGGTCAGATGAAATGAACTTCATGGGGCTATTGGCACACGTCGGCGGCCCTACGCTACGCGCAGACACATCGAAAATCGAGGTTGTCACTGGTAGAAAGCTAGTTGTGTTTAACCTTGATGATTTTATTCGAAATGGTGCGCCACGTGACCAGATGCCACGAATTCGAGCGGGTTCTATCGTGCGCGTTCACGACTTGCCACAAGATCCTTCAGACAATAAATCACAATGGGTTCGTCAAAGCTCTGATGCTTCGATCTACATCTTTGGACAAGTGAATGCGCCTGGTCGTTACCGCTTCACCAAAGACATGCACTTCCTTGATATCTTGTCAGCGGCTGATGGCCCAACAAAGGATGCCGACATCCACAATGTTCGAGTAACGCATCGTGACAAAACCTATTCGCAAGTAAGCAAACTTAACTTATCACTGTACTTCGAAACCGGTGACGAATCGTTACTGCCAAACGTAACCACTGGCGACACGATTTACATCCCAGAGAAAGGCAAAAACTGGTTAGATACACCGAAAGAAGAAACCGTTCGTGTGCTTGGTGCGATTAACAACCCAGGGCGTTATGTATTCAACGACAACATGACCATTCTAGATATTCTGGCAGAAGCTGCAGGCCCTACCGACAATGCTTACGTAGAGAAAATTACCATCGTCAATATGTCTTGTTGCCAAGGTCAGGCTCGTACTTTTGACCTTGTTGAATTCAGCAAAACGGCGAACATTTACAACCTGCCGGTGCTGCGCGCCGGTGACACGATTTACATTCCAGACCGTCGCGAAAGTTTTATTGAGAAAGCACGTGTCGGACTTGATGACATACTGCGTATCACCACGACCATCGTATTAATAGGAGCTTTATAATGACTATTTCAGCGACCCATGCCGAAGTCGAGCAACTGTATTTAGCTTCTGAACTTAACGGCCAAAAATCAATATGCGTCACCGCCTGCCATTCAGGTGACGGCGTAACATCTATTGCAACCGCATTAGCCGAGCGTTTTCTTCTTGCGGGTCATTCTACGCTTTATGTTGATCTCAACTTATTCAACCCTGCTTTCAAAGATTTGAATATGCTAGAAGATAATCAGCAAGGTCAATTGATTGAACATGTTGAATCTCAGCGTACATTTATCGGTGTCCCTGCTCCACAAGTTGCTTCAACGCAATTGGCTTATAAAGATCCGACAACGTTACAAAAAGTGGTCAACAAATGGTTAGAGAAATACGACAGAGTCATCATTGATACCTCACCGCTTCTCAACATAAACAAAGGAAACATTCCAGCGCAGTCTGTGGCGAGTGCTTGTGAAAGCACACTAATGGTTGTCGCCTATGGTGAAACGTCGAGTCACCACCTAGAACAAGCGAAAAAGCTGCTTGATGCACAAAGTATCAATCTAATGGGCTGCGTGATGAACATGAAACAAAAGCCTAGCTTTGCACAAGAGTTGGTCAGACAAATCAATCGAATGAAATTCATCCCCGCTAAGTTTCGCGATAGCTTGGCAAAAAAGCTGTATCAAAATGAGTTTTTGAACCTTCCGATGTAACTTTCTTTTGCTACTTTCTGGCTGTCATTAAACCATGACAGCCACCTATCCTATTAGACTTCAAGCTCCAACAGTTCTGAATAAATAAAAACCAAATTGAGTGTTTTTGGCGAAAATATGACTAAAAATACGATTTTAAAAACTATTCAACGCATTTCACGCACGCAAGTTGTGGTCTTACCACCTTTAAACTCATCCAAAAATCAACAGCCCCACACCTAACTTTAGCGGTAATGTGACACAGGCGGTTAAAGTGCCATGTAAATCGCATCAAAGATGGAATTCGTACGATTATTCCCTAAGATTATAAATAGAGGTGGTTTTTGACGAATTTGTAATAGTTTGACAAAGTTATCCGATGGCTGTTGAAACACAGTGGATGAATTGGCAAATCACACTTCGCTGACTTTGCACGTTCATCTATTCAAACTTCACCCATCCCTCCTTCTGCTCAAATGGTTCAAATACACGGAAAGGATCACCATCGAGCAATTTAGATAATCAATTTACCTTGGTTACCTTAGTTGTATTATTAAAGAGAAAGGAAACTCAATATGAAATACAAGTTAAGCTCCGTATTTTTGTTAGTAGCAGCAGCCAGCGGTAATGCTAACGCTGGAGAATGTGGCAGCGTAACAATCGCAGATATGAACTGGAACTCTGCAACACTGATCGCCAATATCGACCAATTCATCCTTGAACATGGTTATGGGTGTGATGCTGAACTTATCCCTGGCGACACTATGCCAACAGGCACGTCTATGATCGAAAAAGGCCAGCCTGATGTTGCACCTGAACTTTGGAGCAACAGCTTAAAAGACGCATTAGATAAAGGTGTTGAAGAAAAACGTCTTCGCTACGCAGGTAAAGCACTTGTGAACGGCGGCGAAGAAGGCTTTTGGGTTCCGGCTTACCTAGTTAAACAGTACCCTGAAATGGCAACCATCGAAGGCGTACGCAAGAACGCTAGCTTATTCAAACACCCTGAAGACCCAGATACATCTGCATTCTACAGCTGCCCTGCAGGCTGGAACTGTCAGATCAGCGCCGGAAACCTGTTTAATGCTCTTGAGCTAGAAAACAGTGGTTTCACGATTGTTGATCCAGGCTCGAGTGCCGGCTTATCTGGCTCTATCGCAAAAGCTTATGAACGTGAAGAGGCTTGGTTTGGTTACTATTGGGCACCAACCGCTGTGCTAGGTAAATATGACATGGTTAAAGTCGACTTTGGCAGTGGCGTTAATGAGGAAGAGTTCCTTAACTGTACCACCAAAGAAGATTGTGAATCGCCAAAAGCGACCATGTACCCGCCTTCACCTGTTCACACGATCACCACTGAAAGTTTTGCGTCACGAGCTCCTGAAGCGTACGACTACTTTACTAAACGTGGTTTCACAAACGACAAAATGAACTCGTTACTTGCTTGGATGGAAGACAACCAAGCTGATGGCGAAGAAGCGAGTCTGCATTTCTTAAGTGAATTCCCAGAAGTATGGCACCCATGGGTTTCTCAAGAAGTGGCTAAGAAAGTTGAAGCAGAGCTGTAAGAGCTTGATTTGATAAAAAGTAATTACGCTTCAACAATAAAACAGAAATAACGTCGCTATACTTGATGTTATTCATGATTCGGAGCCCTTTTCATTAGCGATTTTCTTATCGCATGGACAAGTGGCTCCGAACTATAAGGATATAAAATGGCTGACAGCAATTGGTTATCAAGCTTTCCAGAGATGGAACGCGGTGATTTACGAACCATAAAAAAGACGCTAGATGGCGCATATCGTGAATTTTCCCGTGAATACGGCGAAATGATTGAATCTCTCTTTGACCCTCTTCTTTCATTCCTCGTTTGGTTTGAAAAACTCCTTATCTCAACACCTTGGATTATAGTCCTGGCTGTGTGTACCAGCCTTGTTTACGCAGCAAGCCGTTCTTGGAAACTGGCTTTAGGCTGTGTGGTTTCACTCCTTCTCATTGGTTACTTTGGAATGTGGGAAGACACCATGCGGACGCTCAGTATCATCACTGTGTGTACCTTGGTATCGATATTCTTAGGCATTCCGATTGGTATTGCTATGGCTCGTTCAAATCGGGCTCAATCTATCGTTACGCCGATGCTCGATATCATGCAAACCATGCCTGCATTCGTTTACCTGATTCCTGTTGTGATGCTACTCGGCATCGGTAAGATTCCAGGGCTAATCGCCGTGGTTATCTACGCGATTCCACCTGTGATTCGTTTAACTAACCTAGGCATACGCCTAGTCGACAAAGAAGTCCTTGAAGCCGCTACCGCATTTGGTGCGAGCAAAAAGCAACGCTTATGGGGTGTTCAACTTCCTCTAGCAATGCCAACGATTATGGCGGGTATCAACCAAACCATCATGATGGCGCTGTCTATGGTTGTTATCGCATCCATGATTGGTGTTAAAGGCCTAGGACAACCGGTTCTCAAATCGATTACTAACCAGTACTTCACATTAGGCTTGATGAATGGTTTCGCCATCGTTGCCCTCGCAATCCTTTTTGACCGCGCTTCACAAGCGTACGCAAGAAGAACTAATGCGCATTTAGGAGGATTCAAGCATGACTAAACCATTGATTGAAATTAGTGGTCTATACAAGGTGTTTGGACCGAAACCAATGTCTGTTATGAACAGAGTTCAAAACGGCGAACACAAAGATCAGATTCTTGCGGATACGGGTCATACCGTTGGTTTGAAAGAGATTAACCTTGAGATTAACCGTGGCGAAATCTTTGTAATTATGGGGCTTTCTGGCTCGGGTAAATCGACGCTGATTCGCCACTTCAACCGTTTGATTGACCCGACTCAAGGTAAAATCATGGTTGAAGGCATTGATGTAATGAGCCTCAACACTAAAGAGTTAGAAGAGTTCCGTCGTCATAAAATGTCGATGGTATTCCAGCGCTTTGGTTTAATGCCTCATCGCACTGTGGTTGAAAACGTTGCGTATGGGTTGGAAGTACAAGGCATCAAAAAAGAAGACCGTTTAGCGAAAGCCAACGAATGGTTAGAAACGGTGGGCTTAAAAGGTTACGGCAAGCAATACCCAGCGCAACTTTCAGGTGGTCAGCAACAACGTGTTGGCCTTTCTCGCGCTTTATGTACTAACGCTGAAATCTTATTAATGGATGAAGCCTTTTCGGCACTCGATCCTTTGATCCGAAGCGAAATGCAAGACCAGCTTATCGAACTTCAAGAGAAGCTTCATAAGACGATTGTTTTCATCACTCATGATCTGGACGAAGCACTCCGCCTAGGCGATAGAATCGCAATTTTGAAAGACGGCGAGTTAGTACAACAAGGCACACCACATGAGATTCTGCTAAATCCAGCCGATGATTACGTGGAAGCGTTCGTGAAAGACGTAAACCGCGCTCGTGCATTGACCGTTGAAACCGTTATGCAACCTCCTCTGTATCGAATCACATCAGAAACGATTGAAGGTGCTTTGGCACAAATGAAGATGCTTAAAAACGATTACGCTTATCACGTAACGGATGACGGCTATCAAGGCCTAGTCACACAAGAAAGTCTACAAGACGCCGTTGAAGATTCATCGGTACATGACTTTAGTGACGAGATATACGAAGAAGTCCCTGCCATCTTACCTGATGCGGTGATTGAAGAAGTGCTACCAGACACTATGTCTTGTGACTACTCTCTTCCAGTTGTTGATGAAGACGGTAATCTAAAAGGTGAACTAGAGAGAAGCGCTGTTGCTGATATCTTCTCAGAAAGTAGCGAGGAAGAAGTAGAAGCCGACCCAAAGCCAAAGATTGATAAAGCTTCGTAGTCCTACTTTTCGTGATTTAAAGCACGGCTGTCTAAATTATCGCTATTTAGGTTAATCTAAACTACATAAACCGCTCTAAGACCACTGTTGCTAATTCACTGCAGTGGTCTTTTTTATTTGTATTGGCCTCGTTTTATCCTGAGATCTACCCGCATCTTAGGCTTTATAGGCACCTAAGTTTGTATTTCATAAGAGAAAACAAAAATTAAATCAGTCCGTTAGGTTTGTCACAAAGCCAGTAGCAAGATGAACGAGATGCCAAATATTGCGCTATTTGTACGGCAACCAGTTGAAATTATTCTAGAAAATGACTAGAACTTAATAGTACTCACGGATATTAAGCTCAACAAAAGGACTTAGTTTGATGAATTCTACTTTAGCGTCAGACGCAGCTACAAATCTAAACTCACAACAAGTGAGTGAGCTTGTCGATGAAAGCGTTCTGGAGCAAATGATTCGCGATACAAGTGCGGACATTATCCCTGTCTTGATCGACCATTATGTCGAAGAATCACAAACACGCTTGGTCGCCATAAAAGAGGCTGTCACGCAGAAAGACGCTCAAACACTTGAGTTCGAGGTTCACACTCTCGGCAGCACAGCGCTTTCGTTAGGTAATCGCCCTTTGGGTGAATTAGCTCGCGCTTTAGAAAAGAAATGCTTAGAACAGAGTCATGATGCTGCATTTCGACAAGTTGATGAATTACTAGAGCTCGCAGAGCGTTCAATAAAAGCCTTGCTTGAAAGGAAAGAGGCAGGCTTCAGCTAGCTTTGCATGCTCATTATCGGTAGCAGATTAAAAACTCAAAACAGTCGTTATTAATATAGTCGCCATAAGGTGTGCTCCATCATGAACAACAATGTGAGAAGTTATACAGGCCGCTTCTTAAAAGATTGCATGCGGTAGATAACAAATACACAAGACTCGTATTGATGGTTACATATCACTATGTTATTGATTGGTTAGGATAAAGTTTCAAAAGGAATATACAATGCGCCCTAAGGTATTGTTAGTTGAAGACTCCACCTCACTCGCCGTACTCTACAAGCAGTACGTAAAAGACGAGCCCTATGATATTTTCCACGTCGAAACCGGCGCGGAAGCTAAGACCTTCATTGAAAGGCACTCTCCACAGCTTGTTATTCTTGACCTTAAACTGCCTGACATGCCAGGTGAAGAAGTCTTGGATTGGATTACTGCCAACGAAATACCGACCGCAGTTATCATCGCGACAGCGCATGGCTCAGTAAACATCGCGGTAGACCTTATCCAGCGCGGTGCAGAAGACTTCTTAGAGAAACCCATTCAAGCCGATCGACTCAAGACCTCTGTTAGCTTGCATCTAAAAAGAGCGAAACTCGAAAACCTCGTCGATAATATGCAAAGCAAATTCGATCGTGACCGTTTTCATAATTTCATTGGCTCTTGCCTACCCATGCAGGCGGTTTACAAGATCATTGATTCGGTAGCACCAACCACTGCCAGCTGTTTATTAACGGCGAAAGTGGTACGGGTAAAGAAGTGTGCGCGGAAGCGATTCACCAAGAGAGTCAGCGTAATGGTAAACCTTTCGTAGCTATTAACTGTGGTGCTATCCCTCGAGACCTAATGGAGAGTGAAATCTTCGGTCACGTAAAAGGTGCGTTTACCGGCGCAACAACCGACCGTAAAGGTGCAGCAATGCAAGCGCATGGTGGCACCCTATTTCTCGATGAGCTTTGTGAAATGGAACTGGAGATGCAGAAGAAGCTCCTCCGATTTTTGCAAACCGGTACGTTTACCCCACTTGGTGGCAACCGAGAGATTAAAGTGGATGTCAGAATTATCTGTGCGACCAACCGCGATCCACTGGTTGAGGTAGAAGAAGGACGCTTTAGAGAAGACCTTTACTATCGTGTTCACGTTGTGCCTATCGAAATGCCACCGCTTCGTGAACGAGGAAGTGACATTGTCACCCTGTCTAATCACTTCTTGAAGCTGTACGCGAAGCAAGACAAGAAGAAGTTCAAATCAATAGACAAAGAAACGCAGAATCTACTTAAACGTTATGCGTGGCCAGGCAATGTGCGTCAGTTGCAAAACATCATCCGTAACATCGTGGTGTTGAACAATGAAACGAGCGTGACTAAAGACATGTTACCGCCTCCGATTAATAAAGTAGATGCCGCTACATCATCTAAATCAGTGACACCAATTCGAGTAACTGCACCTCAATCTGCAGTTGTTGAAGCACCAGAAGCTAAGTTGCCACCGATTACTCCGGAAGAGTTGGAACAATCGTCAGTTGCTCAAGCTCACAACGAGCCGATGACGCCTGCATTTACCACAAGCGAAGGTGCTATTCGTCCAATGTGGCAAATAGAACGTGAAGCCATTCAACATGCCATCAATCATTGCGATGGGAATGTGTTAAACGCTGCTGTGTTGTTAGAACTTAGCCCTTCTACTGTTTATCGTAAGAAACAGGCTTGGGAATCGGAAGATGAGTACAATCAAGCCTAACCAAGGTGTACTCGACATAAACCTTCATGAGATTTGGCTGTTGATCGACAGCCAAACTTTTGGAGGCATAGAAACGCATGTTTTAGAATTAGCACAAGGCCTGATATCGGAAAGCGCTCAGTATTCAGAGGCTGTTCGCATCGTTCTTTTGACTAAGTTTAATCCTGAAGCGATCATCGTTGAAAAGTTGAATGCGCTAAACATCCCTTTTAGTTACCTCTCCGATTTAGCCTCATGTTCTGCAGATTCAAATGGCAATAGCGCGACACTGCTTAAACGTGCCGTTCAACATTATCAGCCAAGGCTTATCCATGCTCATGGTTACAAAGCCAGTTTGGTCAGTAAGTTAATCAAGCTCCCACCTCGTTTCAACAACACAAAGCAAATCACCACTTATCACGCTGGTGAAACCCCAACAGGTAAAGTGTGGCTTTATGACTGGCTCGACCGTTACAGCAGTTTTCTTTCTGATCAGTCGCTCGTGGTCAGTGAGAAGATTAAAGCGAAAGTGCCGAGTAAAACCTATCAATTGAATAACTTTGTTAAAGTCCCAGCTGGGTTAACAAACTCCTGTTCATCTAGCCCATTCCATGTTGGTTTTGTGGGGCGATTGAGCCATGAGAAAGCGCCTGATCGATTTGTTGCATTAGCCAAACAGTTTCCTGATGTTCGGTTTGAGCTTTTTGGTGACGGACCAGAAATGGACGTCTTAGTTAAATCGCAGCCTGATAATGTGACCTTTCATGGGCATCAGACCAATATGGATGACGTCTGGAGCCAAATCGATCTGTTAATCATCCCTTCTCGCTTCGAAGGCTTACCTATGGCGGCATTAGAAGCCATGATTCGTGGCATTCCCGTCCTTGCCACCTCGGTTGGTAACTTGCCTCAACTCATCGATCATCAAGTTAATGGCTACCTCGCCAATTCAGAGGCCGAGCTAGAACAGTTTTTATCTTTGTGGATGTCATTGACGAGCGAGCAACGTGACTCTCTCAAGAGTAACGCGATAGAAACCGTGAAAAACCAATACTCACCACAAGCTGTTGTCCCGCAGTTATTGGAAATCTATCAACTCGACCGTTAATTCTAGCCTTAGTCGATAACTGGTTATTTGAGCTTGATAATTTAAGTGCTTTAGTCAGTTTTATACTGATTCTCAAAATGATAAAACTCACCTCAAGGCTACGCCCTCACTTAATAATCCAACATTAAATCAGTCAGTTAAACAAAATTCATAACTGGCACTCACTTTGCAATCTTTAACATCAGGCGTAACTGCGTCTTAAAAGATTACGAGCCGAGTCATTAAGAGTTTATTTGCCAATAGAGGTCACAATGGTCAACCCTGAAGCCAATAGATTGCCAGTCATCATCACGATCAGCACCTTGTGTGTTGGGCTTGGTGTTGTTTGGTACTTTGTGCCTCATCCCGTTGTCATTGTGGCGCTCGCTCTTGTGCCATTAGCCGGCTTATTCGTGTTAAACAAGACATTCTGGTTAGTTCTATTGTTCGTTGTCTTTTCATTTTTCCGAATTCACGAAGCCATACCTCAGCTCTATTCGTTAAAAATACCGTTGATGCTTTCATTAGGCGCTCTGTCGGCTCTTCTCTGGCATGCATTAATCAGTAAAGAACTTAAAATCTTCTGGCACCCTTGTTTAAACTGGCTCGCCATATTCTGGGTGCTGGTTTTCATTGGTATTATCTTCGCGTCCAACAGGCCCATAGCACTGGCAGAATTCAAAGGCGTTTATTGGAAAATCATAGTGATGACGCTTGCGATTACTTGGCTAGTAAATACCACGGAAAATCTCGCAAAAACCGCGATGACGATTATCTACGCTGGCGCTTTAGTCAGCTCTATTGCCGTGTACAACTCAGTAAATGGTATTGGGCTTGTCGAGGGCTCACGCGTGACTATTGGCCGCGATTTTGGCTCTATGTTAGGCGACCCGAACGACCTAGCGTTGGTTCTGATGTTCCCACTGGCTTTTACGATAAGCCAAGCCACTACGTCTGGCATCTCAAGGTCCAAACGTTTAATCAGTGCCTTAGTTTGTCTGTTACTGCTCGCCGCCATTATTGCCACTCAAAGCCGTGGCGGACTACTGGGTTGTATTGCCGTGATTGGTATTTTTGCGTGGAAGCTAGTGCGCTCTAAAGTCCTGTTAATCTCGGTAGGATCTGTCACGGCCGTGGTGCTTTATTTAGTTGCTGGTATCTCAGACAGATCTTCTGGTGGTGCAGCTGAACAAGGTATCGATGAATCTGCAATGGGTCGAATCTATGCTTGGGAAGCGGCAGTAAAAATGGCAGTTGAAAATCCACTGACTGGTGTAGGGTTGAACAACTTCTTCTCGAACTACTTCTTTTATAGTTCGCACTGGGACGGACTGAATCACGCCGTTCACAGTACTTGGTTTGGTGTGTTAGCAGAAACAGGCTTTATTGGTCTGATCATTTTTGTCTGCCTTATCGTTTCTTTGATCAAAACCTCTCGCTCTACGCTAGCGAGATTAAAAAACTCGACCACAGAAATCGCACCCGAGCTTAATGCGGTCGCCTATGCGATCTATGCAGGTTTGATTGGCACAATCGTGTCGGGGACATTTTTGACTCAAGGCTTCAACTGGCCGATTTATATCCTCGCAGCACTCACAGTTTGCGTCTCAAACGTATCTCAAACTGCCTGTCAAAATGAGAAAACCTAAAAGCTATATTTTAACTCATTGAAAATATTATATTTATTAAATGGCACAGTATATGAAAGTACTTCTATATAACAAAACAGAGGATTTTCATTATGACGTCAGTATCTATACATCAATTCAAACATTGGCTTAAGTTTCATCCTAATTCTCGAATTAGAAATGTGTTTTTCATTTTGAAAAACATCAGAAGCGCAGAGCTACCTACCCCTCAAATACTTAATCGTTGTCTATATCAAGCACACAAGCTAGTGGTGAATTTGGTTTCTGGCTTTACGCGATTCTTCTACTGGACTCCGGCATTCAAAGGTCGTGTGGCTCAATGTGGCAAACGCCTGTATTTGTATGGTGGTCTACCTTTCGTCAGCGGTCCGGTACAAATTTCGATTGGCGATAACTGCCGTATCTCTGGCCACACGACTTTCTCTGGTTGTACTCAGCCACTTGAAGGCTTGGAACACCCACTATTGTCGATTGGTAACAACGTCGACATCGGTTGGCAGTCGACTATCGCTGTTGGAGGTAAAGTGGTTATCTCTGACAACGTACGAATCGCAGGCGGCGCTTTCCTATTTGGATACTCTGGACACCCGCTTGATGCAAAACGCCGAGCGCTAGGTGAAGGTGACGACCCTCAGCAAATCGGCGACATCATTCTTGAACCCGATGTTTGGCTGGGCACTAATGTGACGGTTAAAGGTGGCGTAACCATCGGCGAAGGTGCCGTAATAGCCGCAGGCAGCGTAGTAACAAAGAACATCCCGGCCTTTGCAATCGCAGGCGGTAACCCAGCTCGAGTTGTCGGTCACATTAAACCCGTTGAAGTGACAGAATCCGATATGTTCGATTCGTTAGAGACTCATGGAGGTGACCATGCGTGATTTAATCGTATTTGGTGAAGACTTTGGTGGCCTACCTTCATCGACTCAACATTTAGTTCGTCACCTGGCTAAGCAACACAAAGTCTTATGGGTCAACTCAATTGGCCTAAGACAACCGAAGCTGTCCGCCAAAGATGTAAACCGAGCGTTCAACAAGTTGTTTGGTAAAACCAAGGCCGTTACTCAAAACATGCTCGACTCTGAGGGACACGACAACATTACTATCGTTAACTTAAAGACAATCCCTGCGCCTGCTTCTAAATTTTCTAGAAAGTTGGCTCAGCAAATGATGTTGCACCAACTAAAACCAGTGATTGCAGAGCTTAATCTTAACGCGCCTATCCTATGGACTTCTCTTCCGACTGCTGTTGATCTGTGCGGACACTTAGGCGAGTCATCTGTGGTTTATTACTGCGGCGATGATTTTAGCGCGCTGGCTGGTGTTGATCATGACACCGTTGCACAGCACGAATCAGAGTTAATCGATAAAGCGACGCTTATATTCGCGGCTAGCAAAAAATTGATGGATAAATTTCCAAAACATAAAGCGCACTTGCTACCACACGGCGTCGACGTAGACCTATTTTCAACACCCGCACCCAGAGCGAATGATTTACCAAGCAACCACCGCCCTATTGCTGGTTTTTATGGCAGCCTTTCTAAATGGCTGGATTATGAAATGATTGGTCAAGTTGCGAATGCGATGCCGGAATGGGACTTTGTTTTCATTGGCCCAAACGAGCTTGATACGCTCATGCTGTCTAAGTTGAGTAACGTACATTACCTTGGCCCTCGTCCACACCACACGCTGCCAAGCTATTCTCAACACTGGGATGTGAGCTTGCTGCCGTTTGTTGATAACGAGCAGATCCGAGCTTGTAGCCCACTCAAACTAATGGAATACCTAGCGGCGGGCACACCCATTATCACAACACCGTTCCCTGCTTTGGTTCCATATCAAGAGCACGTAACGACTGTTGGTAGTGCGAACCAAATGATTTGGGCGCTTGATCATGCACGCCAACTGAACGATTCACCTATCTCTGTCGTCGAACAAGACAGCTGGCAAAACCGTGGTAACTTCGTACATTGGATGTTGGAGCTATTATGAATAATCTGAAATTGCGGTTATTAGTTATCATCAATGCGATGTGGCGCCAACGCTACGTTATCGTTCTTCCAATGCTTATTTTGCCCTTTGTAGGCTTTGGTGTGAGCAAGTTAGCTCCTACTAAATATGACGCGCATACCAGTATGTTGATTCAAGAAACGGCCAAGATGAATCCATTCTTGGAAGACATCGCCGTTTCGACCATGCTCAAAGACCGACTTAATGCATTGAGAACACTGCTTCACAGTCGACATGTGCTTTACTCGGTCGCTGATGAACTGCAATTAACCACGCCAGATATGCCTGAAATTGAGAAACAAGAGATCATTACAGACCTGTCTCAGCGTTTATCGGTGACTCAGCTTGGGAAAGACTTTCTAAAGATCAGTTTAACGTCCAACACTCCAACTGGAATGGAGGCGACGCTGCGCTCGGTGAGTGAACATTTCATTGAACAGTTGCTCGCGCCGGAACGCTCATCGATTGAAGACTCAAGTAACTTCTTAAAAATTCATATCGACAAACGTCGTATTGAACTTGAAACAGCAGAAGAAGCATTGGCCTTGTACATGAACGAACACGTGCAATCGACGCCAGAAGTACAAAGCCAAAGCTTAAACCGCTTAGCTTCACTCAAACAAACACTGGCGGAAAAAGAGGCAGAGTTATCGGGTGTCGAAAAAAGTTTAGGGTCAATCGACCAACAACTTTCACGAACCAACCCTGTGATCGGTAAATTAGAAGACCAGATCATCGACATTCGAAGTGACCTAACCTTGTTACAAGCAAAATACACGGACAAACACAGTGCTGTGCAAGCTAAAGTGCGTGAGTTAGACAGACTAGAGAATGAACGTAAGAGTTTGCTCGAGGTAACTCAGCCAACGATGAACAGCGACCAACTTTGGGACATCGCAAGTAGTACGACACTGAACAAACTTTCTGATACCCAACCTCTTCTGGTCACTCAATTACATAGCCTACAGCTGGTTCGTGCTCGCTTTGAGTCTTTAACCGAAGAGACCAAAAGCCTTCGTACTATGATTTTCGAATTAGAACACAAGGCGAATAACTTCGGCGAAAATGCAAAAGAGATGTACCGCCTTAAACGTCAAGTTGAAATCAAACGTCAACTATATGATGAACTGACAGAGCGTTATGAAATGGCTCAGCTAACGGGTTCGCTTGGTGTATTCGAGCAAAACAAACGTGTGAAGATTATTGATTTGCCTTTCACACCGAGTATCAAATCTAACATGCCGACTTTTGTCTTTATTCTGGCTGGATTTGTCGCAGGCATCGGATTGGGCATTGGTCTGGCGATATTGTTTGAGTTGTTCGATTCTACAATCAAACGTAAAACCGAAATCGAAGATATTTTAGGTGTCCCAGTAATAACGGTAATTCCTAAAATGAGCTAGTCAGCTTTAAAATCAAACCTTATCTGAGGTTTACTTCCTTACAGCAAACGCCAACACTCGCTTGGCGTTTTACTTGTCTACCCCCCAAACTCTTAAATCCAATTCCTATTTTCCCTAAGCCCTATGATCCGAACAGCCATTCAATCGCATTTTGTTTTGATTCCCATTTTGAGAAATTGAGTACTCTACAAAATAAAACACAATAAGCCATTGAATATATTCATTTATTTAGTTGGCACGACTTCTGCAATCTCCTTGTGTAGTTAAACGTTTTAAAGAATTTATTTCTATATAAACGTCAGAAAGGCGAAACAAGAATTACAAAGGCAGGGTCTAAATTATGAATACGCATTTAACGAAGCATGGCAAAAAGATCATACACGTTGTTCAACACCTTGCACCGGGTGGATTAGAAACCCTAACTCTGGATTTGCTGCGCCTTGCTAAACCAACAGACCAAGTGTTGATTGTCAGTTTAGAAGGTACAAAACAGGAGTCTATAAACAACTGGCCGAAGCTAGAGCCATACAAAGAGCAAATCGTCTTTTTGGATAAAGCAGAAGGCGTACAATTCAACATTATTATTAAGCTAATTAAAGCCTTCAATGCGATTCGCCCTGATGTTGTTCATACCCATCATATAGGCCCATTGTTATACGCTGGTTATGCCGCTCGCGTAACAGGGGTTCCAACTCGAATCCATACCGAACATGACGCTTGGCATCTGAACAACAACAAACGTCGTCGATTACAAGCGCTTGCTTTAAAAGCTGCTCAACCAACGTTAGTTGCCGACGCGACACGTGTTTATAACCAACTACGCACTGCTTTTTCTTATGAGAACATCATTACCATCAAAAATGGCGTCGATTGTGAGAAGTTTAAGCCAATGTCGAAAGACCAAGCGAGAGCAATCCTAAACCTGCCGACAGACAAACACATCATCGGTTGTGCAGGTCGACTAGAACATGTCAAAGGCCAAGACCAACTTATTAAAGCACTGACTCTTTTACCTGAAAACATGGTTGTCGTATTTGCTGGCGTCGGTACTAAACGCAATCAACTAGAGCAACTTACTAGCCGCTTGAATCTGAGTGACCGAGTCGTCTTTCTTGGCCTAGTTGAAGATATGACCACGTTTTACGGAGCGTTGGATACCTTCTGCCTACCTTCACGCCACGAAGGTCTGCCGCTTTCTACACTCGAAGCTCAAGCATGCAATATTCCCACCGTCGCAATGGATGTTGGTGCCGTCGATGAAACCTTGTGCCCTATAAGCGGAACACTCGTTAAAAAAGGCAGTATCACGGGATTAGCCAATGCTTTATTAGAGATTCAAAATGAACGCTTTTTGTCACCTCGTCGTTACGTGCTCGACAACTTCGACATCATCAAAATGGTTTCGTCTTACAACGATATATCAGAAGGAGCTTACGCATGATTGATTGGTTTCTAGCGGGACTTTGTTTGTTTTCAGGTGCGTTGATTGTCTATCATCACGCAGCCTACCCTTTGTTACTGCGTTGGTATGCGAAAAGCCACCCCGCACGCAAAGTTGAAGAGAGTCATCGTTGTTACAAAGAGGAACAGCAAGATTGTACGTTACCGACTATCACCGTTCTTGTTCCTGCATTTAACGAAGAACAGTGGATCGCAGACAAGATTCGCAACCTTGCGTCACTCGATTACCCCAAAAAGAAGCTGCAAGTCATTATCGCTTGCGATGGTTGTACCGACAACACAGTCACAATTGCTCAAATGACCATCCAAGAAGCGATGTGTAGTGATGTTCATTTTGAGATCCATGACCATCAATTAAACCGAGGTAAAGTCGCGGTTATTAATGAAGAAGTGACACGTATAACCACTGACATCACAGCGATGAGTGATGTCTCTGCCCTCATTTCATTGGATGCTTTGCTTATAGCCGCAGCTCACTTTGAAAGTGATAAGGTTGGCGTAGTGAACGCGACCTACCAGCTTTGCCCAACAGGCAACGAAGGCGAAAACACCTATTGGCATTACCAAACCGCCGTTAAAGAGTCAGAGGCTTCATTAGGTTCTAGCTTGGGTTCTCATGGCGCTTTTTACTTGTTTAGAACACACCTGTTTGAACTGCTTCCACTCAACACTATTAATGATGATTTCATATTACCGATGCGAATCGTTAAACAAGGTTACATCGCAGAGTACGAAACCCAAATGGTGGCATTAGAGCTAGAGGAATCGAACCTAGAAACGGACTTCAAAAGAAGACTACGTATTTCAGCGGGCAACATGCAACAAGCGATTAGATTATTTGGTTTGTTTAGCCCGAAGTTCAAAGGCATCGCGTTTGCGTTCTTTTCAGGAAAAGGACTTCGCCTACTCACTCCATATCTAATGATTGTGTGCTTAGTGTGCTCAATATTACTTAGCAACTACATGGTATTTGAAGCGCTGTTATGGGCTCAAGTTGCCGTTTATACCATTGGCGTCCTTGGCTGCATCTTGCCAAAGCGTCTAGTAAACAAACCTATTTCATTAGTCTCTTATTTGATAGTTGGACATTATGCCAACTTCATTGGTGGTATTCGTTACCTAATCGGACTAGAAAACTCACCTTGGACACGAGCGAATCATTAAGGACTTATTATGATGAACATTGAACAGCTATCTACCCAAAACCTATACCAATACAAAATCTCACGTGCTAAACGTACTTTCGATTTTGTAAGCTCACTGATTGCTTTGATTTTGCTAGCGCCCGTATTTCCGTTGATTGCGATGGCGATTGCACTCACTTCTCGTGGTCCTATTTTCTACCGCCAACTGCGCGTTGGTAAATCGACGCCAGAGAAAATGGAAATCTTTGAAATCATGAAATTCCGTAGCATGTACGAAGATGCAGAAACTCGCTCTGGTGCAGTTTGGGCTACCGCGAATGACCCACGAATCACGCCCGTTGGCCGCTTTTTGAGAAAGACACGTCTTGATGAACTGCCACAACTGATCAATGTACTGAAAGGTGAAATGTCTCTAATTGGCCCACGCCCTGAACGCCCTACTTTTTACACCAAGCTAGAGAACGAAATCCCTTACTTTGCTGACCGTACATACGGTGTAATGCCTGGTATTACAGGGCTTGCACAAGTGAATCAAGGTTACGATACCTGTATTGATGATGTACGTCGTAAAGTGGGTTTTGACCACAGTTACGCACTAAGCCTATGTTCTGTTAAGTCTTGGATTGCCGCTGATCTGAGCATCATTTCAAAAACCATCATCGTAATGGTAGATGGTCGAGGTCGCTAAACCAGGATAGTCCAATGTGGATACAAAGCCTGTTTTCTATAAAGCCTTAGGGGGCGCTAATGAAACACAGAGTGCCGAATTAGCCCACGTTAACTAGACTCGCTGCTCTCGGTTCTCAGTTGAATGGTGTAATAAGGTTTCTTCCCTATCAATTGACGTAAACATTGGCAATGAATGTAAAACACAGATATGGCTTGAGTTAGGGATTAGAAATTAAGCACTGAGAGCTCAGAGTTAAGAGTTAAGAAGATAAAGCTTATATTCATAGAAAACCACGGGACTTTCATCAGAGGCTTGCTCAACAAAACCTAGCTTCTTAAGTAAGTGTGCAGAGGCGATGTTTGAACGATCGACACCGCCAATCAGTGTGGACCATGACTCCGTTTTAGCGACTTCCTTGATAAAACTCTTCAGTAGCTCACTCGCGAAACCCTTGCCCCAGAACTCTTCTGCAAGCAAGTAACCAATATGAGCATCACTTTCCTCTTCCACATAAGCGAACAGAAAACCAATCAATTGATTATCGTTGGATTTCACTTGAAGTAAGCGGCTCTCCGACAACATTCGGTTGAGCCAAATTTCAGCCAGTTCACGTGACACAATACCGTGAAAGTATGGTGGAAGGTTTTCAACAACTGATGGGGTTAGAATGCCAGGTACTCGCTCAAGCAGAACCGAACGTTCAGGAACAGTAAGCTCACCTGCAACTTCTTCTACTTTTAGTCTTTGAGTTTCAAACGAGATCGCCATGTGTCCTGCCTAATTCGATAAAAATGTGGATTATACACCTGAGTTCTCGTGTTGGTTTCGTTTCCAGGCCAAAGCAAACTAAAGAACAGTTACGCCTTCAACCTCAATCACTGAGTTAACATTAGCGCGCTCGATTATCTTGAGTAGCGTCGTTTGGATTAACTCATTATCTCGGATTTCGGTTTCACAAGAAAAACGTTCTTCTTGGACACCATCGCCCTCACCCAGCATAAATTGAACTGAGACTGACGTTGCGAGATCTTTGGTCGTTCCGTAGTACGCTAACGTGATTTTTGGGTATCCGTTGTCGCCTTTTTTAACCTGCTTTGCGATGCGTTTTTTAGCTTTATCTAAATTCATACAACTTCCTTTTTAGTCTGAAATACAAGGTGACTAGAACACCTTTTTAAACGGTAAGCAATACAATCAACGTTGGTTATCGAGTTTCCCTAGCCTCTTGATACTAATCAAGATGGTACAGTCTTAACGCTTTAAAGAGTGATAGCTAGAACACAGATAACCAGTTTAAGAAATATAATGACAGCGCGTAAGAGTTACGCGCCAAGAAGCGGCAGGAGTTTTCGTTGTTGATAAGTTAAGGCTAACTCTAAGCACTGCTTGATTGGTGCTTTGGGAAGTGGTTCTGTTAGGTTCAAGACGATTGCCCGATTACCTTGAAATGCCAATGTGCTGTCGTGCAATTCTCTGAATGTGTCGATTAGCTTTGTTTGACAGTTAAAGAACAAGTAATAGTTGTTTGGCGTTTTCAATTTCCAGTCGATTCGAATTGGGCTACCCGCCTTAACGCTGTAACTCGGTTCGCCCCATTTCAGAGACTCTTCGACTTCACCTAATTCCAAATCAGAGCAAAGTTCAAAAATTAATGCACGCAACTCTTCAAGTCGGCTTCGAACATCATCGGGATACTCATCGAAATGTGTTTTGATTGCTTTGTCCATTCAATCTCCGATTCACTTATTGCGATATTAAGATGCAGTTCACTTAAAACATAGAACCTGAAACATTAGCCCTACTTAAAACGTAAAGTGCCAAGCCTTGTAAATCATTTTTCGGTTATCTGTTCATTAGCGGTTTTCAAGGCCAGCTTTAAACCGTCCGTATCCTTACAACCAATGTAAACATGCTTTCCATCGCTTAAGCTTAACTTCAGCGCTGAACCTATCGATGCATTATACAACCAGCCATCGCTCAGCATTCGGATACCAATACCTTGATACCATTTACTTTGATAGAACGATGTCTCTGCAATGTCTGACACTTCTACATTCTTACGCCAAAAGCCAGAGCCGAAATACCAGCTTAGTACATTGTCTTTGACCTCAATGGTCATAGAGAAAAAGAGCAAAGCAATTAAGCCATTGATGGCATGAGCGACTAATGTCCCGGGGTTATTATCAGAGGTAACGACAATGAAAGCACTTATCGCAACAAGGATGAGCAGCAACCCCTTGTTGAATTCCTTACTATAAAACACAGCGACAACTCCTATAGACAACGACCAACCCACTAACTAGCCAACAGTTATCTTACTGCAGCCTTTCTAAATAATCGTAGCAAGTAATGCAGGCATACTCCCACAACCAAACCAAGTAGCATCGCCTTGATACTACCAACCCAAAGTATCAAACCAGAATAACCTTGTCCCGGACCTAAGCCTTGTTTATTAATCACATCGACGAACATAAATCCGTTCCACAGCACATGCAGTGACGTGGTAAATCCATGCACACAAATTGCAACGGTTCCAAGTAACTTGTGCCTGTTTATGGCAGGTGCGCCACAAAAGATGACAACAAGCGCAAAGGTAAAAATCAGAGGGCCAGACAGTACTAAAGTGAGTGTAATTACTTCAACGTGGCTATCTATGCCATAACTGTATGTACAAAATACCATTGTCATTGAAAACAAAAGCGAAATGAGTGCGAACCATAGCGTTCTATTCATTGGGGTTCCCTGCCTTAATAGTGGGTTTAGGACAAATTCGATAATCGACAGGAAGCACTAATTACCAAAAATACGGCATGAGAAATGCCCTTGTTACACGACTATTCGATGGACGACTCAGACTTTCATAAACCCAATGTAACGTGAGACTTAGAACATAAACTAGATAACAAAAATACCACTCACCTTCGCACCTGACTGCATACCTTATTGAGCGCCCTGTTGAACCCAAACAACATTTTCATTTGAAGTTGGAATCTCAAACCAAGACCAAAACAGATCTAACATTTCAGGTGTCATTTCATAAGACTTACCATTCAGTTCCGAGTTGCGGTTAAATGCCCTCTCCTTACAAGTCTCAAAGGAAACATCAAGGAAGTGAACTTCGCTGTCCACGCCTAGGTTTGATGCCCAGGTTGTAAAAGAATCCCGATCAGACTCACGCCAAAAACCGAAGTCAAAAATTACCGGAATACCCAAGGAAAAGAGCTGCATTGCAGAGTCCTTGAATAAACCTTGAAGCGTAGCCAACCGGCTATCAAAAACCTCACGCTCCATATGCTCGCCATACAAAGGAATCATCCACTCATCGATCGAGAAACGAAAGGCGCCATGCTTTTCTGCAAGCGCTTTAGAGTAAGTCGTCTTACCCGAGCCGATAAAGCCACATACGAAATAGATTTTAGTCATGATGCCCCATTAGTCTCCTTGTTACGCATGATTCTTTCTTTTAGAAGTGTACCAATACTGCTAACGACAAACGTAAAAGCAAACGCCACAAGTGGCTGATAGAAACCAAACACACCATCCGTCATAAAAAAGCACTGATGAATGGAAACACCAAAACCAACACCTAATGCCAGCTTCAGATTCTTGAAAATGCCTTGTTTCATGTTCATTCCCTCGTAGAAAGCAACACTATGTATAGGTGTGAGTGACGTTATGGCCGAACCCTCTGTGACATAAACGCTGTAAAGCCAAGTAAGTCGAAACTGCAAAGCGTTGGAATCCCTCTTAAATTGCTTGTTAAAAATCAGTTGTACGCTGTAGTATCTTGCCAATCTTTAAGTTCACACGACGTAACTCATTCGGTGTTTTTTCTAAATGCTGAAGAAAACGCAGTGAAGCGCCAATTAAACTGACATGAAGCTGCCCAACATTCACATAGACTTGTTTATTAGTGTTCTTTGCTACGACATCAATTTGACCACCGTAATAAAATACGGCACGAGCTTTACCTTTTTTCACGTCCCGAGCTTCAGATGTTCCTGTGTGCAATAATGCGCACCTTGCTCCCCACAAATCATCCGCATTGAAAGGAAAATCTTCCTCTTCCACAAACAAATAGCGATTCAACCATTGTTTAAAATCACCACTATTTGATTCTTCAGCGTCAACAGACAGCCAAGCTAAACGATCTACCCAAGAATATAAAAGAATTAAGGCTGATTCATGGTGCTTGTTTTTGAATAACACTTCCATTGCTTTATTTGAGCTTACAATATGATCACTCAATAATTTTGCATTAGTTTCCAAGTTTCCTCCTGATTTTTAACGAATGATATGGACTCCCTCTACCTGACACTCTGCGTGCCATACTTACTTAGTACACGCTGAAGAACTGGAGGTTACTATGTCCACCATTCAAACTATTGGCGTTGACCTCGCCAAGAATGTATTCAGTATTCACGGCGTTGATGCATATGGCAAGTGCGTCCTACGCAAAACTGTCAAAAGAAACAAACTCTTAGACACATTCGCGAAGTTACCGCCCTGCCTCATCGGTATGGAAGCGTGCTCTGGTGCACACCACTGGGCGAGAGAGCTACTGAAACTAGGTCATAACCCGAAAATTATGGCGTCCAAATTCGTTATTCCATATCGACAAAATGAGAAGAACGATGCCAATGACGCAGAGGCCATCTGTGAAGCGGTATCTAGACCGAAACACGATTTGTCTCTATAAAAAGTGAAGAGCAACAAGCTGTGCTTTGCCTGCACCGTATTCGACAGGGGCTAATTAAAACAAGAACGGCGACTATTAACCAGCTCAGAGGTTTGCTTTCCGAATTTGGCATTGTGATGCCGCAGGGTCGCTACTCGGCTCAAAACACCATTGGTAGCGTCCTTAAAGATGCAGAAAATGGTTTGCCTATACTCGCTCGAGAGCTACTTCAAGATCTATCGAACAAGATTCAACACCTTAACCTAGAAGTATTGCATTATGATCGTAGAGTCTCTGCTTTAGTTCGTGAGATGGCTTCAGCCAAAGCCCTCATGGATATTCCAGGTGTCGGTGAACACAGTGCAAGTGCCATTGTCGCGACCGTAAATGACGCCAAATAATTTGGATCTAGCCGCCAATTTGCCGCTTGGATAGGGTTGGTTCTAAGACAATACTCAACAGGTGGTCATGTTCATCTTGGTCGCATCAGCAAAAGAGGCGAAAAACATATTCGCACTCTACTTATTCATGGCGCAAGAGCCGTTATTGCACGATGTAAAGAGAAAACCGATCGCAACAGTATTTGGTTAAATCAACTCGTTGAACGACGAGGTTATAAACGAGCAGCTGTCGCCCTAGCAGCAAAAAACGCTCGTATAATATGGGCGTTATTAACAACAGGAAAAGAGTATAAGATTAACTATGTAAACGGTTAACACTCACCGAGTCAAAGCAATAGCAAATGATGACAATACGACCAGACCGAGATGCCTAAACCTGTTTAATTGGGAAGTAATAAATACTGTTTAACGAATGAGGCTGGCATCAAGCGAATATCATCAAGGTGACGGAACGATTCCGATTAAACACCGAATGTAGAGCTGCTGTCCGATCCACTGTTGTCAGCGGGAGCTATTGTTGACAAAAGAGGGAGTCCATGTAGCCCAATTAAGGGGTGAACAACGCCTCCACCCAAACCTAAAGCATTGTGCCATAAACACTAAAACTGAAGTAGAAGCAAAAATGCCAAGCGTTGTGAATCCCTCTTAAATTGCTTGTTA
>NZ_AJZD02000010.1 GCF_000272105.2 Vibrio splendidus 12E03
GTGAGCGTGAGCGTGACAGCACAAGACGATACGCCCACCTCTTCAGATGGTGTTATTAACACTAACGAAGACACACCAACCTTCATTGAATGGAGTTCATTCGGAATTA
The DNA here is from genome assembly GCF_000272105.2 of Vibrio splendidus 12E03. Classification (GTDB taxonomy): domain Bacteria; phylum Pseudomonadota; class Gammaproteobacteria; order Enterobacterales; family Vibrionaceae; genus Vibrio; species Vibrio splendidus_I. The sequence continues at coordinate 110 of NZ_AJZD02000010.1, forward strand.
CCGATGTTGATTCACCTGATTCAGCTCTAGGTATTGAGATTACCGATTTACCAGATAACGGTCAGTTTGAGTATTTCGGTGATGATGGTCAGTGGCATGACATTTCGGTTGGTCAAGTTATTGACAAGGGCGAGTTTGATGCAAATAGAGTTAGATTTACTCCGGATGAAGATGAATCTGGGTACGATAGTCACTCAACTCCAGGTATCGGGGATCAACAACAAGATTATGCACAGATTGGTTTCAAACCAACGGATGGTGTAAACGTAGGCCAAGAGTCGACTATAGCGATAAATGTTACGCCAATTGCTGATGCGCCTAACTTGATTACTAACATAGACGGTATTGAACTACCGGATCAACAATTCAACGTAAATATGTGGAATAGTGTCTCTGTTGGTTCCCAATATGGGGTTGGTAATGGTGTGGACCCTGTTACCTTGATAAATGTCATCGATGGTTTGGATAGCAACAGTAGTTCTCCAAGTAATGTCAACGATGTGCGTGATGCTAGTCAAGGTGCGGGTCAAGCTACACTCATCACTGGCTTAATTTATTTAGAAGCAGGTAAATCTTATGATTTCGTTGGTAATGCGGATGATAGTTTAGCGATAAAAATTGGTGGCGAGCTTACAGATGATGCTCGATGGGGAGATAGTAGTGGGAGTATCCAAGGGATTGCATTTACACCGACTGTGTCAGGTTTCTATCCGATAGATGTTTACCACCATAACCAGAGTGGCCCTGGTAATTTCGATGTCAATGTTTCTGTAGATGGCGCGAGTCCTGTCAACTTAGATAACACGAACTTTGGTGTAGTCAGTGATGTGTCTCAGCTTGATAATATTGACATAAGAACATCACAACTAATTAACGAAAATGGCGTTGAGTTCTATCAGGTCTATACAACGAATGAAGGTCCGCAAGACACCCGTATTCCACTGACGGAGCTGCAAGCAAATTTAAATGATACTGATGGTTCAGAAACTTTGGCTGTTAATGTAAGTGGTTTCCCTATCGGTTCTGAGTTAAGTGATGGAGTTAATTCTCACACATTCACTAGCACTAATGAGACGTTTGATATCAGTAGTTGGGAGATGACAAATCTAACTGTCTTACCGCCTTCGGGAAGTCACGACGATTTTACTATTGATGTGGAAGCGATCGCTAGTGAAAAGGATTCAACAAGTACTGCTACGACTACGACAAGTATTGATGTGGTTGTTCATGAATACAATGTTACAAACACGCAGCCAGACACCCGTACTGTAGATGAAGATACAAGCGTCTCTGGTAACGTTTTAACAAACGATACTGATGCAGATAACATATTATCACTGCAGTCAATTGAAGTAGGAGGAACCTCCTATAACGTTGGTGACACTATCACGCTAACTGTTGGTGAGTTGACGGTTGAGCAAGATGGTAGTTACGCGTTTGTACCATCTGATCATTGGTCAGGTAACGTTCCGACGGTGACTTACACTACAAATACTGGTGTGAGCGATACTCTCGATATTACCGTTAGTGCGGTTGCTGATGCTCCTCGCGTAACTATTGCGGTCGGAGAGCTGCAACAATCACAAGCTGTGCCTGAATTTGGTACTTCACCTAGTGATATTAGAGACCTTGTAAGTAGTGGTGAGACATCTATTGGGGGTGTTAACTTCGACCACGTTGACCAGTCTCCAGCTTTCAATAATGGCAATCAAGGCGATGACTTGATGATCGCACCGGACAATGCGGCGGCTCAGCAGTTTGTTGGCGATCAGCAAGCCGTTAACCTGAGTCAACAGGGTAGCGATACGTTTGTTGGTACTAGTGGCAATGATTCGTTTTATGGTGGTAATGGGTCTCAGGATAGTAAAGTTGAAACGGATACAGTTATCTATCAAGGTAAATTGTCTGAATACGATCTTGATTTTAGAGGCCTGGAGCATAGCCAAGTACCTTATTGGTTAGTTAAAGATTCTCTTGAAAGAGATACATCTAGTGATAATTCACCTTCTACTGAAGATGGTGATCACTTATATGGTATTGAACGAATTATTTTCTCAGATGCTGTTGTTGAGATTGATAGTGAGACCGGAGAATATACAGTCCTACAAGACAGCGTAATACCGCTAGATATTTCAGCGGAACTCGTTGATAACGATGGTAGTGAATCGCTAGGTAATGAATTTACTCTTGAAGGCATCCCTCATGGTGTCGACTTGTACGTTGGTGGTCAGCTTATATCTCCAAACATCGACGGTTCGTATTCAATTGTTATACCTGTTTCTGGTGATGTTAGTGCAGAGCTTCGAATTCCTTATTCTTATGAAGGAGACCTTGATTTTGAGCTTTCTGTATCTGCATCATCTTCTGAATTGATTAATAATGATGAAGCAATAACTATCACGTCAGCAGATATAAGTTTCAGAAGCTATGATTTGGAATCTGGCTCCCACGGTGATGATAATATCAAAGGAACAGAGAACAACGATTTGATTGTTGGTGACGTTCAAGGGATTCAAATTGTTGCTGGCGAGGATTACAACATAGCGTTTATTCTCGATACGTCGGGCAGCATGGGAAGAGATGTTGAAACCGCAAAAGATGAACTGTTGGTTGTTTTTGATGCGATTCTTGCTAGTTCACAAGGGCAACATTCCGGTCAGGTCAATATTCTAATTACGGATTTTTCAAACAATTCAAATACGTCAGTATCTGTCGACTTGAGCAGTCAAAACCCAAGAGAGCAGTTCGTCGCAGCACTTGATTCCATCACTGATGCTGGCGGAGGTGGTACTAATTACGAAGCTGGATTCCAATCTGCTGTTGAATGGTTCGCTGACCAAAACGGTGGGAACAACATTTCATATTTCATTTCTGACGGTGAGCCGACTTCCTTCACTGACAGTAGGTTAATGAAAAGTGAGTTCGATGAAATATTGATCGATTATGATTTGAGTACGAACCAAGTTATAACACTGGCCGATTTATTGCCTGCCGGGTATACAAGTGGTGTTGTTAATTATCAAGGTAAAGTATTAATCGATGATAAGCACAAGTTATATTCACCATTAACTGGGGAACGAATTGGTGACTTAAGCATTAATGGTAATTCTTACGATTATTACGACAAGGGCGGAGTCAACAAGCAAGGGCAACACATGTATCAACTGCTTGCATTGATGTCTTCTGTTGACGCTATTGGACTAGGGAATTCACTAGATGAAGACGTTCTTGAAGATTATGACTCTGATGGCCTAGTTGAAACGTCAATAGATGTAACCAAATTGTCAGAGGTTATTCTTGGTAAAGAGGTGAGCTTGTTGCAAGGTGAAGACCAAATTGATGCTCTAGCTGGTGATGACATCATGTTCGGTGACTTAGTGCAGTTTGACGGTATTTCAGGGCAGGGCGTCGCAGCGATACAGAAGTATGTAGCTCAAGAAACTGGTCAGCAATTATCTTCTGTGTCAGCGCGAGATATACACAACTATATTTCAGATAACGTACAAGATTTTGACCAATCCCGAGCGAACGACAAGGATGATGTTTTATCTGGCGGTGAAGGCGATGATATTCTGTATGGTCAAGGTGGCGATGACACTTTAATTGGTGGCTTGGGGAATGATATTTTAGTTGGAGGAGATGGTGACGATTTGTTCCAGTGGGTTGACCAGCCATTCCAAGGTGATGTTGATACTATTAGCGACTTCGCTCTAGGGGAAGACCATCTTGATATCTCGCAATTATTGCCAACGGAAAATTCAATGTCTGATCTTCTGGAGCATATCACTATTGAGAAAGTCGATAACGGTGGAGGTGATAAAGATTTGGTTATTACTATTTCTGAAGACGCGAATAATGGAGGTCAAACACAAACTATCATTCTTGATAATACGGGGAACCAGTTTGATTCAGTGAATGCTCAAGGTGATGGTAGTGTAATAAGTAGCGATTTGAGTAATTTGGTCAATCAATTATTCGTTAACTTACCAGACTAAAAACAAAAAGGGCCGAAAGGCCCTTTTTTAATACGTCTGTTTTGCTATAAAAGCTAGATCCTAAAGCTTTAAAATTAAAGAACCTTACAAGCAAAACCTTTCAGGTAGAAACCTTCTGGGTAGGCCGTGTCCGTTAGGTGGTCGGCTGCTTGCTCGAAGCGTTCTACGAACTTAACAGTGCGGCCTGCGTCTAATGCAGCGTCGGCGATGATTTTCTGGAACAAATCAGTACCCATTAAACCAGAGCAAGAGTAGGTGAGTAGAGTACCACCTGGTTTCAGGATTTGCATCGCAAGCATGTTAACGTCTTTGTAGCCGTTAGCGCCTGAAGTCAGGTTGTTCTTGCTTGAAACAAACTTTGGTGGATCCATGATTACTACGTCAAACTTAGTACCTTGGTCTCGATATTCACGAAGCAGTTTGAAAACGTCAGCGTTTAGGAATACAGCGCGCTTTTTCGAGATATCAAACTCGTTAAGTTCAGCGTTGAACTTAGCTGTATCAAGAGCCAGTTGAGATACATCTGCGTTGATTACACGCTTAGCATCACCTTTAAGGGCATACAGACCAAAACCACCTGTGTATGAGAAACAGTTAAGAACATCTTTGCCTTTAACGTACTTCATTGACTCTTTACGGCTATCACGTTGATCCATGTAGAAGCCCGTTTTATGGCCTTCCATGATGTTCACGCTGATCTTCACGCCGTTTTCTTCAATGACTACTGACTTAGGTGGCTCTTCGCCATGTAGTACACCGACAGTTTGTTCTAAGCCTTCTTTTTTACGAACCGCTACGTCAGAGCGTTCGTAAATATTGCAATCAGGGAAACACTCAACTAACGCTTCAACGATAATGCTCTTGTTGAACTCTGCGCCAGCGCTCAGTAGTTGGCAAACTAAGAAGTCTTGGTATTTGTCGATAGTAATACCTGGCAGGCCGTCAGATTCAGCTGCCGTTAAGCGGTATCCTGTCAAACCATCGCGTTCGATAATATCTTCACGCAGTGATTGTGCGTCTTTAAATCTTTTGATGAAAAACGCTTTATTGATTTCTTCCTTTTCAAATGTCCAAACACGAGCTCGAATTTGAGAAGCAGGAGAGTAAGCTGCTTTCGCAAGCCACTGACCATTTTGAGCATATACGTCTACAGTTTCACCTTGTTTTGGTCCGCCTTCGACCTTATCGATACCGCGAGAAAATACCCAAGGGTGTTTGCGGCGTAGTGATTTATCTCGGCCTTTAGCTAGATGAATTGAAGGAGTCATAATTTACTCTGTTTGTTGAATTTGAAGGAGGGGTATTGTCGGGGAAGTACAGGTGAAAAGCAAATAAGAAAGGGCTGCAGAAGCAGCCCTAGTAATGATTAATCAACACTTAGTGGTTGGATATCAGTATTAAGCTTTAAGACCTGTCAGCAAACCTTCCATCGTATCGCTTTGTTTACGAAGTTGGTCGACATTGGAATTACTCTTACTGATCATCTCGCAGATACTGTCTGATTGATGACGAATCTCTTCAACACTTTGTGCAATGTTGTCAGCGACTACGCCTTGTTCTTCAGCCGCGGTAGCAATTTGAGTGCTGCTATCTGAAATAGACTGGTTCTTTTCAGCTAATGAACCGATCTCAACGTTCACTTCCGACATCAGTGTTTGGCCTTCACCAGCATTGTTTACCGTTACTTCCATCAGTTTGGTCAGTGATTGGCTGTTACGTTGTAATGACTCAATCATACTTTGGATTTCAACCGTTGCTTGTTGAGTACGACCAGCAAGGGCACGAACTTCATCGGCAACAACAGCGAATCCACGACCTTGCTCGCCTGCACGTGCAGCCTCTATGGCAGCATTCAGTGCCAATAGGTTAGTCTGCTCTGAAATGCCATTGATGGTTGCGACCACTTCATCGATCTGCGCCGCGTTGGCATCAAGCTCTTCTACTGCTTGTGAAGCGGATTGGATCTCTTGAGATAGGTTAGAGATAGACTCCAATGTATTTGAAACCTTGACTTGACCACTTTGAGCAACGCCGCGAGCGTCCATGGTTTGTGAACTAGACGCATGAGCAAGAGTTGCAACTTCGCGAATCGTAGCCGCCATCTGTTCCGTTGCACTTGCCAAGCTATTCAGGTGTTCCTGCTGGTTACCTGAGATGTCTGAACTTTGTTGTGTTGACTGGTTCAAGTCCGAGCTGATTTGCTGCATGAGAGCAACAGACTCTTGGATTGATAGAACCATGTTTTGTTCACGCTCTGCTACCTTGTCGATTGTAATCGCGATTTCACTGAACTCGTCACGAACTAAGAAGTAGTTCATGCGGCAAGTTAAGTCGCCATTCGCTAGAGTGTTCAAGGCTTTATTCATTGAGAACATCGCGCCGCCAATGAAGGTCATGATGTAGTAAACACCTAGCGCTATCAGCGTTAAGGTTACAGCGATGATAGAAACCTGAGTCGTCGATAGAGCAGACCAAAGGTTTTGATCATGGTTAGCAACTAGACTGAATGCACCATTCATCACCGAAACAGAACCAGCACCGTAGCCTAAAGAGATGGTTTCAGAGTTGCTAACAAGCTGAGCTACTTGGTCTTTAGTGAGTTGGCCGGCTTCGATAAGCCCTTTCATCAAGAGCATTTCTTCTTGATAAAGGTGAGCAAGTAAAGAGTCCGCGGCGCTATCTAAAACGAGAGTTAATATAACCAGGGCGAGAAGAGGCAATAAGAAGAGTAGATAGAACTTTTCTTGGATTTTTAGATGAATGAGATATTTGTCAATCCAACGAAATGGGATTTCTTTCATAATCGTTATACTCGAAGTAAGTCCACCAATAAGCGGTGAATGAATAGAAGCTAAACTATATCATTCATACAATTTATGAGGCAACGTTATGGAAAGTTCGCAATATATTTTTGTCGTATCAGGCGTAGTTCAATGTGTTGGGTTTCGTTATCACACCAGTAGACAGGCGCAAACTCTAGGTCTCTCTGGCTATGCAAAGAACTTAAATGATGGTCGAGTTGAAGTATTAGCTGTCGGAGAGAGTCAGCAAATAGAGAAGCTACATGCTTGGCTTAACATTGGCCCTTCAAGCGCGACAGTAGACAACGTAGTGATGCGTCAAATTAAAGAAAGTGAGCAACAGAACATACGTGTTGGGGAGTTTAAAATACTGTAGTTATAGCACTACAGTATTTATATCGAGCGTAACTAAATAACCTAAAGTGAGTTAGGTTTTACAAGCACTTTGCTGGTTTAGGTAAACCGGCGAGCTTGGTTGCTTGTTTTGCCGGCCCTTTTTTGAATAACTTGAATAGGTACTTGCTGTTACCTTTTTCTGGGCCGTGCGCTTTTTCCATCGCTTTAACTAGCATACGAACCGCTGGTGAGGTATTGAACTCTTCGTAAAAGCTCCTTACAAAATGGACGACTTCTAAGTGTGCATCCGTAAGTTCAATCGCCTCATCTTGAGCAAGAATTTCAATCATACCTTCTTCCCATTGCGTGTAATCCAATAGGTAGCCTTGAGCGTCGGTTTCGATTTGCTTGCCGTTATATTCAAACATGTTTAATCCAGAATCCAATTAACTATGCAGGTAGGGTACATGACCAAGTTTATCTTTCTCAATAGAAATTGTAGCTATCTATAGAAATATCGCACTTATAGATACAAAAAAGCCCAAGAGGTAGGCTCTTGGGCTAGATATTCTTCAATGATGGGAACGATTAGTCGTCGCTGCCCATGATGCCTAGGATACTTAGTAGGCTGATGAAGATGTTGTAGATCGATACGTACAAGCTGATCGTTGCAGAGATGTAGTTTGTTTCACCGCCACGAATGATGTTTTGCGTTGTAAGCAAGATAACACCAGTCGAGAATAGGATGAACATACCGCTCATTGCCAATGATAGAAGAGGCATCTGTAGGAAGATGTTTGCAACCATACCTACAAGCAGTACAACGAAACCAGCTAATAGCATGCCGTTAAGGAACGACAGATCACGCTTAGTTGTTAGTGCGTAAGCAGATGCGCCCATAAACGCCAGTGCTGTACCGCCAAGTGCAGTTAGGATTACATCACCCATGCCTGCGCCAACGTACATATTAAGAATTGGACCAATGGTGTAGCCTAAGAAACCTGTAAATAGGAATGTGAAGACTAGACCCATGCTGTTGTCACGGTTCTTCTCTGTTAGGAAAAGTAGGCCGTAGAAGCCAACAAGCATGATAATAAGACCCGGGCGAGGAAGGTTCATCGCCATGGATACGCCTGCTACAACAGCAGACCAAAGTAGTGTCATAGACAGTAATGCGTAGGTGTTACGCAACACTTTATTGGTTTGCAGAGCACTTTCTTGAGATGCTGTGCGTGAAAACATAGGGCTGTTCATAATCTTCCTCGTAAGGTGACTTCAATAGTTATTAGTACATTTATGGGGGTGAAAGTTCGAAAAATCAAGTCTCTCATTCCTCTTGTATACGTAAAATAATAATCAAAATAGTCGGTTAAGTGTTTCTGAAGGTGTAACAAAGTATTTCTTAAAGTGCAGTTAAGGTTCGATGTTCAATTTTTATCGCACTGAGTCGCTGTTTATAATCTTGAGAAACTAATTATAACACTGAAAACAAAGAGACGACCTAAGCCGCCTCTGTAGTTTATGCATCATAACACATTAGTGGTGTAAGATTTGGCTTAAGAAGTTCTGCGTTCTATCTGATTGTGGGTTTTCAAAGAAATCGACAGGGTTGTTCTCTTCTATGATTTCACCGGCATCCATGAAGATAACGCGATCTGCTACCTCTTTAGCAAAGCCCATCTCGTGCGTTACACAAAGCATCGTCATGCCTTCTTCTGCAAGCTCAACCATTACGTCTAATACCTCACGAACCATTTCTGGATCGAGCGCCGACGTTGGTTCATCAAACAGCATCACTTGAGGGTTCATACACAAAGAGCGAGCGATAGCTACACGCTGTTGTTGACCACCTGAAAGCTGACCTGGGAACTTGTCAGCTTGCTCAGGAATTTTTACACGCTCTAGGTATTTCATCGCAATAGCTTCAGCTTCATCCTTCGGCATCTTTTTGACCCAGATAGGTGCGAGAGTACAGTTCTCTAATACCGTCAGATGTGGAAACAGATTGAAGTGCTGGAAACACATGCCGACATCTCGGCGAACAGCTTCGATGTTCTTTAGATCTTCCGTCAATTCATTACCTGAAACGAAGATATGACCTTTTTGGTGCTCTTCTAATCGGTTGATACAGCGGATCATTGTTGATTTACCAGAGCCAGATGGGCCACAGATAACGATTTTCTCGCCTTTCTTAACTTCTAGGTTAATGTTCTTAAGCACGTGGAACTCACCGTACCATTTGTTCATGTCTTTCAACTCGATCATAAGACCTTGAGAGTTGTTTTCTGTCTGCTGCGTCATAATACGTCCTTGATCTTGTTAATTATCGTTTGTGACCGGTGTGAAGTCTGTTTTCTAGCCATATCGAATATCTCGACATGCCAAAACAGAACACCCAGAACACTAACGCGACAAATACATAACTTTCTGTTGAATACCCAAGCCATTCAGGGTCGGTATTCGCGGCTTGGCCAATTCCTAATACATCAAACATACCAATAATCAAAACAAGACTGGTATCTTTGAACAAACCAATGAAGGTGTTCACAATTGAAGGAATCGTGATTTTAAGAGCTTGAGGAAGAATGATAAGCCCGGTTTTTTTCCAGTAGCTTAATCCCAGAGCATCAGCCGCTTCGTACTGGCCTTTTGGTATTGCTTGTAAACCACCACGAATTACTTCTGCCATGTAGGCTGCACTGAATAGTACTACCCCAACAAGTGCTCTAATCAGCTTATCGGTTTCTGTTCCTTCTGATAAAAAGAGCGGGAGCATAACTGAGGCCATGAATAGAACGGTAATGAGCGGTACGCCACGCCAAATTTCGATGTATACGGTACACATACTGCGAATGATTGGCATCTCTGAGCGTCGCCCAAGCGCAAGTGCAACACCAATAGGGAGTGACACTACAATACCAACAAGTGCGATGATCAGTGTAACCAGTAGGCCACCCCATTTATGGGTATCAACAACTTCTAATCCAAAGACACCACCGTATAGCAAGCCTGCAATGATAAATGGGTAGATGTTTACGAAGAACAACCAGATCCACGTACGTTTAGGTGTTTTTTCGTAGGCTAGTAAGGCTACAAAAATGGCTAACGTTGCGTAGAAGAGGCGAGGTCGCCACAGTTCAGCTTCTGGGTAGAAGCCATACATGAATTGCTCCCAACGAACGCTAATAAAAACCCAACAAGCGCCTTCGCTAGTACAGGCATCGCGTGTGGTTCCTATCCAGTCGGCACTGATGAATGCCCAATCTGCTACTGCCCATATAAGAGTAAAAGCAAAGTAAGCAAGAACCACAGTGACGATGCTGTTAATTGGTCCATTAAATAGATTTTTTCTTAACCAACCGACTGGCCCAACGGTATTCGCTGGAGGCGGAAGATCAGGTTGAAATTGATGTGTACTCATCTTATCTCTCCACCAACGCTACTTTGCGGTTGTATATGTTCATTAGAGCTGATGTTAATAGGCTCAAGGTTAGGTAGACGCCCATTGTCATCGCGATTACTTCGATAGCTTGTCCGGTTTGATTCAATGTTGTTCCTGCAAATACAGAGACAAGATCAGGATAACCAATGGCCATCGCAAGTGATGAGTTTTTGGTCAGGTTTAGATACTGACTGGTTAGTGGTGGGATAATAATTCTTAATGCCTGTGGGATAATGACAAGCTTAAGGGTTCTAGAGCGTGGAATTCCTAGAGACATAGCAGCCTCTGTTTGCCCATGGTTTACGGCGTTAATACCTGAACGAACAATCTCGGCAATGAACGCTGCTGTGTAGATACTTAAAGCAAGCATCAATGCAGCAAGCTCCGGGATTATGCTAACACCACCCTTGAAGTTAAACCCTTTTAAAACAGGGTAATCAGCAGAGATAGGCATGCCCATAACAAAGTAAGTCACCAAAGGTAAGCCTAAAATCAACGCTGCAGCAATTCGCAACATAGGTGTTTGTTGGCCGGTAAGTTTCTGTTTGTTATTAGCCCAAATGTTGATAATAAACGTAGCGATAATACCAACAATCAATGATGCGATGACAATGCTACTGCCTTGCTCTAACACTGGAGCAGGGAAGTACAATCCACGTACGTTCAAGAAAATTGCTTCACCTAGGCTCATGCTTTGACGAGCAGAAGGCAAGGCTTGCAGAACGGCGAAGTACCAGAAAAAGATTTGCAAAAGAAGAGGGATATTTCGGAATATCTCAATGTAGACAGCTGCAAATCGGCTAACTAGCCAGTTTGAAGACAGTCTAGCGATACCCATACTAAAGCCAAGTATCGTGGCAAGCATGATGCCTAGTACTGAAACTAAAGCGGTATTGAGAAGACCGATAAAGAATGTACGACCGTATGAGAAGGTCTCGTCGTATTCAATAAGTGTTAAGCCGATGCCAAAACCAGCTTCTTGGGAGAGAAAATCAAAACCAGTGGCGATACCACGGGAATCTAAGTTAGTGAGTGCATTATTTACAATCGTGTAAAAGAAAGCACAAAGCGCCCCGACGGCGATAATTTGGAAAATGATAGAGCGAAAAGTGGGGTTGTAAAATAAGTTGGCACTTTTGGGCTGTGGCTTTGCCTGCGCTGGAGAAATAGTTTCATTAGGTTTCATACTACTATAACCTCAAATCCATTTAATAAATAGGGCGGAAAACTCCGCCCTAATTGATGCTTGAAAATTTATTAACGGATTGGTGGAGCGTACATAAAGCCGCCCGCATTCCATAATGCATTTACACCACGAGAGATTTGAAGTGGAGAACCTGTACCAACAGTACGCTCAAAACTCTCACCGTAGTTACCAACTTGCTTAATTACTTGGTAACCCCAGTCGTCACGAATGCCAAGGCCTTTACCTTTAGGACCGTCTACACCAAGAATACGTTTGATGTTTGGATCTTTTGACTTAAGCATTTCGTCTGCATTTTTAGAAGAGATGCCGTATTCTTCCGCGTTAATCATTGCTGAAAGTGTCCACTTAGCAACGTTAAACCATTTATCATCATCTTGACGAACAACAGGGCCTAGAGGTTCTTTAGAGATGATTTCAGGAAGTACTTGTGCAGATTTAGGGTCAGCGAGGTTTAGGCGAAGTGCGTATAGACCAGATTGGTCAGTAGTTAGCACGTCACAACGACCTGCGTCGAAACCTTTAGATGTTTGTGCCGCTGTATCGAATACCACTGGCTTGTAAGACATGCCACTGTTACGGAAGTAATCGGCTAGGTTAAGTTCAGTTGTTGTACCTGATTGAACACATACAGAAGCACCATCAAGCTCTTGAGCACTTGTTAGGCCAAGATCTTTCTTAACCATGAAGCCTTGACCGTCGTAGTAGTTGACGCCTACGAAGTTAAGACCTAGAGCAGTGTCACGATGTAGTGTCCATGTTGTGTTACGAGATAGTACGTCGATTTCGCCAGATTGAAGCGCAGTAAAACGCTCTTTTGCGGTTAGAGGTACATACTTAACTTTAGTCTTGTCACCGAGTACAGCCGCTGCAAGAGCTTGACAATACTCAACATCAATTCCTTCCCATTCACCTTTTGAGTTAGGGTTAGAGAACCCTGGAAGACCTGTACTTACACCACAAGTTAGAAAACCTTGAGATGTGACTTTGTCCAGAGTGCTTTCTGCCGCTGATGCTGATGTTGCCATCATCGCAGTTGATGCAGCTACTACTGAAGCAAGAAGTGTTAGTTTATTTGTCATTTGTATCCTTCCTTGTTAACCAGGTGACACCTGATACTCGTGCTCGTTTGAGTGTCTCTTATGTGTTGCGTTTTCTATGACCTTGTTGCTCAAATTACAAGAGTTGCATTTTGCAAATGAAACTGTGTGCGATTTAAGCAACTGTTTATAAGGTTAGGAAAGGATCCGTAGTTTCACAAATGTATAATTTAAAAAGAATTTTGAATGAAATCACAAATCCGAACACAATTAGAATGACCAAATGTTAACTGAATGTAAATAGTGCAACAGTTCACACTGTTGGTGCAACGAGATTTAGAGTTTTATATTGATAATCGACTAGATAAATATTCTGAATGAATGTCACAGTTGTGGAGCATTAGCCTTAAAAAAGATTGAAATTTGGTCAATAAATATTTTTATTGCACTTCGGTAGTTATGAATATGCTCCAAATTTGGTAGCATGGCTGAATAGTTATTGAAGTAGTCTCAAGGAAGAACATGCGTTATTTCCCAATGTTTTTGGATGTAGAAAATAAGTCAATCTTAGTGGTTGGTGGAGGTGAGGTTGCTTGCCGTAAAGTCGATAGCTTGCTACGCGCTGGTGCCAATGTGACTTTGGTGTCTCCCAAGGTAGCACCTTACTTAAAGCAGCTTGTCGATGAAGGCCAACTTCACTGGGTACAAAACTTTTACTCGTCGCAAATTATTTCAAAAAATTACCTTCAGGTATGGGCGACAACAGACAATCCAAGCCTAAATCATCAAGTACATAATGATGCAAAAAAAATGGGTATTCTTGTCAATGTGGTCGATGATTTACCCTTTTGTGACTTCATTACTCCATCAATGATTAATCGCGGAAGGATCCAAATTGCCATCTCTAGTGGCGGTGCATCACCTGTTTTGGTAAGAAATATTAGAGAAAAACTCGAAACGGTATTGCCACAAAATATAGGTTTGATAGCAGACTTCGGTGCATCAAAACGCAATTCGATCAAAGAGTCATTTCCAACTGTCGATGAGCGTCGTAAATTTTGGGAGCGCTTTTTATCGTCCAGTTTCATCGAACAGGTGACTGACAGAGAGCAGTTAGAATCATACTACCAGCAAGCGCTAACGGAAGGCATTGATAGTGAAGGACAGGTGACTTGGATTGAATTCGAGCAGGACGTTGAGTTGCTGTCTATGAAGGCTTTACGTTTGATGCAAGAGGCAGAGCTCGTACTTTCACCGAGCGATTGTCCATTCGAATTTGTCGACCTGTGCCGTCGAGACGCAGAAAGAGAGAGCTATGCTAACAGCGGAGAGCTATCAACCAAGCTTGAGCAGGCAAGAGCTGAGAAATTGCGAGTGTGTGTGTTTATTCCACCAGCAAGCGTAGAGTTTAATTTGTTGGTCGGCAAAGACCTAAAATTGTCAGCGGCCAAAGTACTTAGTTGAGTTGGCTGATTACCAGCTAGGAACTTCGATTTAAACTGACCAGATAAATAAAAAGCCACTTCCTATAAAGAAGTGGCTTTCTGCTTTTCAAACACGATATTGTGATGAGGAATGAGCAATCTAAATAAGCGGTCGCTCAAACTCAAAAATTAGTCGCGGAAGTTGTCAAACTGGAATGGTTGACCAAGTTCACCGTTACGAACCAGTGCCATAACCGCTTGTAGGTCATCACGCTTTTTACCCGTAACACGAACTTTCTCGCCTTGGATAGCCGCTTGAACCTTAACTTTGTTGTCTTTGATTAGCTTAACGATTTTCTTAGCTACATCAGTTTCAATGCCTTGCTTAAAGATAACCGTTTGGTGCCAAGTGCGACCTGTTTGGTCTGCCGCTTTTGCTTCCATCGCGTTAGGATCAACATTACGCTTTGTTAGGTTGCTACGAAGGATATCGCGCATTTGCTTCAGTTGAAAATCGTCTTGAGCAGTCAATTTTACTGATTCATCTTTGTAATCAAAGCTTGCTTCAACGCCGCGGAAATCGAAACGAGTCGATAGTTCACGGTTTGCGTTGTCTACCGCGTTACGCAGTTCTACTGCTTCTACTTCAGAGATAATGTCAAATGATGGCATTGTGTTGTTTCCTTAAGCTAAGTTTCTATCTTTAATTGCTGTTGCAAGCATGTCTAGCATTGTTGCCGTATCTTCCCAGCTCAGGCATGGGTCAGTAATTGACTTGCCATATTCTAGGTTGTTGATGTCGGTCATTGGCTGGTTACCTTCAACAATGAAGCTTTCCGCCATGATGCCTGCAATTTGGTTCTTGTTAGATTTAATTTGCTCACAAATGTCCTGTGCAACTTCTAACTGCTTACGGTGTTGTTTCTGACAGTTAGCGTGGCTAAAGTCTACAACCAAACGTTGAGGTAGATCGAATTCAGCCAGTTGCTTACATGCGGTATCTACAGATTCAGCGTCGAAGTTAGGGCCTTTATCACCACCACGTAGAATAACGTGACCGTATGGATTGCCAGAAGTGCGGTAAACCGTCATGCGGCCGTTCTTATCTGGAGAGTAGAAGTAGTGTGACGCATGCGCTGCACGAATTGCATCGATAGCAATCTTGATGTTGCCGTTGGTCGCGTTCTTGAAGCCAACTGGGCAAGACAGTGCTGAAGCCATTTCACGGTGAATCTGAGATTCAGTTGTACGAGCGCCAATCGCGCCCCAAGTGATAAGATCTGCAATGTACTGACCTGTGATCATATCAAGGAATTCAGTCGCTGTAGCTAGGCCAAGCTTGTTGATATCTAGAAGAAGCTTACGTGCTTTATTCAAACCTGTTTCAAGTGCGTACGAACCATCAAGGTTAGGATCGGTAATTAAACCCTTCCAACCTACAACCGTGCGAGGTTTCTCGAAGTAGGTTCTCATTACAACGAACAGTTCATCTTTATATTGGTCTTGAATCTGGCTTAGGCGTTCAGCGTAATCGAGTGCCGCATCTGTATCGTGAACAGAGCAAGGGCCTACGATAACTAATAGGCGGTTATCACGACCAGTTAGGATATCTTCGATTTGGCGGCGAGAATTTTTAATGCGCTCAGCAACGTCGTCAGTAATAGGGTGTGCATTGCCTAGTTCGGCAGGAGTTGGCATAGGATCCAGAGCTTGGGTTCTCAACTCATCAGTTTTTAATGGCATGTGATAGCTTTTTTATTCTATTGCGAAGTGGTTAAGATAACGGAATTGAACAGAGGAATAAACTCTCTTAAGTCAAAGTTATCTCTGTTATTGCTAATATTCTTATTTTTATCAGCGGGCCAGCGTCAAATAAGGGATTTTCACTTGTATTAACAGGCAGCTATCGGTATTTTCGTTTGAACACAACATAAAAATGCTGGAGCAGCAATGACTCAAGAAAATCAAAGCACTTTGCACCCAGAACTTGTTTTAGGTGATGTGCTGCCTTCTTACAACGATAATAATAATTCCAACCACTTATACGTTTCATTATCTGAATTAGTGATGGACCGTGTCTTCTACCACCCAAGTATTGAAAGTCATTTAGATAGACTGACTGATATCGAAGAAACGTCTTTAAATGCCATCCTTGGTGATAAAACAGTCGATGAGCATTTTGTGTCGACGTTAGTGATTGCGATTCAAGCTGCCGTTCAGCCAAATCACACTTCTGTTCGTATCGCATTAAGCAGTGCAGACAGCTATGGATTCCGTTCGCTGCTTGGCGGGAACTGCGAAGCTGAAGAGATTAACCCAGCACTAGGCGTTCGTGGCGTTGCTCGCTATGCGACACCAGAATACAGCAAGGCTTTCGCTTTAGAATGTCAGGTTATTAAGGCATTACGTGAGCAGGGCATCAACGTTGAAGTAGTTGTGCCTTACGTTCGTGCGTTAAGCGATGCCGCTAAGATTATTGACCTGCTTGCCGAGCAAGGGTTACCACGTGGCCTTAATGGTTTGAAAGTACTGTTCTCGTGCGATGTGCCGTCTGCAGTGCTACTGAGCGAAAGATTGCTGCATTACTTCGATGGTGTAGTGGTAAACGTTGATAGCTTAGCGTCTTTCACTTTAGGCGTAGACAAACACAATGAAGCTCAGCAACACGCTTTTGATCCACAAAATGAGGCGGTTATTACCTTGTTGGATATGATTGTTAAAGCAACCCTGAACGCGAAGAAGCCAGTGTTGCTAGTAACTCAAGGCTTAGTGGATTACCCACGTCTACAAGGTTACATAGCTGATCTTGAAGGCGTAGAAACGGTCGTGACTGCATAGATCGGTTTGTTGTCTTAGTAAATCAACTGGCTGTATCCGTTTATTTGAAGCGCTAAAGCTTTGAGAATGAAAGAGATATCATTATGCGATGATATCTCTTTTTTGTAACATTTTTTTGACATCTCTTTCGCTAATCGATTAACTGGTCTGATGACTGATTTAACTAGGTAATCCGAATGTTGACCCCTCTACAAAAAGCAAATTTCTACTTGAGCATGTTTGGTTTTTTCAAAGTGCCTCTGATCTGGTTATGCAGACCAAAATTGCTCGCACTGGATAACCAACATGTTGAGGTCAAAATTCCTCTTAAAAGGCGAACGAAGAACCACCTTAATAGCATGTATTTTGGTGTTTTGGCTGTCGGTGCTGATGTGGCGGGTGGCTTTCTTGCGATGAGCAAATCTCAGCAGCAAGGTGAAAAGATTTCGTTGGCGTTTAAAGAGGTGACGGGTAACTTTTTGAAGCGCCCTGAAGGTGATGTACATTTCACTTGTCACGACGGTGAGCTGATCAACACAATGTTGGCAGAAACCATGTCGACCGGAGAACGGGTCAATCAACCCGTCACCATTATCGCGACTTGTCCATCTTTACATGGTGACGAGCCGATGGCGGAGTTCACGCTTACGCTTTCAATTAAAAAAGTCCCATCTAGAAAATAGCGATTAAATAATAGATTTTGGTTTAGAAGTCATGGGTAACGTTGAAGAGATAAAACAACGGTATGTGAATGGTTTCCACATACCGTTATAGAGAACTTTATAACGGCTCTATGACTCTTGAGTGATCTGCTCAATATCAACGATTTTTGAACGGTTCATAACGATCTTCCAACGGTAGTAGGTTGGTTCGTTATCATGGTTGTTCTCTTTAATGATCAGGTTGAGAAGATGACGCTTTTCTACTGATTCGCGGCTAACTTGCCCTTCATTCAAACGGTAGATCTTGTTCGAACCCTTATCCATCAATCGTGTCAGCGCCCTTAGGCTGATGGATAACGTTTCACGAGTCTCTTCATAACCACTCATGAACGTCGATGTCGACATCTCAGTGTGCGAACGGTAGTGCAGGATTTGCTCTTCACGTTGGACGACACGCTTCTTACGTATCGATTGAATACGGTCTGCTAACTTAGAGAAATTTGCATAGTCCAACCATTCCAGTTTATGGCCGACAGATTTATTGGTCGTTGGGTCGAAGTAACGACGCTTCCATTTCGGTTTACCTTTACGCAGCCAGCGCCAAAGAATATCTCTCAAATCATCTTTGAAGATCTCACGTAGAGCGTAGATGAAAGACATCGCCACAATGAAAGAGGCGGTAATCTCACCAAGAAAGTCACGAGCCAAGATCACAGTAGTGGTCACGACAACCATCACCAAACCCGTTGCAATACCTTTCACGGCGCGCTTAACGTTCTTACCCATCGATGTCGTCTTTTCTTTAAGCACGATAGGGTGCTCAATCAAACGACGCAGCAAACGCATCTTGTTACTCAAGCGAGTAACGTCTTCTCGAACTCTCGCTGAGTTGTAGCGGTTCAGTTTACGGTGTGCAGTCTCTTTATCACAAAGCGTTAAGAGTCGTTCTTTAATCGTTGAATACTCACTGCCACGTGGCATATGCGAAACCAGCGATAAGAACTTTTGCTCTGTGTACCATGAAAGGTAGTTATCAATGTTTGCGTAGTAGCGTTTGAGGTTCTCTTCATAGGGAATACTACGACGAAGCTTTTTCAGAATATCTAACGCCAGTTCAATTACTTCATCTACTTCATCAGCCGTTACGTCGTCACTATCAGTTTTATTTAAGCTGCTGACTGCTTTATCTAAAGCAATAACATATTGGTAGGCAAACAGACTCAAACTGACACGATACTGTGTTGTAGATAAGCGTCCACGTTTTGCTAAGCGACTGTGTACCAAAGGTAAAAGTGTTTTGTCACTATAGTAGGCACGTTTTTGAGTGATCGAGCTGTAGAAAAAGGCACTTTCAGAAAGCACTTCAGGAGTCAGTCCAAGTTCACCGGGAATGAATAGATAAACGTCCATGTCGAGCTTTTTGGTCTTAGCCATGGCATGGTTAATTTTAAGTGTTATCGCATCTTGTTTATCAACGGTGATCAACGATGTCTCCTAGAATGTAAAAATATGAATGAAACTAGCGAAAGCATATCAGAGATCACGTATAATCTCCGCCAAATTTAAAGTAGAGACAACCTTGATGATTAATATTGGTCAAATAAACAACTTAGAAGTAGTGAAACAAGCAGACTTCGGTGTATTCCTTGACGCGAGCGACTATGGAACCGTGTTGCTGCCTAAACGATTTACTCCTGAAGGTGTTGAAATTGGTCAAAAGCTAGATGTTTTCTTATACATAGATTCTGACAACCAGATCGCTGCAACGACTGAAAAACCGATCGCTCAAGTAGGCCAGTTTGGTTTGATGACGGTTGAAGGTGTTAACAGCACTGGTGCGTTCATGAGCTGGGGCGTGAAAGGTAAAGACCTTCTTGTTCCTTTCAGCGAGCAGCGCGGCCGTTTAAACGAAGGCCAGTCAATCTTAGTATATGTGTATATCGATAAAGCATCGAGCCGTATCGTTGGTACAACGAAGTTCAATAAATGGTTAGACAACACGCCTGCGACTTATAAGCAAAATGAGCAAGTCGATCTCATTATCGCTGAGCGTAGCCAATTGGGTTACAAAGCGATCGTGAACGGTGAACACTGGGGTATGATTTTCCCATCTGATATCATCGGTAAGCTGTTCATTGGTAAAACACTAAAAGGCTATATTAAAAACGTTCGTGAAGAAGACGGTAAGATTGATCTGTCTCTTCAGAAGGTTGGTGTGGCTAAGATGGATGACCTAAGCACTAAGGTTCTTGACCTGCTTGAGAAGAAAGGCGGTTACCTGCCTTTGAATGATAAGTCTTCTCCTGAAGTTATTTTCTCTGCATTCAGAACCAGCAAAGGTACGTTCAAGAAGACCATTGGTGGTTTGTACAAATCTGGCAAGATCACTATCGACAAAGAAGGCATCAGCCTAGTTAAATAAGCGAGCTTGTCGGTCAAAAAAAAGCCCAAACTTTCCTGTTTGGGCTTAGGGGAAAGGGCTCCGAAGAGCCTACGCTAATCGTTTTAATTCTTTGACTGTTAGACTGAAGTCTAGTTTAAATTTCCTAATAAGCGATTTTTGTTATTGGAAATAGCGACTTGAATTGATATTTATGTAATTAATTGTTGATTTTACAGTGCTTCCCTTGAAATGAACTAGCCGACAAGAATAGAAAAAGCCCAAACAATGAAGATTGTTTGGGCTTTTTGTTTTTCTCAGTACAGTGTGAGCTTTAATCGAACGACTAGAAAAGGTTTTTGTCGCGTACTAGCTCTCTTGGTAAGCCGTTCTTCACTCGGTTACCTACCCATTTGCCAAGGCCGATGATTGCGCCGTTGTATTTTACTAGTACTTCGCCTTTGCCTGACAAGCCTTCTGGGCGAACGTCTCGGCCCATGAACCATTCTCGAGCATCTTCGATGCTGAGGTCTATAATGTTAGCTTCATTACCTGTCGCGAGCGTTGTCGCGACTTGATGTTGCCATCGATAACCTTTTTTATGGGTTTCAGCGATCTTGATGCCCATGCGAGAGAAACGGAATGCACCGATCATAGGCTCTAGCGCTTCTGGGAATAGCCAAACGTCTTTATCTCGGATCCAAACTTGAGTATCACTTGGTAGTTCGATATCGAGAGCACTAAGCAGTTGTTCAGCGATTTCTTGCTGAGCTTTCTTTGGCGCTTTTTCAAATGGGAACTTACCCATGCGTTTTTTAACTTCTGGTGGAGTCACAGACGCTAGTTTACGGATACGTGCAACAAAGAAACCTTCAGAGTCATATACCTGAGGGAAGATGTGAAGAAAGCCTTCTTCAGTCGTCGTTGCTTTTGCGTTGTCGAACAGTGATTCAAGAGATTCAAACTCAACCGCATCACCAAAGGTTTCTTTTAGGTGATGGCACACTTGTTGGTTCTCTTCAGTGCTTAACGTACATGTTGAGTAAACCAAAACACCATTAGGTTTAAGAGCATGGAATGCACTTTCAATCAGGTCTTTTTGCGTGTCGGCAATATCGACTACAGATTGATACGTCCAGTTCTTCATCGCATCGGCGTCTTTACGAATGGTACCTTCGCCAGAGCAGGGTGCGTCAAGCAACACAGCATCAAACTGTTCTGGTAACCAACCACCGAAAACTCGACCGTCAAAGTTACTTAGAGCGGCATTACGGACACCGCAACGTTCGATGTTAGCGTGAAGGACTTTCACACGGCTTGCTGCGTATTCATTGGCAACTAACACACCGCGATTATTCATTAGTGCCGCGATTTGCGTTGTTTTAGAGCCGGGTGCAGCCGCAGTGTCTAACACCGCTTGGTAATCAGCTTCACCTTGGAAAAGTGCCGAAGGTGGCATCATCGAGCTGGCTTCTTGGATGTAGAAAAGACCAGACATGTGTTCTGCCGTATTACCTAGTGGTGCTTCACTTTCGTCCGCTGTAATCCAAAAGCCCGTTTCGCACCAAGGTACAGGTTCCAGTTCCCAGCCTTTCTCTTTTGCTCGTACTAGGAAGTCTTCAACACTGATTTTCAATGTGTTGACTCGAATACTTTTACGAAGTGGTTTTTGGCATGACGCGACAAAAGAAGCCATATCTAGATGACTAGGCATGATTGCTTCGATGTGCGTTAGGAATTCTTCAGGAATATATACGTTAGCGTGCAAAAGACTATCTCGATTTATTGCATTAATGCGGGGAGTTTAAAGCAAAATGAGGTCGCCCTAAACCATATTTATAGCAAACAACAAAAATGCAGCCGAATGGCTGCATTTTGATGAAGAATTAGTCTTTGTTAAGCGGCATTAATTTGCATGGAGCTTCTGAGGATTCACTCTATGGACGAGGAATCGCGGTTCTCCATGATTTCCACTCATCTTCGGCTTGAGGATAGAGGTAGAAAGACTGATCTTCGCTTGCCACTGGTTGAAGCTCATTCGTCGGTGGTGTTGAGAATGTAATACCACCTCTTAATAAGCTGTCTACCGTTCCAGCTTTGATGTTTGCGCCTGACAGACCGATAGAGACATCGACGCCCGATA
Source organism: Vibrio splendidus 12E03 (assembly GCF_000272105.2). Lineage (GTDB taxonomy): Bacteria > Pseudomonadota > Gammaproteobacteria > Enterobacterales > Vibrionaceae > Vibrio > Vibrio splendidus_I. Next base: position 22,354 of record NZ_AJZD02000010.1, read on the forward strand.
CGTTCCAGAACACGGTGTTTGCGCGGATCAGATACGCATAGTCTGGTTCTATTTGAATCGTAGAGATGATGCGGTCAGCAAACTCGCCCAGCTGAACATCAATAACACTGCCGATTTCTAGCTCACGGAATAAGATAGGAGTGCCTTCAGATACCGAGCCTCTCGTTTCGCTTTGTAGCTTGAATATCTTGCCTTCAGGCTGCACGGGTCCCTTGCTAAGCTCAAATTTCGTGTTTCTTTCACCTTTGCCAGGATCTACGTTGATGTGCTTAGAGAGTAGCGCAGAGACGTTTTTGATGCCGTTAAGGCCAATCTCAGGTTCTGCCAACCAAAAGTGACTGTTCGCCACGGCAATCTTGTCGACGTACTCAGGTAAAATACGCGCAGTAATTTCAATACCGCCCTTGTTGAAGTTCGGAATCACCAAAGTAACCTCACCAACAGTGACACCTTGATATTTGATCGCCATGCCCTTGCTGACTTCTTGATCGCCAGAAGAGGTGATAGTAATTGCGCGGCCAAATTTTCGAGCGGATTTGGAATCTTTATAGAGCTTCCACACATCGCCGAGTTTGTTATCGATTCCCGGCAGCGAGTCAAAAGCAATACCGCCTTGGATAAGGGTTTTAACTGGTGCCGCCTTAATACTGATACCTGATAGCGACGCATCAACCTCAACGCCTGAGCGGTTCCAGAAAACGGTATGCTTATTGAGTAAGTGCGTGTAACGATTTTCGATCGTGACTTTGATTCTTACGCCACCGTCTGCAAGCTGAAAATCAGAAATACTGCCCACTTGTAGGTTGCGGTAGAGTAGTGGGCTACCTTTAGAAATTGATGGTAATTCACTCGCAAATAATGAAAGCGTCTTTGAACCAGACTGATTAAACTTGGCGATTTCTGCTAACGATTTACTCTGGAAAAGTTGGTAGTCCGTTCTAGCTTCAGATTTGCCTTCACTCACAAAGCTGATCGAGCCAGTAAGAAGCTGTTTTGCCGGTGGAACCGTAACACTTAGACCTGATTCGGTCAGCTCTGCAGTCGCACTACCTGTAACAAAGAAACGGTTGTGACTTTTGATAAGGTGCGCGTACTCGTTATCGATAAGCGCATCCATGAATACTTCGTGCTTATCAGAGCCAGAGCCAACACCATCGACTAAACCCACTTGGATGATAGAACCAACGGCAATGCCTTTGTAGAGCAGTTGTGTGCCGACATCTAACCCAAACGAATTGTTCGACGTTAAGCGAATCGCAACGGATTTCTCTTGTTCCTGACTGAATTCATTTTTGCGGATCGCAGTAAATCGACGCGCTTTTTCACCTTCGCCCGGTACTAAGGTTAAAAAGTTACCTGTCACTAAGTTGGCAATATTTTTCATACCAGTAAGTGACAGTTCAGCCTCTTCTAGAACGAATTTACTGCCGCTATTTAAAAAGTCACTGAATGCTGGTTGGATAGCGGCAGATGCAACCACGTTCTCGCGCCCTTCACTCAGCGACAAGTCAGTGATTTGACCGATTTCGATGCCGCGATACATGATCGGAGCACCTGTTGCACTGATCTTGTTGTCGTCTGGAACAGCGATCTTGATAGAGATACCACGGCCCGCTGTTTTCAAATCTGGGTAGAGTTTGAACTTGGTGTTCATCTCAACCGGTTGACCTTCTCCTGGAGAGTCAACCGCAATTGAACCGCCAAGTAATGCACTTAGGCTTTCTAAGCGAACGTCAACACCTGAAAATCCAATACTGGCGCCTAAGCCACTTACATTCCAAAAACGGCTTTGATCAGTAATGATATGGCTGTATTCATCTTTAATTGACGCTTGAATGGTTACGGATTTAGCGTTGTCGTTTAACTGGTAGTTGTAAACCTCACCAATGGGAATTTTACGGTAAACGATTTGAGAACCAACAGACACACCACCCAGGTCTTTGGTCGTCAGTGAAATATTCAAACCTTCAGAAGCCAGTAGGTCGGAAGGGGCGGATTCTAAGGCTTGGAAAACGGTTTCTGGGTCTTCTTTGGTTTCGCTAGGGTGAATAGCGATATAGTTACCTGAAACAAGTGCGTCTAACCCTGATATACCAGACAAACTTGCAGTCGGCTTCACAAGCCAAAAACGAGTTCCTTTTGAAAGTAGCTTCTTCGCTTCTGGGTAGATGTCAGCATCGACATAGATGCTCGATAGATCTTTGGATAAAGTGATGTCGCGCACCATACCCACCTCTAAACCTTGGTAACGAATCGTTGTTCGACCTGCGACTAAACCTGCGGCATCTGAGAAGTATATCTGCACACGTTGCCCAGCATCGTGTATTGATTTCATGACCAACCAAGCGGCTAAAGCGACGGTTAATATCGGCAGAATCCACAAAGGTGAGATGCCTTTGTTTTTTCTTACTTCTGGTGAATATGATGTTTGTGACTGGTTATCGTTGTTCATTCACTGACTCATCTTTAGAGGTGTAGTTATCCCAAATTAGCCTAGGATCTAAGCTTTCCGCTGCCAGCATCGTGAGAACAACTACGACGCCAAAAGCGACTGCACCATAACCTGGTGTAAAGTTTAAAATCTGTCCACGGTCGACCAAGGTCATCATGATCGAAATAACGAACAGATCCATTACCGACCATTTCCCCACCCATTTCACGATGAAATAGATGGTCATACGTTGCCTGTGGTAAACGGCGCGATTCATCTTGATGCAGATTAAGATGTACGCGAGGCCCAGTATTTTCGCGACGGGCACGACGATACTGGCAATGAAAATGATTGCTGCGATGCCATACATGTCGCTATTAATCAGCGAAGCGACACCGGAAATGATGGTGTCTTCCAGCCTTTGACCGTTTGTTATCAGGATAGAGATAGGAATGACGTTGGCTGGCACAATAGCCACTGATGCGGCAAATAATAGTGCCCATGTTTTCTGTATAGAGTAGGGCTTGCGGTGGTATAAGTCATGGTGACAACGCACGCAAGTATGTCCATCCGGTTGAGATAGGTGGCAGTTGTGACAGTGTACGTTCTTACTTTCAGCAAATGAGTAGTCAGATTCTTTTGTCCAAGCTTCCCAATAGCGACGCACGCTGATGCGGCTTACCAGTAATACACTGAAAAGCTGCAGAAGAATCAGGCCAATCAACCCAGGGCCGACAAAAATATCTGAGTAATCTTGCAGTTTGAAACATGAGACCGCCAAACTTACCAGAAACACATCCAACATCATCCAATGCTTTAATGTCTGGATGATGGCTAACGCATACTTAAATGGTGTAAAAAATTTAAAGCGCAATGATAAATGGGTAATGAGTACCGACGTACACACGAGCAACGGAGCGATCGAACTACAGAACAGGATCAGTAAGCCAAGCAGAGGGAAGCCTTCACCCATTAAAGTAAAGACGCCGGATGGTAACGTTGCAGGTATCATGACGCCAATCAGGCGAATACTGATGAATTCAAAAAAATGTGAGGGGATAAACAGCAATAAGCAGGTAATCGCAATTGCTAGGTTTCCAGAGAGGCTAGGGGTGCCGCCTCTATAAAGCTGAGTACCACACCTTGGGCAGTAAGCGGATTTCCCCAAAGGGATGTCCATTTTATCTACGGGAAGCTCGCAGCCCTGACAAAGGCGCACTGAGCTGCTGTCGCATTGGTGTTTTGTTGATAAAGGATTGGTTACGGATGGGGAGGTCACGCGACCTCCCAAGTTGAAACGTAAGTTAGGTTAGCAACCCGACTTAAAGACCCAGAGACACAAACATCAGGCGTGCGATTGCACACTGCCGTAGAGTGTTTGATAGAGTCCTTGTTGTTCAACCAATTCACCATGTGTTCCCGTCTGTGTGACTTGTCCATCTTCTAAAACATAGATTAGATCGGCTTGTTTCACCGCTGATAATCGATGAGCCACTATCAAAGTTGTGCGATCTTTCAAAAACTCGCTCAACGCTTTATGCAGCGCTGACTCTGTTGCTGTATCGAGTGCAGATGTCGCTTCATCAAGAATAACAAACTTAGGATTGCTCAGCACCATACGAGCTATTGCTAAGCGTTGTCGTTGACCACCAGACAGTCGAACGCCGTTCCTACCAATTTGTGTATCTAAGCCATTACTCAGTTGCTTGATGACATCTTGCATTTGAGCGACTTCAAGCGCACGCCACAACGACATTTCGTCGTATTCAGCACCAAGGGTCAGATTATGCCTTAATGTATCGTTAAAGAGTATAGGTTGTTGTAAAACAACGGCAATTTGATTGCGTATTACATCAAAGCTAATGTCATCGGTTGTTTCACCGTTATAGCGAATGTGCCCCGAGTCCGCTTGGTAAACCCCAATCAGCAACTGGATTAACGTAGATTTACCCCCACCACTAGCTCCAACCAACGCGACTTTCTTACCAGCAGGGATGTGCAGTGATAGCCTATTTAAAACAGTGTTTTCTAATGTGTAAGAGAATGTAACGTTTTCAATGTCGACTGTCACTTCTCGATCTTCATGAAACGGATTTACTTTGCTAATAGGGCGCCTCTCTTCTTCTAGTTGAAGAAGATCATTGATGCGTTGCAGTGCCGCCTTCGCACTATACCAAGAGAATTGAATCCCTAGCAGCTCTTGAACAGGGCCCAACATAAACCATAAGTAACCGAACACCGCGAAAATCTGACCGATGGTTAAGTCACTGAATAGCACCATTAACATCGCGACTGCGCGGAAAAGCTCAAAGCCTAATAGAAAGAGCAGAAACGAAACACGTCCAGCAGCTTCAGATTGCCATGCGTATTTATCGGCATCGATTCTTACTTGGTTCGCTTGAACCTTTAATTCATCTAGGAAGATTCGTTCTTTATTGGCAGCTCGTAGCTGATAAATGCCATCTAAGGTTTCCACCAAGCGATTCTGAAAGCGTTCGAAAGATTGGTTCTCGTACTTTTTAAGGTGCTTAACCTTGCTGCCTAGTTTACGAGAGAAATAAATAACAACAGGATTGACCAGTAGAATGAACAGTCCTAAACGCCACTCTAACCATAACAACACGATTGCGGTGCCAAACACGGTTAAGAAGCTGATGAGGAACTTAGACAGAGTCGAACCAATGAACTTATCTATTGTCTCTATGTCTGTTATTAGATGGGCGTTAATACCGCCACTGCCTTTGGTTTCGTATTGTCGAATACTGATGCGGCCAAGCTTATCTATCATCTTGCTGCGCATTTGATAGGTAATTGTTTTGGACACAAGCGTAAACTGGCGCCCTTGCAGAATGTTTAACGCTTGGCTAACGGTGCGCATGATAATCACTAACAGCAAAGTTAGTGCTATATAGCCAGTCGGTGTTTGTAACGATGATGGAAGTAGGTGGTTCATCATCTCTAAACCAGAAGCCGGCTTATCAAGTAATACTTCATCAACCATTAATGGCATGAGCAACGGGATAGGGACACTAATGAGAGTTGCAAATATGGCAATAATGTTAGCAAACAGTAATTTGGACTTGTGTTTTTTTACTTGAGTTATTAACCAAGAACGGCTAATAGTGTCTTTTGAATTGTTCATTGTAATGAGAATAAGTCCTATTTAGTTTGATTGCCGCATTCTACTGCGTTCTCTTGATAATGGAAGTCTCAATTTAATTGGAAGTTAATATGAAAATAGAACATTACCAACGCTTAACCAAACAAGCCGTTGCATTAATTGAATCAGAAACCGATCTAACTGCTAATCTTGCTAATATCAGTTCATTATTATTCATGGAGTTGGATGAACTGAATTGGGCGGGTTTCTATTTAATGAAGCAGGACCAAGCTAAGGAAAAAGACGAACTTGTACTGGGTCCTTTCCAAGGCCAACCTGCTTGTGTACGAATTCCTGTAGGGCGTGGTGTGTGTGGAACTGCGGTTGCGACGAATACAGTACAGCGCATTCATGATGTTCATGAGTTCGAAGGTCACATCGCATGTGACGCTGCAAGTAACTCCGAAATCGTTATTCCGTTCTCGATTGGCGGAAAAATCGCGGGCGTTCTTGATATCGATAGCCCAAATGTTGGTCGTTTTTCTCAAATTGACGAGGACGGATTAACATTTTTCATGGCAGAAGTGGAAAAGCTGCTTAATTCGCACGCGAACAAGGCATAAATTATTCTCTTACTGTGGTTTTTCCCAAGCATCTCTCTATAATACGTAAAAATATTTTCTTAATGCTCGCGGAAAACCGCAAAAACCAGGAACCCACATGGAAAACACTGAAAAGTTAAAAAACAGCAAAGAAGTTATCGCATATATTGCTGAATGTTTCCCTAAATGCTTTACTCTAGAAGGTGAAGCGAAGCCACTTAAAATTGGTATTTTTCAAGATCTTGCTGAACGTCTAAACGAAGACGAAAAAGTAAGTAAGACTCAGCTTCGTGCAGCGTTAAGACAGTACACATCATCATGGCGTTACCTGCACGGCGTAAAAGCTGGCGCAGAACGTGTTGACCTAGACGGCAACGCGTGTGGCACACTAGAAGAAGAGCACGTTGAGCACGCTAAAGCTACACTTGCAGAAAGCAAAGCGAAAGTTCAGGCTCGTCGTAAAGAACAAGCACAAAAAGCTCGTGAAGAAGGCAAAGCGAAACCTAAGGCGAAGAAAGCTCAACAGCCTCGTCGTCAAGCGCCTAAAGCACCAAAAGTAGAAAAGCCTGTAGAAACACGCGCTTTGAACGCTGACGAATTCATCGCTGGCAAAGAAGTAAATGTGAACATGGGTAAAGGAAACATGGCTGCGACCATTGTTGAAATCAATAAGGAAGATGTGCGTGTTCAGTTAGCAAACGGCCTACAAATGGTTGTTAAAGCGGAGCACTTGCGCGCTTAAAGGAGATACTCCTACGCATGAAATGCCGTTCAAAATTGACACTGATTGCTGCTAGCTTTTGGCTAGCAGCTTCAGCTCAGGCTCTTGAAGCCAAATTAGATCAGGACGATTTACCTCTACTCGCTCCTGAGGTCCAACACGAAACTGCTAGTAAACGTGTTACTTCTCGATTTACTCGTTCTCACTATAAACACTTCAATCTCAACGATGATTTCTCTCAAGCTATCTTTAATCGTTACTTAGAGATGCTGGATTATAATCGTAATATCTTCACTCAAGCTGATATTGACTTTTTCGCTGCGTCATCTACACAAATTGATGATCAACTGAAAGCAGGCAATAACCAGATTGCATTCGATGTTTATAATTTGTCCATGCAGAAGCGTTTTGAACGTTTTCAATATGCATTGTCTTTGCTAGATACAGAGATCAAGTTTGATACCGATGAAAGTATTGAGCTAAATCGTAGCGAAGCGGAATGGCCAAAAGATATCGCTGAAGTGAATGAGCTTTGGAGAAAACGCGTTAAATACGATGCGTTGAATCTAAAACTTACTGGTAAAGAGTGGCCAGAGATTCAAGAAGTTTTGGAAAAGCGTTACAACAATGCGATGAAGCGTATTACGCAATCGCACAACGAAGATGCTTTCCAAATCTACATGAACGCATTCGCGCGTGAAGTTGATCCGCACACCAGTTACCTTTCTCCAAGAAATGCAGAACAATTCCAATCTGAGATGAACCTATCTCTAGAAGGTATTGGCGCTGTACTTCAGATGACAGACGACTACACCGTTATTCGTTCTTTAGTGGCTGGTGGCCCTGCTTCAAATAGCAAACAATTGAGCGATGGCGACCGTATTGTTGGCGTTGGTCAAGATGGCGAAGAGATTGTTGATGTTATCGGCTGGCGTTTAGACGATGTAGTGCAATTAATTAAAGGACCGAAAGGGACTAAAGTTAAGCTACAGATCTTGCCAGACGGTAAAGATGCAAAAAGTCACGTTGTCACAATTGTACGCGATAAGATTCGTTTAGAAGACCGCGCTGTTAAGTCAGAAGTTATCGAGAAAGATGGCAAGAAGATTGGTGTACTAGAAGTACCTAGTTTCTATGTTGGTCTTTCTAAAGATACCGATAAACTGATCACCGAGCTTAAAGAGCAAGGTGTTGAAGGTATTATTGTTGATCTGCGAAACAATGGTGGTGGTGCACTAACGGAAGCAACCGAACTCTCTGGTTTATTTATCAAAGAGGGGCCTGTTGTTCAGGTTCGTGATAGCTACGGTCGTGTTAAAGTGAACAGCGATACTGATGGTGAAATCAGTTACCAAGGTCCGTTAACGGTATTGGTGAATCGCTATAGTGCTTCGGCATCTGAGATCTTTGCAGCAGCGATGCAGGATTACGGTCGTGCAATCATCCTAGGTGAAAACTCTTTCGGTAAAGGTACGGTACAACAGCATCGTTCTTTGAATCATATTTATGATTTGTTCGACAAAGAGTTGGGCTACGTTCAATACACAATCCAGAAATTCTACCGAATCAATGGTGGCAGTACGCAAAACAAAGGTGTAGTACCTGATATTGCTTACCCAACGCCAATTGACCCGGCAGATACTGGTGAAAGTGTTGAAGACAATGCTCTACCTTGGGACAGCATTGATAAAGCAAATTACTCAGTGTTACAGCGTAACGATGAGCAAATTGCTGCTTTAACAGCTCAACACCAAGCTCGTATTGCGACAGATATGGAATTTGGCTTTATCGCGCAAGATATTGAAAAATATAAGGCAGATAAAGACGATAACGACCTTTCTTTGAATGAAAAGGTACGTCAGCAAGAGAGCGATGATGCGGATGCGCTTCGTCTAGATCGTATTAATCAACGTCAAAAAGCCGCTAAGTTAGAGGCGTTTAAAACGTTGGATGATATTCCTAAAGACTATGAAGCCCCGGATGCTTATCTTGATGAGTCTGTTGCTATCATGCTGGATATGATCAAGAAATAGAGCAAGCGCCTGTTAAAAGGTGATTGTTCCAAGACGCAAAATTTAAAAAGCGAGCCTAGGCTCGCTTTTTTTGTGTCTATGATTTGACAGAAATATCTGATTGTAACCGTTTAGGTTGGCGCAAATAGCACTCAATATTCAGGGTAATTTAGCTCTGTTTTGTGTTGAATAATGACACTTAAGTTACTTCGCACTTAAAATTTAGTGACTTGGATCATATTTTTTCGCTTTCTAATCATTACGTGCCTAAGCTTAAAGAAAACGAGGGGGCGCGTATGAAATGGATTCTACTAATTTTATCTTGTTTAAGTTTTGTTGCTTTTGGGAGCGAGGTCGCTTCTAGCAGCCAACAATCAAAAAGTGATAGTAATCTATCTCATTTTGACCTTCCTCTGTTGCTTGGTGATTGGTATTTGATGAATCCAGATCCTGAGCAAGGTACTGAAAACTTTAGAGCAATCAAACTTACTCTCGATTCAAATTACTCATTCACTATCGATATCCAAAAGAAAGACTACAGTGTGGATCATTGGGAAGGTTTGTATAACGCCAATGAAGACACGATTATTTTGGGTTTGAATACTTCTGAGCCTCAGGTTTACGCGTACAGTAGTAATCATAATATGCTGAATCTTAACGGTGTTATGTTCACCAAAGCCTTGCCCAACGCCCTAGCTGGAATTTGGTCAAGCGCTGAATTGTCTGGAAGCGATTTGCGTGCGAGTAACATTCAAAAAATGGATTTAGTGCTTCAACCTGATTTTATCTTCATGTTCCGAGTGTCCGATGAAGAAGGGGGTGAAGTGATTCGTCGCGGTGTGTATTACACTGAGGGCGACCAATTAGTACTACTTTATGAGAACGGCGAACACGGTACTCGTTACACATTGAACAGTGATGTTTTGACACTTCAAGGTGAAGAGGGAGACATGTTCGCGGTGCTTAATCGCATACGATAAGTACGAGATTTAGCCATTAAATCGGCTCGTTGAAAATATGGTTCACAGTTCATTTCTTAGCCGTTCCTTTCTGATTTGATTGATAAAATAGCAAAACATGGAGGCATTTTCCTACAATGCCTCCTTTTTTTAATATTCCCCTTGTGTTCTTGGCGCTCAACCTTTAGATATATACAGTTAACAAATAATTACGTATAACGATCAAAAGGAACCCGTCATGGCACATACACCTCAAGCCAAGTATCGTAAAGATTATCAATCACCATCTCACACTATTTCTGAAATCGATCTTACTTTCGATTTGTACGATTCAGCATCCATCGTTACGGCGGTGTCTAGTGTTAAGCAAGAGAAAGATAGCTCGACCTTAGTACTTGATGGTGAAGGCTTGAAGCTGGTTTCTGTTCTGGTAGAAGGTAAAGAGTGGACTCAGTATGAGCAGTCTGAAACTCAACTGACACTGAACGATCTACCACAAGAATTCACATTAACGATCGTGACTGAAGTCGATCCTGAAGGGAACAGTGCACTTGAAGGCCTGTACAAATCGGGTGGTGCTTTCTGTACTCAATGTGAAGCCGAAGGTTTCCGTCGTATCACTTACTACATGGATCGCCCAGACGTATTGGCAAAATTCACCACCACGGTTATCGCAGACAAAGCAGAAAATCCATTCTTATTAAGTAATGGTAACCGTGTTGATGAAGGTGAAGCTGAAAATGGACGTCACTGGGTGAAGTGGCAAGACCCACACCCAAAACCTGCTTACTTGTTTGCACTTGTTGCTGGTGACTTTGATGTACTTCGTGATGCTTATACTACGCAATCGGGTCGTAACGTTGACCTAGAAATCTTTGTCGACAAAGGCAACCTAGACAGAGCTAACCACGCGATGGTTTCTTTGATTAACTCAATGAAGTGGGATGAAGAGCGTTTCAACTTAGAGTACGACTTAGACATCTACATGATTGTAGCCGTTGATTTCTTCAACATGGGTGCGATGGAAAACAAAGGTCTGAACGTATTCAACTCTAAGTTTGTTCTCGCGAACGACCAAACTGCTACGGATACCGATTACCTAGGCATCGAAGCGGTAATCGGTCACGAATATTTCCATAACTGGACCGGTAACCGAGTGACTTGTCGCGATTGGTTCCAGCTGAGCTTGAAAGAAGGCTTAACCGTATTCCGCGATCAAGAGTTCTCATCTGATCTTGGCTCTCGCGCAGTAAACCGAATCAACAATGTTCGTATTATTCGCGGGCCACAATTCGCTGAAGACGCAAGTCCGATGTCTCACCCAATTCGTCCAGAAAAAGTGATAGAAATGAATAACTTCTACACATTGACTGTGTACGAAAAGGGCAGTGAAGTGATCCGAATGATCCACACATTGTTGGGTGAAGACGGTTTCCAAAAAGGCATGAAGCTTTACTTCGAACGTCATGATGGTACAGCTGCAACATGTGAAGACTTCGTCGCGGCAATGGAAGATGCGTCGGGCGTCGACCTATCTCAGTTCCGTTTATGGTACAGCCAGTCTGGCACGCCGACGCTGTCTGTTGAAAGCCACTACGACGCAGAGAAGAAACAATACACGTTAACAGCTCGCCAAGTCACGTCTCCAACTCATGAGCAAACGGAAAAGCAGGCTCTGCATATTCCTCTTGATATCGAGTTATACACGGCTGCGGGTGAAGTTGTTGAGTTACAATGTAACGGAAAGCCAATTCATAACGTATTAGATGTGAAAGAAGCAGAGCAAACGTTCGTGTTTGAAAACGTTTCTGAGCAACCGATCCCATCATTACTTCGTGAATTTTCTGCGCCAGTGAAACTGGAGTACAACTATTCAGATGAAGAACTGATCTTCTTGATGGTGAATGCGCGCAATGAGTTCTCTCGTTGGGATGCGGGTCAAATGCTATTAGCGAAGTACATCCGCAGTAACGTGGAGAAGGTTCAACAGGGTCAAGCGTTTGAGCTTTCTGATTCTGTTGTTGATGCATTCCGTGGTGTACTGCTGAGTGATTCACTAGAGCCTGCGTTTATTGCAGAAATGCTTTCTCTACCAAGCCACAATGAAGTATCGGGTTGGTACGAGCGTGTTGATATTGATGCGGTCGCATTGGTTCTTAACTCAATGAAAGTCACACTAGCTGCAGAACTTGAAGACGAGTTAGCGGCGGTTTATCACAGCCACGCACTAGCGGAATACACAATCGATCACGATTCGATTGGTAAGCGCACTTTACGTAAAGTTTGCCTAAGTTACTTAGCGCACACAGAACAGGGTAACGATTTGGTTGTTGCAATGTACCAGCAAGCAAACAACATGACCGATACAATGGCAGCAATGGGTGCGGCAAACAGTGCGCAACTACCATGTCGTGAAACCTTGATGGCGGATTACAGCGACAAGTGGAAACACGATGGTCTTGTTATGGATAAGTGGTTTGCTCTACAAGGTACAAACCCAAGTTCCAATGCTCTTGAAGTGATCAAAGCATCGATGTCACATCAAGCGTTTAGTTTGAAGAACCCGAATCGAACTCGTAACTTGGTTGGTTCATTCTTAAACATGAACCCGGTACAGTTCCATGACAAGTCAGGTCAGGGCTATGAGTTTGCTGGCGAGATCTTGCGTGAGCTTAACAGCAGTAACCCGCAAGTTGCTTCACGTCTGATTGACCCGCTTCTTAAATTCCGTAAGTACGATGATGAACGCCAAGCTCTGATCAAGAAAGAACTTGAGACTTTAAAGGGGATGGACAACCTAGCTAAAGACTTATTTGAGAAAGTAACGAAGGCACTAGAAGCTTAAGTTAAACGTTCTCAAGGTTAACGGTTTACTAATAAACTGTTTGCCATAACGAAAAGTCATCAGTGGTAGAGAATATCTGCCACTGATTTTTTGTTTCTGATTCATCGAATTTTCGATAAGCTAGAGAAGTTTTCAAGCTAAGTTTCACAGTCAGACATCGTTAAGTGCCAAAAAACACTGGCACTGTATATTTATACAGGTATCGTATGAATCGCTATATTTTCCAACTTAACATCTCATATCAGCAGTTTTTGGCCAGTTATTCTGGTGCGGCAAGTAAAGTTCAAGTGATAACAACAACAGGTTTACGTTTACAGTTACCTGCAACTCGATTCAGGCCATTTCTTACACAAATAGGGGTTAGAGGGCAGTTTAGGCTGACAACTGACCAAAAAAATAAGTTTATTAAGTTGGAAGCTCTGTAAACCTTGGCGTGCCTAGTGAGTTAAAAGGAATCTTAATCACATAATCAAACATTTCACCTCTTACCACCTCCAAAACAATTAACTATTTTTCAATAATGCTTTTACAATAAATGAATGCATTACCTTTGCTTAACTCGTTAGTAGAAAAGCGCTCAACGGCACGTTTCAAACACCAGATTAAGTGATCCCCCTAATAATAAAATATAATTCTAATTGTGGAGTGTGACTATGACCGCACGTGAAACTGTGGTTCCAGTTTTACTTGAAAAAGTTTACAAGCTGATTCAAGACAAACTTGACCTTGCTCATCGACCTCTCGTAACTCAACTTGCTCAACACTTGTTTAGTAACGTTTCTCACGACGATCTGACTCAGAGAAACGAATCCGATTTATATGGTGCTGTAGTTAGCTTATGGCATCACATCAATGAAAAGAAAGCCGACGAAATCTCTGTACGCGTTTTCAACCCGACGGTAAGTCGTCAAGGCTGGCAGTCTACTCATACTATCGTTGAGATAGTCGTTCCAGACAGTCCGTTCCTTGTTGATTCTGTAAAAATGGCACTTACTCGCCTAGACCTTTCTTCTCACCTTATGCTTCATAACCCAACACAAATCTCTCGCTCAGATAAGGGCAGTGTTGTCGGTGTTAGCAATAACGAAGGTGCATTCCAATCGCTTTTCCATATCGAAGTAGACCGTCTTAGCAGTAAAGCTGAAATGACAGCTCTTAAAACGGAGCTACTGGATATCTTTACCGATACTAGCTTAGTTGTGAACGATTGGTTGAAGATGGTTGAAAGACTTGAAGAAGTAACCAATCAAGTAGAAAAGCAAAAAGAGAGCATTCCTGTAGATGGCCAACGTTTTGATGAAACGTTGGCGTTTCTTCGTTGGTTAGGTGAACACAACTTTACATTCATGGGTTATAAGGAATATGACCTAGTTTCAGTTAACGGCGACACTGAACTGCAACCGACCAAGGAGCAAGGTCTTGGTTTGTTTGCGAACTCAGATCGTGTACGTAACGTTAAGCTATCTGAGTTTTCTGATTCGGCACGTCTTGAAGCGAAAAAGCCTTATGTGCTTATCGTAACCAAGGGCAACACGGCTTCACGCATTCACCGCCCAGCTTACAACGATTACATTGGTATTAAGAAGTTCGATAAGAACGGTAAGGTCATTGGTGAGCACCGCTTTACTGGTCTTTACACATCTGCCGTTTATAACCAAACCGTTGAAACGATTCCTCTGGTTCGCGAGAAAGTAGAGCGTATCTTAGACGCGAGTGGTTACCGCGAGGGGTCATACTCTTACAAAGCACTGCACAACATTCTTGAAAACTACCCACGTGATGAACTGCTTCAAGCTCGAGAAGAAGACTTACTTGAAGTGGGTACTGGCGTAGTGCAAATGCAAGATCGCGATCTTTTGCGTTTATTCGTTCGCAAAGACCCGTTTGGTCGTTTCTTTAGCTGCATGGTTTATGTAACAAAAGATCGTTACAACACTGAGCTTCGCCGCCAAACACAACGCATCTTGAAACAGTACTTTGGTTGTGAAGAAGAGGTTGAATTTACAACGTACTTCTCTGAAAGTCCGCTAGCAAGAACGCACTATATTGTTCGTGTTGATAACAACAACATGGATGTGGACGTGAAAACAATTGAGCAAAATTTAATGGAAGTATCGTCTACGTGGGATGACCGCCTGTCTGAATCAATTATTGCAAACTTCGGTGAGAGCAAAGGGCTTCCATTATCGAAAGAGTACATGCGTGCATTCCCACGCTCGTACAAAGAAGACATGATGCCAGGCTCGGCTGTTGCTGACATCGAACGCTTAGAAGCACTAAGTGAAGACAACAAGCTGGGTATGCTTTTCTACCGCCCTCAAGAAGAAGCGGCAGATTCTAAAGCCGTTCGTTTGAAGTTGTTCTATCACAGTGATGAGCCAATTCACCTTTCTGATGTTATGCCAATGCTTGAAAACTTTGGCCTACGCGTTATTGGTGAATCTCCATATGAAGTGGGTAAAACCAACGGTGTGACATATTGGATCCTTGATTTCTCTATGCTGCACAAGAGCGATAAGACCATTGATCTTCGTGAAGCTCGCGATCTTTTCCAACAAGCGTTCGCGGCAATTTGGGCAGGCGAGTTAGACAGCGATGGTTTCAACCGTTTGGTACTTGGCGCTGGTCTTTCTGGCCGCGAAATCTCAATCTTACGTGCTTATGCTCGTTACATGCGTCAAGTGGGTTTCCCATTCAGCCAACAATACATTGAAGACACATTGTCTCATTACCCAGAGTTAGCAAAAGGGCTAGTGAGCTTATTCGGCAAGCGTTTTGATCCTAAACTAAAGGGCAGCGCGAAAGGCCAGCAAGATCTTATCAAGAAGATCACTGAACAGTTGGATCATGTAGAAAGCTTGGATGATGATCGTATCATTCGTCGCTACATGGAAATGATCACTGCAACGCTTCGTACCAACTACTACCAAGTTGATGAAAACAAGCAGTCTAAGCCTTGGCTGGCTCTGAAAATGAGACCAAGCGAGATTCCAGATATCCCTGCGCCGGTTCCAGCGTTTGAGATCTTCGTTTACGCACCAGATATTGAGGGTGTGCACCTACGTGGCGGTAAAGTAGCACGTGGTGGTTTACGTTGGTCAGACCGTCAAGAGGACTTCCGCACTGAGATTCTAGGTTTAGTTAAAGCGCAACAAGTTAAGAACACGGTTATCGTTCCAGTTGGTGCTAAAGGTGGTTTCGTTTGTAAGCGTCAGCACACTATGTCTGGCCGAGATGAGATCTTCGCGGAAGGTCAACGTTGTTACAAGCGCTTTATCCGTGCCTTACTAGACGTATCAGACAACATCATTGAAGGTGAGGTTATCCCACCTAAGAGTGTTGTTCGTCATGATGAAGATGACCCGTACTTGGTTGTTGCTGCCGATAAAGGTACCGCGACATTCTCAGATCTAGCGAACTCGGTAGCTGAAGAGTACAACTTTTGGTTAGGTGACGCGTTTGCCTCTGGTGGTTCTAACGGTTACGACCATAAAGCTATGGGTATCACGGCGAAAGGTGGTTGGGAATCGGTTAAGCGTCACTTCCGTGAAATGGGCATCAAC
Organism: Vibrio splendidus 12E03; assembly: GCF_000272105.2. Lineage (GTDB taxonomy): Bacteria > Pseudomonadota > Gammaproteobacteria > Enterobacterales > Vibrionaceae > Vibrio > Vibrio splendidus_I. The sequence continues at coordinate 38,587 of NZ_AJZD02000010.1, forward strand.
TGTCAAAGCACAGACTTCACTGCAATTGGTGTCGGTGATATGGCGGGTGACGTATTTGGTAACGGTATGCTGCTATCAAAGCACATTCGCTTACAAGCTGCGTTTAACCACATGCACATCTTCATTGACCCGAATCCAGAATCAGCGTCAAGTTGGGTAGAGCGTGATCGTCTGTTTAATCTGCCTCGCTCAAGCTGGGAAGACTACAATAAAGATCTGATTTCTCAAGGTGGTGGTATTTTCTCTCGTCGAGCGAAGTCTATTTCCCTAACACCTGAAATTCAGAAAATGCTGGGTACTAAGAAAGCTTCTATGGCACCAAACGACTTGATCAAAGCGATCTTGTCTATGCAGGTTGATCTACTTTGGAATGGTGGTATTGGTACTTACGTTAAGTCTTCTAGCGAGACTCATACTGATGTGGGTGACCGTGCAAATGACGTGCTACGTATTGATGGCCGTGACCTGAAAGCTAAGGTTGTTGGTGAAGGCGGTAACTTGGGTATGACTCAATTGGGTCGTATTGAATACGCTCTAACGGGCGGTCGAGTGAATACCGACTTCGTTGATAACGTTGGTGGTGTAGATTGCTCGGATAACGAAGTTAACATTAAGATATTCTTGAATGGTTTGGTGTCTAACGGTGATCTAACCGTTAAGCAACGTAACCAAGTTCTAGAATCTATGGAAGATGAAGTAGGCGAAATCGTACTAGATGATGCGTACTGCCAAGCTGAGTCTATCTCTGTTACTGAGCATCAAGGTGTTGGCTTAGTGAAAGAGCAAATCCGTTTCATCCACACAATGGAAAAAGCAGGGTACTTAGACCGTGGTTTGGAATACATCCCAGATGACGAAACGCTGCTAGAGCGTGAAAAACAAGGCCAAGCACTAACAAGACCTGAGCTATCAGTATTGATCGCTTACGGTAAAATGGTTCTAAAAGAAGATCTTGTGAGTGATGATATTGCGAATGATGAGTTCCATGCTCAACAACTGATGCAATACTTCCCAACAGAGTTACGCCGTAACTACTCCCAGCACATGGATAACCATCCACTACGTGCAGAGATCATTGCTACAGCACTTGCGAACCAAATGGTTAACGAGATGGGTTGTAATTTCGTGACTCGCTTGCAAGAAGAGACGGGTGCAAACATTGTTGATATTGCGAATGCTTACGCAGCATCTCGTGAGATCTACGGTCTAGGTAAGGTATTGAAGAGCATTCGTGAACTGGATAACATCTCAAGTTCTGAAGCTCAATACGAATTGCTTTACCATGTGCGCCGTACGCTTCGTCGTCTAGCGCGTTGGTTACTAAGAAACCGTACTGGGAAGCAATCAGTGAACGCATTGATTGAACTGTACCAAGGTGATGTGGCTGCGATTACTGAAAAACTGGACGAAAACCTAGTAGCTTCAGAAGTAGAAGAGCATCAAGCAATGGCTCAACTATGGATTGACCAAGGTGTAAACGCTGAGCTGGCTAATTCAGTGGCTCGTTTGTCTAGCCTGTACTCAGCACTGGATATATCCACAGTGGCTCGTGAAACAGGTAAAACAGTACAACAAGCGTCTAAGCTTTACTTCAACCTTGGTGACCGTTTGTCACTGCACTGGTTCTTGAAGCAAATCAATGGCCAAGCTGTAGACAACAACTGGCAAGCACTGGCACGTGCTGCATTCAGAGAAGATCTGGATTGGCAACAACGTCAGTTAACTGGCCAAGTACTTAACTGTGGTTGTGCTTCAGACATCGATGTGATTAAAGCGCTTGATGACTGGATGGAAAGTAACTCTGTTTCTCTACATCGTTGGGAGAGCATCTTGAACGAATTCAAAGTGGGTTCTGTTCATGAGTTTGCTAAGTTCTCAGTGGCGTTACGTGAATTGATGTTGTTGAATCTAAACTGCATGTCGAAAGACTAGTCACTAGATAAAACGAAAAATATAAGGGCAGGCCACAAGGTCTGCCTTTTTCGTTTCGGTAAAGTGGGATCCATTGGTCTAATGATTTTTGAAGGGTCAATCTCGACGCACACGTTGTTTGTTGTTGAGTGAGTTGCTTGTTATTAAGTGAGCTGGTGGCTGTACTAAGGTTGAGATTAGAAATGGGTTAATAACCTGAAGAAACGATAACGTTTGCTTAATAATGAACCTCATTCGTTAGCAAACTCGATTATCTTACCCTTACAGACAGTAATAGATTGAATAGTTGGGTAAATAAGTAAATAATATCGCCCCGTTTACACGGGGCTTTTTTCTATCGGAGGCACAATGCTTTACCGTCTAGCCAGAACTGGCTTTTTCCAACTTGATGCCGAAAAGGCACATGATCTTGCAATTCAAAATTTCAAACGCTTCACAGGCACACCAATTGATCTTTTGTATCGCCAACAATTACCTCATCGACCTGTAGAGTGCATGGGTCTTACTTTTAAAAACCCAGTTGGCCTTGCAGCCGGCCTAGATAAAAACGGCGAATGTATTGATGCATTTGGCGCAATGGGTTTTGGTTTCGTAGAAGTAGGCACAGTGACTCCACGTCCACAAGCGGGTAACGACAAACCTCGTTTATTCCGTCTTGTTGAAGCTGAAGGTATCATCAACCGTATGGGCTTTAACAACCTAGGCGTCGACAACCTTGTTGAGAATGTTAAGAAGTCGAACTACGATGGCATCTTAGGCATCAACATCGGTAAGAACAAAGACACACCAATTGAAAAGGGCGCTGAAGATTACTTGATCTGTATGGAGAAGGTATATCAATACGCTGGTTACATTGCTGTGAACATCTCATCACCAAATACTCCAGGACTTCGTTCTCTACAATACGGCGAAGCTCTAGACGATCTGTTGTCTGAACTTAAAACCAAACAATCTGAACTGGAAGAGAAGCATGGTAAATATGTGCCTCTTGCTCTTAAGATTGCTCCGGATCTAAGCGACGACGAAATTCGCCAAATTTGTGAATCATTGATCAAAAATAAGATCGATGGTGTGATCGCAACAAATACAACATTGGATCGTTCAATCGTTGAAGGTATGAAACATTGCGATGAAGCGGGTGGCCTAAGTGGACGTCCAGTTCAATCTCGCAGCACTGAAGTAGTTCGCAAACTTCACGAAGAGCTTGGTGACAAACTGCCGATCATTGGAGTAGGTGGTGTTGACTCGTATGTTGCTGCAAAAGAGAAAATGATGGCAGGCGCGAAGCTTGTACAAGTTTACTCTGGTTTCATCTACAAAGGTCCAGGTCTAGTTGGCGACATCGTTAAAAATTTATAAGCTGTAAATTGCTTTTATTCTTGAAAAGCGGAAATCTGACATCGTCTTACTAAAAGAGACACTGTAACTCACTGAGTTGTAGAGAAAAGCGATAAGAAAGAGGAATTCATTTCCTCTTTTTTTTTGCCTATTGCTCAGTAAAATTACTGTAATTGAAGGTAATTTTGCGTTTTACCTAATGGAATGGTTCAACAGTGTGAGACGAAATGATGCTTAAACCTAGCGATACATGGAGTTGGTATTACGATGAGCAGCAATGTTCATTAATGCTAAACCTCGGAGAGGATATGATTTTCAAAACGAATCTGGTCCGCAATAAGCTGGTGGACTGCGCGTTTAGAGATAATGAATTCACCGTTGATGACGCATCTTCATACCAAACCTTCAAAGAACAAATTTCTGGCTTAGAACTGTCTGAGCCTCGCCAAGCTGAACTCGCGCTTTATTGTGTGGCAGCAAAACGCTTCCATAAGCCTGTACAGCCTAAGAGTTGGTTCTTCGACTCACAGGGCGCTGGGCATGAATATCCTCAAGAAGGGGATATCGTACAAATGAATAACGAGCATAGCTTAGGGTATTTCATTGTATTAGAAGTGGGAGAGTGCGCGAGCCTATGTGCATTTGTCGACCTAGAAGAGTTTCTGCTTACACCTTCAAAAGGGTTACGCTTTGGCGACTCGATTAAGGTCATGCACGATAGAATGATAGACGCGAACGCTATTCTTCATCAAACGCACATTGCGATGGTCGGTTAGCCTTCTATTCAGTCCATCATTTCTCACACACATCGCAACGCGTAAACCTGTCAAACCTTCCCCAAAATCGGCTCAATAGCCGATTTTTTTGTGCCTAAAAAACCTCATCCTGATAAATACATCACTGCTTAACTATTTAAATAGTGAACTTACGACTATTTTTTCGCCTTAATTTCAGCCTGTTTTCATCGCTAGAAGTGTAATTTGTCCATCTTTATTCCCTGTTTTTGGTCTTTTGTAGCTAAATTTCACCCATAAACCCCTTTTGGTATATACCAATTTAAAGGTGAATATAAATTCACATTGCTGTTTTGGTTAACAAATGGTCAGAAATGGAGTTGGTTCGATAGGTCTTGTGTTCTAAGGGGATGTGGGTAAGCGATCGCTTCAAGACTGTGCATTTGCTAGCCAGTTAGTCGAAAGATTCAATGAAAAGACGCGTTTAGTGTGATGCTCTAGTTACAAATTCAGGTATAATCGAACTCATTTTTATCAATAAAAGAACACTATGAATCAATATCTAGCGGTTACCTCAAACGGCCTTGAGAATTTATTAGTTGAAGAACTAACCCAACTAGGGATTACAAACGCAAAACCTGTTCAAGCAGGTGTTAAATTCAAAGCGACCAATGAGCAAATTTATCGTTGTTGTTTGTGGAGCCGTTTGGCTTCTCGATTTGTACGTGTCCTTTCTGAATTCACTTGTATGGATGACATGGATTTGTACCTATCAACAACTGCGGTTAACTGGGTAAATCAATTCCATAGCTCTAAGCGTTTCGTTGTTGACTTTAATGGTACGAACAACGAAATCCGTAACAGCCAATACGGTGCGATGAAAGTAAAAGATGCCGTTGTTGATTGCTTCGAGAAGAAGTCTTTGCCTCGTCCTTCTATCAGCAAAGAGAACCCAGATGTTCGTATTCACGTTCGTCTACACCGTGATAAAGCGATTCTTGGTGTTGATATGGTGGGAAGCGGTCTTCACCAACGTGGTTATCGTCCTGAATCAGGTCGCGCACCTCTGCGTGAAACGCTTGCTGCAGCGATTCTTCTTCGTAGTGGTTGGGATGCAACTAAACCATTCTTAGACCCTATGTGTGGTTCAGGTACGTTAGTGATTGAAGCGGCAATGATGGCTGCAAACATGGCTCCTGGTGTTAAACGCCAGAAGTGGTGTTTTGAATCACTAGAAGATTTCGAACCAGAGCTTTGGGCTGAAGTTAAAGCTGAAGCGAACGTTCAAGGTCGTCGTGGCGTTAAGAAAGTAGAATGTAAGTTCTATGGTTATGATAATGATGAGCGCATGATCAAAACAGCACGTGACAATGCTCGTCGTGCTGGTGTTGAAGAGTTGATTGAATTCGAAGTAGGTGACGCTGCAAAGCTTAAACGACCTACAGAATTTGCTGATGGTGTTATTGTTTCTAACCCACCTTATGGTGAACGTTTAGGTACAGAGCCTGGCCTAATTGCACTGTACACGGCATTCGGCGCACAGCTTAAAGCTGAATTTGGCGGTTGTAACGCGTCTATCTTCTCTAGTTCAGACGAACTACTTAGCTGCTTACGCATGCGTGCAGACAAACAGTTCAAATTGAATAATGGTGCGTTACCGTGTCACCAAAAAAATTACTCAATTTCAGATCGTCCGATGTCAGAACGTCCAGCGGGCGAGCAAGAACAGCTGATTGCTCCTGACTTTGCAAACCGTCTTAAAAAGAACATCGGTAAAATTGGCAAGTGGGCTAAGAAAGAGCAATTAGATTGTTACCGTATCTACGATGCAGACTTACCAGAATACAATGTAGCGATTGACGTATACCCAGGTCACCTTGTGATTCAAGAATACGCAGCGCCTAAAGATGTACCGGAAGAGAAGGCAAAACGTCGCTTAACCGATATCATCCGTGCTTCTATCCAAGTAACAGGCGTTGAAGCAAACAACGTTGTGCTTAAAGTTCGTCAGAAGCAGAAAGGCCGTTCTCAATACCAGAAGATGGCTCAAGACTCATCTAACCTAGAAGTGAACGAATACGGCGTTAAGCTGATTGTTAATCTTCATGATTACTTAGATACAGGCTTGTTCCTAGATCATAAGATCACTCGTTGTCGTATCGGTGAGATGGCTGCAGGTAAAGATTTCCTAAACCTGTTCGCTTACACAGGTAGTGCCTCTGTTCATGCTGCTGTCGGTGGCGCTCGTTCTACAACAACGGTTGATATGTCTAATACCTACCTTGAGTGGGCAAAACAGAACATGGAGCTTAATGGCCGTGTTGGTCGTCAACATCAGTTTGTGCAAGCTGACTGCTTACAGTGGTTGGTTAAAGAGCAGGGTTCTTACGATCTGATCTTTATTGATCCACCTACGTTCTCAAACTCTAAACGTATGGATCAATCTTTCGATGTTCAACGTGATCACATTCAGTTGATGGAAAACCTTAAGCGTCTTCTTCGTGAAGAAGGTACGATTGTGTTCTCTAACAACAAACGTCACTTTAAAATGGATCTAGAAGGTCTAGAAGCGTTAGGTCTTAAGGCTCAGAATATCTCTGCTAAGACACTTCCATTAGACTTCTCTCGCAATAAGCACATTCATAACTGCTGGTTGATTACACATAAGTAATTAAGAGATTGTATAAGGATATAGCGTGCTGACTCTCTACAGTACAGAAGGGTGCCATCTATGTGAGATGGCATTCCAACTCACGGAACAGTTAAATATTAGCCATCACGTCAACGTTGTCGACATTGCATTCGATGATGAGCTCTTTTCCCGTTACGGGGTCACTATTCCGGTGCTCAAATTTGAAAGCTCTGATCTTTCTCAAAGCTCAGAGCTTAACTGGCCATTTGGCTTGTTAGAACTTAATGATTGGTTAAAGAAGAATGGCATTACTTACAATTCATAATGGGCAATTAGCGTTTGGCGATCACCCGTTATTAGATCGTGCAGACTTTGCACTGCAAGAAAACGAACGTGTATGTTTAGTAGGGCGCAATGGCGCTGGTAAGTCTACATTGATGAAAATCCTGTCTGGGAACATCATCATGGACGACGGCAAGATGCAAATCACACAAGATGTGGTTGTATCTCGCCTTGAGCAAGATCCACCGCGTAATGAAGAAGGCACCGTTTATGATTACGTTGCTGGTGGCCTAGCGGAAATCGGCGAACAGTTGAAGATCTACCATGATCTTCTGGATCTCATCGGTACTGACCCAAGTGAAAAGAACTTAAACCGTCTTACTCGCGTTCAAGAGCAGTTGGATCATGCGAACGCATGGCGCTTTGAAGATCGCGTAAGCAACGTATTGGCTGCACTTAAGCTGACAGCTGAAACAAAGCTGACTGATTTATCTGGTGGTTGGCAACGTAAAGCGGCGCTTGCTCGTGCACTTGTGTGTGACCCTGACGTGCTTCTACTAGACGAACCGACTAACCACCTGGACGTTGCAACCATTGAATGGTTAGAAGGCTTCCTGAAAGACTTCCGTGGTTCCATCATCTTTATCTCGCACGACCGTGCGTTTATTAAGTCGATGGCAACACGTATCGTCGATCTTGATCGCGGTAAGTTGAGCTCTTTCCCAGGTGATTACGAAAACTACCTAGTTGAAAAAGAAGAAGCGCTTCGTGTTGAAGAGATGCAGAACGCTGAATTTGATAAAAAGCTCGCTCAGGAAGAAGTATGGATTCGTCAGGGTATTAAAGCTCGTCGAACTCGTAACGAAGGCCGTGTACGTGCGCTTAAGAAGCTACGTGAAGAACGCTTGAACCGTCGTGAAGTACAAGGCAAAGCAGTTATCCAAATCGACGATGGCCAGCGTTCAGGCAAGATTGTATTTGAAGCTGAGAACATTAACTTTGGCTTCGAAGGCAAAGAGATTGTTAAAGACTTCAGCTTCAACATTATGCGTGGCGATCGTATCGCTCTGATTGGTCCTAACGGTTGTGGTAAGAGTACGGTACTCAAGCTGCTTCTTGACCAGCTTAAACCTGATTCAGGTCGTCTGCATTGCGGTACTAAACTTGAAGTGGCTTACTTCGACCAATACCGTGAAATCCTTGACCCTGAGAAGTCTGTAATTGATAACCTAGCGGATGGTAAGCAAGAAGTCACTGTAGGCGGCCGTGAGCGTCATGCGCTAAGCTACTTGCAAGATTTCTTATTCTCTCCAAAACGTGCTCGTACGCCTGTTAAGGCATTATCTGGTGGTGAGAAAAACCGTCTGTTATTAGCTCGTATTTTCCTTAAGTCGAACAACTTATTGATTCTTGATGAACCAACCAACGATCTAGATATCGAAACTTTGGAACTTTTAGAAGATTTGCTTGCCAACTATCAGGGTACGCTTCTTTTAGTGAGCCACGATCGTCAGTTTGTTGATAACACGGTTATGACAAGTTGGATCTTCGAAGGTAACGGTGTGATTGAAGAATTTGTTGGTGGCTATCACGATGCTCAGCAGCAAAGAAAGCAAGCATTAGAGTACCGACAGGTTGAAAAGCCATCAAAGCCGGCGAAAGTAGTTGAGGAAACTCCCAAAACTGCGCCAGTTAAGGCTAAACCTAAGAAGTTATCGTATAAGCTACAACGAGAACTAGAAGCGCTACCAATACATTTAGAAGAATTGGAAACTCAAATTGAAACTCTTCAGGAAGAAGTTAACGACCCAAACTTCTTTTCAAAATCTGTAGAGCAGACACAACCAGTATTAGATAAGCTATCTGCAGTAGAGCAGGAGCTTGAAGTTGCTTTTGAGCGCTGGGAAGAGCTCGAGGCACTACAACAGGAAAGTTAAGAAGTAATAATGACTTGTACTAAATTTAAATTAACAACAGTTGCAGCATTAGTTTTTGCTGCAACTAATGCGAATGCTGCGCTTTATAAGGTAGTAGAAGTTACTCCTTCGATTACAGGCGCGTCAGAGATATTCGGTGTGGCTATTCAGCCAGCAACGGTTTCTGGAACCGAGAGTTGCTTTACGACAGGTACTGTTGGTGGTGTTGCGTGTGATAGCTTCAAATTGGCTGGCGAAACTCGTAATACTGTCGAAGCGGTAAGTTATCGTGAAGAAGTCCCATTCGCGATGGATGCTCCGTTTCAATATATCCAAGAGTTCGATGATTTCGAAAACTATTGTTATAGAGAGCTAAGATACTCTACATGTGAGAGTTGGGCGCAAAACCGTTGGAATGATACTTGGAGTAAGGAAAGAAATGACCTTACTTACGTCAATGCAAAAGCATTTGTAGAAGGTGGTGATACATTTACTAGTCGAAATACTGTCATTAACTCACTGTATGCCAAATCTGCGACAGAAGTTGAACCTTTGGGGGTAAAATCTGAAGGTGGTATCCGTAATAATGCGCTTCACACCGACTCCGTTGCTCCAGATGGTACTTCGGAAACTCGTGCGTGGCGTGCGATAAAAGCGAGTAACGGCAAAGTTTACAATGTAGGTAGTGTCTCTGAAGAGTTTGTTCCGACTGATACATCAGAACCAGATAAGGCCTATGCTTCTAAAGCGGCGATCTGGGACGGTACTACGACCAAAGAAATCGATTGGATTCGCAGCGGTGACGCTAAACAAGGTGATTACTTTGCTCAAGGCAGTATGCGTTCAATCGTTGAATCAGGTTCTGGTTTTTACGGTGTTGGCTATAATACTGCAGATGGTAATGGTGACCTACAAGACATGAACGCCAGTGTTTTTGTGAGTGACTCATTAGATCTTACTGGTGCAACATGGACGACTACACAGATTAGCGGTGCAGAGGTTAAGTCAGGCTCGTCTAACGACGATGCTAGATACAGTAACTCTGTAGCGACTGACATCAACGATAATTTGTTCGCTGTTGGTTATTCTAAGCGTAATGGTTATGTACCAGAGAGTGGTAGTGCAGGTAATAAGCCTTTCGTTGTAACCGATGCCAAAAACCCAACAGCAACGTACTTGTCTGGTGGTATCTTCTTTGGTGGTTCGAGCGGTGAAGCTAAAGCAGTTAACAACTTTAATGAGTTTGTTGGCCAAATAGATGCAGAAACCACTCGTGAGGTTGATGGTAGTGAAAGAAGACACAGAGGCTTTATATATCCTTATAACGTGTCTTCATCAACTGAAGCTCGTCGTGTAGACATCTTTAACGGTCAGGCTTGGTGGTTAGATGATCTAACAAATGATGGTAATGTTTCCGGAGAGAACAACAAGTTCCGAATTATTGATGCTACTGACATTAACGATGCTGGTGTGATCTCTGCTACTGCTATCAAATGTACAGTTGGAGGAACGACTCAACCGTATGACACAACGTCTCACAATTCATACTGTGGTGGCGCGTCATCTAACGCGGTAGAAGAGGTTGTTGCAGTTAAGCTTGTGCCAATTGCCGGTGCAACTAAAGCTGATATCCAAACTCGTAGTGCCGACTCAGAGAAAGTTGATCGTCAAGGCGGTAGCCTAGGTTGGTTAACTTTGACTGTGCTTGGTCTGTTAGGGTTCCGTAGAAAATTTAAATAATTTATCTCTTGAGCCCGAGTTCACAATTCTGAACTCGGGCTTTTTTTCGCCTTGAGAAAAGTGAAAATCTGATCGATCCTTAAAGTTGGAGTCACAAAAACTCCGCTAAGTTGTAATCATTGTATGTTAGTAAATCAACACCCGTATGAGGACTGCACTATGAAGAGACAAAAGCGTGATCGACTAGAACGAGCACAATCTCAAGGCTACAAAGCTGGTTTAAATGGTAGGTCGCAAGAAGCTTGCCCATACAGCCAAATGGATTCTCGGTCTTATTGGTTAGGTGGTTGGCGTGATGCCAAAGATGATAAAAATGCAGGACTCTATAAATAGATAGGGCGCAAAGAATTCAAGGTCAAGGCTCCATTGTTGATTGAAACATTGGAGCCTTGTTAGTTTCAGACGAGTGTTAAGCTCCCCAGAGCTATAAAGTATTATAGTTTCGCTATCACAAGAGCGTTTTGCTGGTGGATTTAACTTATTTCATATTTAGGTCTAGGTATCCTGATGCACTATAACTGATTTTATTGGAGCAAAAATAAAGCAGCCAAAGGCTGCTTTATTAAAATACATCAAGCCGATTAGAACGCTGACGTATCTTGGAAAAGGCCAACTTTCAAGTCTTTAGCAACATAGATCTCTTTACCATCAACAAGTACGCGACCATCAGCAAGGCCCATAACTAGGCGACGGTTAACAACACGCTTCATGTGGATCTCGTAAGTTACTTTTTTCGCTGTAGGTAGAATTTGACCTGTGAATTTCACTTCGCCTACACCTAAAGCTCGGCCTTTACCTTTGCCGCCAACCCAACCAAGGTAGAAGCCAACAAGCTGCCACATTGCGTCAAGGCCTAGACAACCAGGCATTACTGGATCACCAGGGAAGTGACAGTCGAAGAACCATAGGTCAGGAGTAATATCCAGTTCAGCAAGAATCAAACCTTTACCGAAATCACCTTCAGTTTCAGACATTTTAGTGATGCGATCCATCATCAACATGTTCGGTGCTGGTAGTTGAGGACCTTCTGGCCATAGTTCGCCTTGGCTTGATGCTAGAAGATCTTCGCGAGTGTAAGAATCACGTTTGTTTTGCATTATCAATTACTCCGATTTTTGATAGGTGCATATTAGTGAACAGGTGTACGCTAAACAAGTCCGATCAGTACTAGACAAACCAGTTTTTGATGCGTCCAACAATTCCAATAGGGTGCTCATGTCTTTCAAAGTTTTCAATACGTTCCGCGATTTTACTCAGAACGCTTTCTTGTTCATCGTCTCTAAATGGTTTGTTCATAATCAGAGGAATCGCTTCATCTACATTAGACACAGACCAAATATGGAATTCTTCATTTTTGATGCTTTCAATAAGGTCAGGTTTAAGAGCCAGATGCCTTAAGTTAGATTTTGGAAGGATCACGCCTTGCTCGCCGGTTAAGCCATTGTGCTTACACACATGATAGAATCCTTCGATTTTCTCGTTTAACCCACCAACCGCTTGTACACGACCAAACTGATCGACAGCCCCTGTTACCGCAATATGCTGATTGATAGGGTACTCAGAAAGCGCACTCACTAGAGAGCACAGTTCAGCAAGAGAAGCGCTATCGCCATCAACTTCACAATACGACTGTTCAAACACCACAGAAGCTGCGTATGGCAACGGATCTTCTAGGTTTAGTGCGCTGCTCACAAATGCTTGCATGATCATCATACCTTTAGCATGAAGATTACCACCTAACTCGGCTTTGCGCTCAACGTCGGCAATATCACCATCACCAAAGTGAATAACGCAGGAAATTCGAGCAGGTTCACCATAAGAGATCGGGTGTCCGGGAACATCGATAACCGTCAGGCCATTAACTTGGCCAACTTGTTCACCCTCGGTTTCGATAATGACTTGGCCATCTCGAATGTCATCCAGAGCGCGTTCTGGTAAGTACGATTCACGGTTGTATTTGTGCTGTTGAGCTTGTTGGATATGGTGAATATCAATCTCACCATTGTCGGCTTCAATAAGAGCTTCGTTCAATAACGCATTGTGCCAAATAGGGCATAATGGAATATAGCTCTGATCTTCAGTCTCTCTTGCTCCGGCAGTAAGAATGCCCGTCAACGCTTGTTGCGTGATGGTTGGCAATTCATAGCGTAGTTGAAGCCACTTAAGGTAACCAAGATATTGAGTCAAAGTCTCTTCAGAGAGCTTGATATCTTGTTCAATTTCGCTAAATAGGCAAAAACCGGTTTGAATATCGCTGTCCAGGTAATCAAGGTCACCTAGTTGAGCTCTGTCTCCAACCACAATCAACTTAATGTTGTAAGTCAAAGGCAAAGTCGGGGACTGGTTCAAGTGCTCTGGATTACTGCTGATTGGTTCTACGGCTTCACCAAGCAGTGCTGATTTAAGCAGTAACCAGCTTCCTGGGTTGGCCAAGATCAAGTTTGCTGAAACGATCAGATAGCCGTTGTTTGCTCTAGCCAGTAGGCCGGGCTTTGTCGCTACAACCTTACCGTCTTTTGATTGAACTTGGTCAAACAGAGAGACAGCATTTAAAGACTCAGTTTTTATAACCGGTAGAGTGTGATCATCTAAAGCAGTGACTAGAGATTCAACAATCATTTGACGATAGATCGAATTGTCTGGAGCGTTTACAAGTAAAACACGCGAAAGGTTAGACAAACGGACAAAGCGGGTTAGCGCATCTTTGAATCTATGTTGAATATCTGAAAACGGGAAAGGCGAGATGTCAGGGAATTGCTCTAATTGAGCGCTATATTCGTCGTACTGAGGCGTAACATGTCGCCAATCTACTTGAGTCATTTAAGTTTCTGATTATGATAATGAGGTAGGGAGTATATAGAAAAACCGATCTCGCTTGTAGCTCTATGTTGTAGTTACTAATCACTAAGCTAATATAAGTATGATCTTGGTCTATTCTTTCAAGATCATAATTGTTAAATAGCCTATTTTGGGTTACGCTGTCACTAGGATTAACTCTCGAGATTAGACATGAAATATCAGCAACTTGAAAACTTGGAATGTGGTTGGAAATGGAACTATCTGGTCAAAAAATGGAAAGAAGGCGAGTCGATCACCTGCCACATAGACTCAAGTGAAGCTGACGTTGCTGTTAAAGCCTTATTGAAGCTTGAACACCAACCTACAGGTGTCCTTGAGTGGATATCTAACAACATGTCTCCTGAGCTCGATAACAAGCTTAAACAAGCGATCAGAGCTAAGCGAAAACGCCACTTCAATGCTGAACAAGTTCATACAAAGAAGAAATCAATCGACCTTGATTACCGTGTATGGGAAAAGCTATCTCAACGTGCGAACGAGCTAGGTTGTACGCTCTCAGATGCCATCGAGTATTTGGTTAGCGAAGCGTCTCGTAGTGAGCAGGCCAGCAAGACGGTGACTAGCCTCAAAGAAGACTTAAGCAAGCTCCTTTCTGACGATAAATAACCATCAACAGTAGTGGTGACATTATGATGTACGTAATATTAATCGGTGCGGTATTAGTTTTTTGGTTAGTAGCAGTCGATCGACCGGTGTTGAAAATTAAATTTAGTGACGGGGCGATCGAACAAGTTAAAGGGCATCTTCCACCGAGCTTTAAGCATAACCTTCAAGAGATTGGTCATAACAATACCTTTAAAGGTGAGCTAAAAGTGTATGCAAAACGTTCTGGCTACAATCTCAAGTTCACTAAAGATGTGCCTAAAAACGTACAGCAACGTATTCGTAACGTGTTCCCGCATAATGGTTTTAAGTCTAAAGGCTCAAAGAAAGCGTAATCGTAGAGTTACGCGCTAGCTAGTCAATCTTCATACTAAGTTAATCCTTCATTTCTCTTAAATCTCCGCATACTGTTCTCACCCTCAACAAAGAGAGAGCAGTATGAGATACCTAGTATTACTATTATGTTTTTTATCCCCAGTCGCTTTTCCCGACGATGCATTGGTTAATCCTGTAGCCAAAAAGATAAAAGTCACCGTCATGAAAGGGCTCAACAAGAGTAATGTTGATTTCGAGGGTTATTGCGATCTGATGATTGAGATGAAGCACTCTAAAGGTTACGCAAGAATCAAAAAGGTGAGAACGTCTGGAGATAGTAAAATTTGCAAGCAGGCAAAAAAAAATCTACCGACGAAGAAAAGGTTCAAATACAGCTTTCCAGAAAAGTATATCCGGCTACATATCACACACTAGCCACTCTCAACGCACTATAACTAAATATCCTTAATTTTATTGAAACAATTTCGTGAACCAATCTCTAATTTCTATTAATATTAGTTTTGTTATAAAGGCAGGATATGCCGATACAAGAGCATTTACGGCAAAGGAAAGTCACGGTTGTTGTTAGCAAATAAAAGTTATACCCCTGAAGTCGTTGAGATCTCAAGGAAGGTCTCAATCAATGTTGAAGCTCGCTTTAATCGATGGTTAATCTCACCTGAATATAAGCTCGCACAATCTACAGTAGACACGTTACTAAGTTTGGAAAATAGGTATTGTGATAGCGTCATATTTGATGAATCTGACCGCATATCTCACAACCAACGTATTTTATTGCGCTGCGAGCAGGATAGAGTCAATGCTCATCGCGAGAAAGTCGACGCGAAGCAACAAACCTTACGATACGTTATCGATGATGTCAGCAATGCCGCTTCTGCGCTAATGCTTGAGAAGCTTCAAGGTACCTTAATAAGTTCGTTGTTTTCAGACTTACCCGATTACAATCAATTCGCTAGTGTTGCGTATTCGCCATCTTTAAACTTTTCCAAACTCCATAAAATATCCGCGAAAAGTAGGCCATTGAGCTCAAGTTTAATCGAGTTTGTTTCCAATCAAGAGTTTGCAGATAAATATGGAAAGAAATCTAAGGTGATTCTCGATCCAAAAATTGCAGCACGACAGATAGGTATTGAAAATTGTCGTTTATTGTTCCCATTGTTAATGAGTCAACAGCTGATCAAGTGGAATGATGGCAACATTAAACACATCACACCTAAGGTTTGGCAGCACTTGGTCGTGACGTCAAATGCGACTCGAATTCGACTTCAAGAAACGTCGGTTAAAGACCCAAACGTAGGAATTTTACTTGGCGTGTTGCGAGTTCTGCCTTTGTTTCTAATTTGTAACCACTTTTCTTCCACGTTTGAAGACGCATTGGTAAAAACGATGCTTGGTTATCGTGAAGCAAGTGACAAACATGACGAATATTATGCTTGTACTGAGGTGATGCCAAATACACAGTTTCTCGAAGCGATGGTCGAGCAGTTAGAGCTTAAACTACTAAAAAACCTCGTTGAATTTATAGATTGGAGCCCTGGAAACCAGTTCATCAAGAGGGCACTTCTAGAGGAAGTGAATGACATTCCTGTACTTGAGCGAACGGTTTATGGGGCAGCTTTGGCTCAAGGTAGGAAGTATTCTGTTTTCGAAGCGTTAGAGAATAGTGAGTTATTTAACGTTAAGCACCGACCTTATTGGTTTTCAACTGTTCAAATGTCTATAGCGACGATTGAGCAGATGCAAGATAAAGTGCCTGGAAAACTGACGACGAACATGTAAAAAGGGAGCCACATTAAATGTGGCTCCCTTTTTCGTTGCACTGTAACTTAATGAAAGTGTCTGACTTATTGATATAAATTTTGCTGTATACCGTTTAACAGACCACTTCGAATGTAAACGACTCCTGCTTGGCAATTGCATGCTTAACGGGTATACCAAGGCGCTGGCAAGTCATCAGAACTTTCAGCTTCCTGTCGGCAGGAGCGTGCTCTGACAGAATCACCGAGCTTAGGCATTCTCTATTAAGGTAGAGCTTATTACCGATCATTTCCTCATCAGATAGCACCCAACGGTATTCCTTTTCGTAGCACCAATTAGAATGCTTAATTTTGAATATCTCAGCTCCCAGTCTTGATGTTTGTAAACCACTTAACGATACCGGGTGGAACATATTCGGTTCGTCTTCATACTGGACTTCAAAACAGTTGAGATTGGCCTCGCCGTTATAGCAGTTGAGATCATACTCGATACACATGCCTTTAAAGTTGTCACCGTACTGCGACCATAGTATTGGGTGGTCGCTCGACTGAGAGAAACACATGATCTTAAAGTTTTGTTGAAGCTCTCTGTTGAATACGTGGTTAGACTCAAAAGGGTTATTAAAAGTTTTAGCGTAATCAAACCACAACGAACACTCGGAAATAGATTGTATGTTTCTGTCGTGGAGCGATCTGAACTTATAAAGTTTAGGCAACATATCAAACACCTAGTTTACAAAATTGCCTGATGTTAACACTTTAATTTATTTTTAAGGATTGAATGCATAGCATTTGATTGCTTAATCACCAAGTTTACTCATATAATTGTTTGATAGATCAAAATTTAAACACGAAATAGTAGCCTGTTAAAGTGGTTTATTTTTCGTTAAGGCAAAGCTTTTAAGTTGTAACTTTTCACATAAGATACAACGTAACGTTATTTATGGTTGAATTGTCTTGTTAAAGTAGAGGCCGAGTAGGGAAATAGGTGATCAAAATTAAAGCCGAGCTTTAAAAGGACGGCTTTAGTAGCATTGAGCCTACGAGTGAATCAAGTTTAGAAGTGGTACCTTGCACCTAGGTAAGCGGTTTGGGGTGATACATCGATGGATTCTATTTCAACGTTTGCATAGCGGTAACCAATATGGATGTCGATGTTGTCTGTTACTATAGCACCAAGTTCAGCACCAACTTGGTAGGCTGCTTCAGACTTAGAGTCTGATACTCCAAAAGCTTTCGCTTCGATATCCATAGAGCCAACACCGGCTAATAAAGATACATACAGATCTAAGACGTCACCTTTAACAATAAATTTTGGTTTAATGTTTACGAAGAAAGCTTGGCTTTCAATATCCATTAAGTCGTTATAGTTAACTTTTCCGATTTTTCGGTACTCTGCCTCTAGTCCCAGTTTGACGACATCGTGTGTATTGAACTCGTAGCCTCCAACCAAGTTATAGCTAAAGTCTGATAGATCAGATGAATCTTCAATGACGCTGCCACGATATTCTAATTCAGTTTCATTATAAAAGCCGATATCAACACCAACATAAAAATGGCCATGCTCTCTGGGTGATTTTTCGTTTTCATTAGCAAGTGCCTGCGAGCTGATGCCAAAAAAAGCGGTGAATAGCGATAGGGCGATTGTACTGATTTTCATGTAAAGCCTTCTAAGATAATAAGTTATTCAGTTCCAAAATATGTTAACAAACAAAAGATACTCTAACTAATTGAAAACTAGCCTAAATATCAGATTTTAAAGACTTGTTGGTAATAGAAGTGTCATTATCGCAGTTATGAGACAAGGTAATATAGTCCAGGCAGAGGTGAATAGAATTTATGTTGCACTGTGACTTACTATCAAAATGCGGATTCTGTCTCGCTGAATCTTAGGTTCATCAAGCGGCCAGTCGCATCATCAATGAACACCAGTAGGCAGCATTTGTCGCTGCGGCCCTCAAACCAGTCATGATGTGAGCCATCTATCTGAATCAATTCTCCAAGACAGTCTCGACGGTAACGAGGTTGATAGACTCTAGGTTTTCGTTGTGAGTGCGGGATCCAAAGGTTGTCGGCAATCATCCATTGGCGAAGTGTCTCTAACGAGATAGCTAAATTATGATTTTCTATGATCTTTTCACGTGCAAATGTGGGCGAGAAATCAGAATAGTGTTTATGGATAGTCGAAAGAATCTCTTTGCGATATTCGTCAGAATAACGCCGATTACTGGGTTTACCTCTAGAAGCATGGGTTAAACTAGCCGCACCATGTTCACGTAGTTTGTTCATTAACCGCTCACTTAACGAAAGTATTTCTGCCGCATCAGTACGACGCAAACGATGTTCACAGACGTCTTGAATAACTTTGAATCGACTAATTTCTTTTTCACTCATGGCAATCAACATCTCAGTAGTCCTTAGTAACCGAAGCTGGTACATGAAATGTAGTCAGCAACCAGTACAAAGGTGACATTTTAATCTAGCTCAAAAGTGACATTACTATCTGGGGTTTACATAACAATCCCACTGCGTATTATTAGCAGAGTTATGTTGAGTGGTTTGCTTGCTTAACTGAATAAGAACGTGGGCGAGTAACATGCTCAATGAGGAGGTCGGCTTGTCCGGCCTTTTTGATGCTCGTTAGGAGAATCGTTGTTAGAAGTTAACCCGTAACATAACTACGCATAATACTTGCACTAGCGAGTTTGTTATCTAATGACATACCAGTTTGTCAAAAAATGACATACCAATCAAAGAAAGCCACCGAAACCGAGGCAAGCGAAGCGCGGGGCGGTGGCTTTGGTCTAGGTTCGGAGATGTGAAACCCCCGTCTAGTATTACGGGGGTACTTTCCCTTTAAACATCAGCGCGGCATCTATCTCCAAGCGTAGCGCGGCAGTGTTTGAGCGTTAGCGAGTCTACGAAATTTCCCTCCACCTCCATATGGTTAAGTTTTCTAATCTGTTTTTTTGTGTATCAAGTCTTGTATTGCTTCTTCGCTGTAGTTGTCGATCAGGTGGTTTACTATGTCTGATATTTTTAACAGCTGACCTGTTTGATTTCCTACCTTTATTGCTCCCCTTTGCAACTTCATTTTTCTATCTTCGTTCACCCTTACTGTTGTATCGCCTCGTTTCATATCTTTTCTCTTTTGTGACATTTCTTTTATTTTATCTAATATTTTATGCCCATATGCACGCATGCGTGTTTACTTTATGCAAATTTTATTGTTAGTATGCGCGCATGCAATAGATATTATTTGATTTTGACTATGAAAAACGCACCAAAACGACAATTTGCTTGCTCTGACTGTGGACAGATTTACACATCGTTTTTTCACTGTGTCTGTCCTACGTGTCGTTCTGGTGTGGTTAATCAGGTAGAGGTTGATAGTAAAGAGGTTCATGCACGTAAATCTTATACGCATGAGCATAAACCTAATGCTTATCGTCGTAAGGCTGAGAGATTAAATCCTGAGTACATTGATGGTCAAAAGCTGAATGTTGATGTTGAATCTCAATATCTTAATACGTCCACCTCTGTCGATTGGTTAGCCTTTACTGTTCGTCTTCCTGATTTTCGCCATTGCACTAAATCTGGTCCTTTTTCTGGTATCGCTTTTCCTGCTATTCCTGCACTTCCTCCAATGCGTGCAAGGTCTGGCGATGATTTGGAATCAATCAATGATTATCGTGATCGCGTCTATACAAAATACTTTGAAGAGTGCGTTGTAGTCTTTCTGAATAAGGTTTTGGGCTTCTCTGTCGGTGTCTTAAAAGAGGGGGCTAAGTTCAACTTCTATGAAAACCATTTTGATATTGAGTCTCCAGATGGTTCTACCCATTTCGGTAAAGTTGGTTATGGTGGTTCAAATCAAAGGGATACCATTCACTTTTCTATCAACGGTCATGGTTGCAAGCATTTGTTTACTAACCGTTCCCGTGAATTTGTTCACTATTGGCTATCTAACATACTCAACGTCACGTTGTTAACTCGTTGTGATTTAGCTTTTGATGATTTTGACGGCATCCATACTTGTGAGAACGTTGAATTGGCATTCCTTGATGATGGTTTCAAGCGTTCGCGCGGTATTTCTCCAACATTTAAGAATGACGATGAATGGCATATAGACGCTGATGGAAACAAAGTATTTTCTTGCGAAATGAGAAGAATTGGCTCTAGGCAATCTCTTGTTCACTGGCGTATTTACAACAAAAAGCTTGAGCAAAAGATAGATAAGGACGGTTTCGTTTGGTATCGAAGCGAGGTCGAATTGAAAAAGGTTTCTGTTGATATTTTGTTAGATATCGATGGCTATTTTTCAGGTCTCAATGATTACGCTAAGTCTCTTTTTTCTAAGCCTGTAACGCCTAGAAGTATGGTTTTTAAAGCAAAAAAGCGCTTTGCCTGTGATGTTTTGCAGGCGGCTTACTGGGCAAAAAGACAATATGGACGAACTGTTAATGCACTTTACGAGCTTTATAACGGTGACTTCCAAAAAATAGTAACGTCCTTGATGCGGGATGACTCTAGTTTATCTTTCACTTCAATGCATCAAAAATTAGTTAATAGCTTATAAGGGGTTTATATGGCTGACAAAGTAATGGGAATTGCTCGCAAACAATATCCACTGAGTAAGAATAATGAGTCTTTTTATGAATTGGTAATCTTACGCCCCATTGATAATGTGGATGTAGAAAAGTACCAAAAAGAGGGGTTCGGTTTTGATACTGAAGTTCCTTACGGTAAGGAGCCTATTAAACTTGACCCTGTTTACGCTAAGGATTTGTTATCTACTGGTGCTTTTGTTCCTGACCGTGAATATAACTTTGTTTTCGGTTCCAACCCTGATGATGTGTATGAGAGTTGGGTTTCTAAGTTAATTCCCGTAGACGATGAAATTAAAAAGCATTTTGAAGTTTCATTGAAAAAATAGGATTTAGCCGCTAATGATTTGCGTTAACCCTGAGAATGGTTATTTAGCTGTTAAACAATTAGCGGCTGATGGTGTCTGTCAATTTACTAGTCTTTATACAGCTAACGAGTTGACAGTTGTTAGTGACCAAATTTCAAAATCAGATGTTGCTTTAATTATTGGTGCAGTGTCTGGTGCTTATGGTTTGGTATTTGTTATTAAGTTGGTTCTCCAACAATTAGGATATAGGTCTTAATATGAAAAAAGTTATTTCTTTCTTAAAGAAGAATAAAAAGTCTATTGCTCTAGGTGTGGCTGCTGCTTCTGTATCTTCTATTTCACACGCTGCAATTGATGTAAGTGCTGCCACAACTGCTATTACTACTGATGGTTCGGCGGCGATTGGTTCAGTAGGTCAGGCTCTTATTGGCCTTGCTGGCCTTGCTGTTGTTTATAAGTGGATTAAAGGTGCAATCTTCGGTTAATTCTTTGATTATTACTTAACGATGAATAGGGAGGCTAACGCTTCCCTTTTTTGATCTTGTTGGGGGTTATATGCCTGTTTATATTTCCATGAATGACCTTTTATATATTTTCGTCATTCTCGTTTTGACTGATTGTATTAGGAGAATGGTGTGATGAAAAAATTATTATTCATTTTCGTTTTGTTCTTAGCTTATTCTCATTCTGTTAGTGCTGAAATTGTTAGAGTTGGTCAATCCCTTACGCCCACCACTTGGGCATGTATTCAGTCTGGAATGGTTGTTGATACTTCTTCATCTATTTGTAATGGGGAGAGTTCAACTAATGGCAGTTACCGACCTATTTCTCATATATCCCGTTCTGGTTTTTATCTTATGATTCATTTTCAATCGGGTTCTAAGATGCAAGCTTTCCGCGCTAGTCGTTCGGCATGTGAGCTTCCCAACACTATTGTTGACGGTGTTTGTAAAGATACGTTTTGCTCTAGTTCTTCGTGGAATAACTTGGTTATGCAAGAAAATGAATCTTGTGCCGCTAAGTATCCCAACCACTGGACCAATCTGAAATCTTCTTGTACTGACAGTAAAAACTATTCCTTTACTTGTGAGCAGGGCATAGAAAAACCTGATACTGGCGGTGGTGACGGTTCTGGTGGTGATGGTGATGGTTCTGGTGGTGACGGTTCTGG